>QQUG01000044.1 GCA_008501705.1 Flavobacterium sp.
TATCGATATAGAGTACGGTTTCCTTCTCGGTGTTGAGAGCACTTACAGAAGCGGTAAAAGGCTGTGCGAAAGCCAGAATAATACAAGCTAAGGCGAGTAAGCGGAGGAGCAGGGTAAGCCATTTCTTTAATTGGGAGCTCTTTCGGGTTTGTATGGTAACTTTTTTCAGAAATGCAACATTGGTGAAGTCCACTTTCTGAAAGCGCCGCAATTGAAATAAATGAATGAGAATAGGGATGAGCAGTAAGAAGAGTGCGTAAAGTACTTCGGGGTGTTTAAACTGCATTCCGATAAATATTTGTCAAAGATATAAAATGCTTTGAATAAACGGGTATATCCCCCATGTTAAGATGATGCTAATTTCCCTTGATTGAAAAATGAAAACTGGTTCCTTTACCTAATTGAGATTCAACACTAATGGTGCCGCCAAGCTTTTCCACCAATTTCTTTACCGTGGATAATCCAATTCCGTTACCCTTCTTTCCCTGCCTGTCCAGGTTTCCAACGATAGAAAAGAGTTCGAATATACTGTCCATTTTATCGGCCGGGATGCCTATACCGTTATCCGTAATGGTGAAATGGTAGTAACCATCCAATTTTTCACAGTTGACATTTATTACAATTATCTCCTTATCGTTGTATTTTAAACTGTTACCAATAAGGTTGAGGAAGATTTGTTCCAGGGCCGCACGGTTGCAGTTCAGTTCGAAGCTTATTTCAGGGAAATTGATCTCACATTGATTATCGATGTTGAGCAATTCCACGATCTCTTCCAGCAGATGGTGCAGATCGAAGTCCTCTTCGTGTTGTTGGGCAATGCTATCACTCTCATAGTGGTTTAGCATCCCAGAGATATAGTCGCTTAATGAGAATGCCGAATCTTTCAGATAATCCAGGTATTTCATAGCCTCCGGGTCTATCTGGGCTGCAAATTTACCCTTCAGGATGTCTGCGGTTACGATCATATTGGCAAGGGGCATCTTCATGTCATGAGAAACCCTGCCCGCAAAATCTTTTAGATCGTCGTTCTTTTCCTTTAATTCTTCCTGAATTTCATGCAATTCGCTATTTCGCTTATTTAGCTCGATGAGCATTACTACTTGTTTGGCCAGCACCTTCAATGCTTTTATTTGTTTTTCTGAAAGTTGGTTTGGCTTGTGATCGATCACGCAGAGTGTGCCCAATGCATAACCATTAGAATCCAGAAGGCAGAAACCTGCGTAGAATTGAATGGGATTTTTACTGGATATTACGTAAGGATGATCGGTAAAATCGGGATGATCCTTTAAGTTCTCAAGGATCAGGAAATGATCTTCAGTACCAATTGCATAGCTACAAAATGATACGTCGCGGCTACTGGAGGTTATATCAAGGCCGTGAGCCGACTTAAACCAAACTTCTTCCTTGTCTACCAGAGAGATGAGAGATACAGGCATATCGGTGATATGAGCTGCCAATTCTGTTATCTGGTCATATTCTTCCTCCTTTTTGGAGTAAAGGATATTGTAACTTCGCAGCGCTTCTATACGTTCTCTCTCGTTGGAAGGTATGGCCGGCTTGATCAATATTTCTATTCACTAAGTTAGGTGCAACCATTAGCAGTTGCAATGGTTTTAGTAAATATAACAGAATTTATTACTTCTACGGTAGAACGGGTTGAGAATTAGCCGTGTAAAGTAAAAAAAGCCGCAAAAATGCGGCTTTACCAAGTTTACATAGTTTAAAATCGGGTATGATTTAATAACAATACTCGAATGTCATTGCCCAGCTGTTCCCGCCTATGGGTACACCTGCGCCCCATGCTGTTTCTTCATCGCCGGTTACTGTATTTACCACAACAGCATGTGCTGCCACATAAACACATTCGCCTGCCGAAATACCCGGTCCTACATATTCTACGTTCACAGTTCCTGCAGGATGATCATCTTTGTAGGGGAAGTGTCCTATTTTTGGATTTCCACTACCGGTAGTAGGTAATTGGTTCAGGTCGCCTACATACAGATGAGTTTCAACGATCTCCCAGTCATTTTCGGAAGTGTACGATACCACAACATTGTCATCTACTACTTCTACATTTACAATACCCGAATATATGTGTTGCCCGGCCATTAGGTCGGTCTGGTACGAACTACTGGTTGGATCTGGAGAAGTACCACCGCCAATTTCAATAATTAGATTTGAAGAGTTATCGACTGGGTATTCTTCATTTTCCGGACTGCAAGCCGCAAGGACTAACAAGGATACAAGTACAAAAGTAAATTTTAATTTCATGTTGTTGTTTTTTGGGATTAGGGACGAAATATAGGAAAATACTTACTTAAAAAACAAAATTAATAAGACAAAAGTTATATTTTATCGACGAAATACACGTTTTTGCTCAAATATGTGATGAAAAATGTTAAAATTTCTCGAAAACACCCAATCCGAAAAGAGCGAAATCGTACTTGACAGGATCAACAGGATCGAGGTAACGTAGCGCTGTATCCAATTCGTTCAAGGCTTTTGCATCATTCTGTTTTCGTTTCAGCAATTCCAGCTTACGGGCCACATTCCCAGAATGCACATCAAGAGGGCAGGAGAGCTGTGAAGGTTTGAGGGATTTCCATAAACCGAAATCCACACCGGTATCTCCGGGACGGACCATCCATCTCAAGAACATATTGATTCGTTTGGCGGCAGAATTCTTCATAGGGTCACTCACATGTTTTTCGGTGCGAGCTAAATGATCCAATTCGAAAAAGATCTTTCTAAATTCATGAATGGCTGGTTGCAGGGAATCTGCTTTGGCATTCCTGGTGAAAACTGTTTCCAGTCCTCCGTGTTTGTTGTAAATATTCTGAATTGCCTTCAGAAAATATTCCAGATCCACTGCACTGAAGGTTCGGTGTACAAAACCTGAGAATCGCTTCATATCATCTTGCCCCATGTTCATAATGAATTCATACGGACTCTCATCCAGCAGCGACATTAGTTTCGAGGCGTTTGTGATGATGCTTTTTCGGTTTCCCCAAGCAATACTTGCTGTTAAGAAAGCCGCTATCTCTATATCTTCTTTTTTACTGAATCTGTGCGGAATTTGTATGGGATCGCTCTCTAAAAATTCGGGTTGATTGTATTGGAAAGCTTTTTCGTCCAGAAATTCTTTCAGGGCCTCGGGCTTCATCTAACTGATAATTTTACCGTCCTGCATCACAAACTTTCTATCGGCCATGGCGGCAAGTTCCTCATTATGGGTAACGATCACAAAGGTTTGCCCAAATTCATCGCGAAGCTTAAAGAAGAGGTTATGAAGGTTCTCGGCACTTTCTGTATCCAGGTTACCGCTGGGCTCATCTGCCAGGATGATCTGTGGATTGTTGATCAGTGCCCTTGCTACGGCTACCCGTTGTTGCTCACCTCCGGACAGTTCATTTGGCTTGTGATGTCCTCTGTCCTTTAAGCCGAGAAATTCCAGAAGCTCCCAGGCCCTGCGGCTGGCTTCAGCCTTGGGTGTTTTCTTTATAAAGGCGGGAATACAAACATTTTCCAGGGCGCTGAATTCGGGTAATAATTGATGGAACTGAAAAATGAATCCGAGGGAGGAATTTCTAAATTTCGCCAGTTCTTTCCTGCTCAAGCTGGATATATTGGTATTGTTTATGTTTAAAGTACCTTCATTCGCTTTATCCAGGGTTCCCAGTATTTGAAGCAAGGTTGTTTTACCCGCCCCGGAGGCTCCTACAATAGATACGATCTCACCAGCGGCAATCGATATATCTACTCCTTTCAATACATGTAGGTTATCGTAATACTTATGAATGTTCCTGGCTTCGATCATGAATTTTGCTTAAAAAATTGAAGTGAATGTACAGCTTTCTAACAATAGTTACAATTGAAATTCTTCACTAAGATCTTTTCTTAAATAGCCCTTTCACATTGTTATAATCCACGAAATAGGTTATTCGAAGGGACACGGTATTTTGTTTAGGCTGGGCAAAAAGATTGTCCAGGCTTTGCCCGTAATCTAAGGTAGACTGCTCATCCAGGTTGAAGATCCGGTTACGGTAGAGGAGGGTAGCCTCACTCCCCGGGGCAAAGCGCCATCGGAAACTTAGATCCAGGTTCCAGATATTGAAATTTCTGTTCGGGTTGTTCTCGCTGGTGTCATAATCAATTTCACTGCGACTGCCGTCTTCATTCAGAACAAAGAATATATTATCACTGTAATCGGCTGTACTCCAGAAATTTCGAAATCGGAGGTCCAAAGCCTTATACGGATCGAAATTAAAACTAGCGGTTATCTCATTTTCTAAATTGGTGATATCCCGCTGACCCATAAACACGTCGATGCCATCGTCGCTTATATATCCAAACTGGTCCTCCCGAAGTGAAACTTCGGTAGAAAGCACCAGGAGAAAACGGTCGGAGAACCTATACCTTGGGGAAATGTCGAAGAACCAGCTTATCTGCGGATCGTCGAACCAGGTTCTATGCCCTACATTGAGATCGTAGGCAAATTTCTTTCTATAGTCTGAAGAACACCAGATATTCCCACCTAAATTAGAGCTAAAGGTTACAAATCTGCCTTCCAGGCGCGGCTCGAAATAATCGTCATTTTTAGTATTATAACCGAAATTACCACCGAAGGCAAACCTGGTTGTGGTTACGAAAAATAAATTCACGTCGAAGTTATTCCCGGTTTGTACCGACGGCTTATACAGACGCCGATGCCTGGCCGTAAAGGAGACACTATACGAATTAAAAGTGGGTGTAGGCTCGAAGATCTGGTAAGAAGCTCCGGCAACAAAGTTGTTATAGTTATTGGTGAAATTAAGCCCCAGATCATTAATATCCAGCTCTCTATCAGCAAAGTCATGCCCAAACCTGTACCTGAATTTCCCCTTGATCCTAAAAAAGTCCAACTCGGTTCTGATCCCTGTAGTTTTATTATCGATCTCGCTCACATTGCTCATGATCCCTCTGCCGGAAAAGCGAAAATTATTTCCCTTGTCGGCCAGATCGAAAACCAGTCCTGTGACGTTAGAATCCCTGAAACTTCCTTCCCTGGTAACGTTGCTGTTAATTATAGACACAGACGAGTTGTCATTGAACTGCTGGTCCAGAACCATAATATTGTAATTCGCCAGGGGCTCTACTAAAACATCCCTACTGGCACCGGTTATCGTATCTTCGGCACGGGCGAAGGTTCGTTCGGTGATAGCGTTCAGTACACCAATACCAAGTTTCTTCTTGGTACGGCCGGAGATCTTAAGTGCATTAAGCAGGTTCACTCTTTCCGGGTATTGTGTGAAAGTTTCGTTTTCTTCCAGATCTTCCAGGGGCCCTGAAGGCGAATTTCCTATCCGTCTGGAGAAGAAGATGTATCCTTTATTGAACAGATCCACTCCTTCGGTAAAGAATTGTCGGTTCTCGTTAAAGGTCTGTTCGAAAGGCCCCAGATTTAACCGCACCTTGTCGAAGGCTACCTGCCCAAAATCGGGAATAAGCGTTGCATCCAGGGTAAAACTATCACTAAGACCGTATTTCAGGTCCATGCCCGCACTGAAATCTGTATCGGTCTCACCGTCGAAATTAGAGACCACACCCTGGGCGAATGGAAAGAAAGTTAATCGTACAGGAGGATCTATATACTTAACTCCGCTCACCAGGCCGTTATACTGTGTTGCATTTCCCACCGAGTTTTCAATGAAATTCCAGGTGTGAGTCTCGTTCTTGCCAACGAGGCGGCGATAGAAATTAACACTCCAATCCTGTACCTCGACTTCAGGGAACCGAAGCGCGTTATAAGGGATCTTAAATTCGGCATACCAACCATTTTCATCTCTGGAAGTCTTACATTCGAAGACAACGTTATATCCAAAATCGAAATTATTCAAACTCCGTCTGGCATCGCCAATGGTCCCGGCACTGGTAACATAGAATCGAGTCTCGTTAATTCCATCGTTGTAGGTATTAAGTGCTATAGAAAAATAGTCTGCCTGCACAAAAACCTCATCCCTTTGGGAGAACTGACTTAAAATATTCTCCGGATCGGGGTCGTGCATATAGGCTGCGACGTAAACAGCCTTATCGTCGTAGGCCATTTTAACTTCAGTTTTATATTCGGGGTCGATATCCCCTTCATTTCCGGGTTCGTACATAAAAAAATCGCCATAGGCCGGTAATGATTGCCAGACAGCGTCGTCTAATATTCCGTCAATTTTGGGAGCATTTTCAATTCGAACTGCGTCCAGGGTTTTCTTCTGCTGCGGGTAGGCGTAAATACATAAAAAAAGGAGTAGAATGGGAATTAATTTGCGCATCAGGGGTCATATTCATTCAGATGGCACAAAACTACGATTTTGGGCGAATTATTATAGAAAAGTTAAATAAAATCAAGATTTTTATAATCCACCTAACAAAGTGGTATTTTTATAACGCAATGAAAGAGAAAAATGAACAAATAGTGCTTGCGGGAGGCTGTTTTTGGTGCACCGAAGCTGTTTTTCAACGCTTTGATGGTATTTTGGAGGTGCGATCCGGTTATACCGGGGGCCATATTAAGAATCCCGCCTACAGGGAAGTGTGCAGTGGCCGTACCGGACATGCCGAAGGAGTACATATTACCTTCGATCCGGAGATCATTAGCCTTCAAACCATACTGGAAGTATTTTTTGCTACCCACGATCCTACTAGCCTGAACAGACAGGGAAACGACGTTGGGACTCAATACAGAAGTGCTATCTTTTTCACTTCCGAAGCACAAAAAAAAGAAATAGAAGCCTTTGTGGAATTCCTAAAGAACGAGCGCATTTTCGAAAAAGAGATCGTTACCGAAATTAGTCCGCTGGACGTGTTCTATGTGGCCGAGGTGAATCACCAGGAATATTATAACCTGAACAAACAGCAACCGTACTGTCAGTTTATAATTGCTCCGAAAATTGAAAAGATCAAAAAATTTTATTCAGATAAATTAAAAGCCAATGGGGTCGTATAAAAGTTACGAAGAATATGATCAGCCGATCACAGACGAGTTAAAGCGAAACTATACAAAGATCCTGGAAGGAATAGGGGAGGATATGGATCGGGACGGGATCGTAAAAACTCCGGAACGCGCAGCAAAAGCCATCCAATTTCTCACCTCCGGGCATTGTATGGACCCTGCCGAGATATTAAAAGGCGCCATGTTCGAGGAAGAGTATCATGATATGATAGTGGTGAAGAATATAGAATTATACTCCTTATGCGAGCATCATATACTGCCCTTCTTTGGAAAGGCACACGTGGCCTATATTCCGGACGGACGCATTGTAGGCCTGAGTAAGATCCCGCGCGTTGTAGACGTTTTTGCACGGAGGCTTCAGGTTCAGGAGCGTTTAACCCATAATATTTTAGAGTGTATCAATGATACGCTAAGACCCAAAGGGGTTGCGGTGGTGATTGAAGCGGCTCATATGTGCATGATGATGCGTGGCGTTCAGAAACAGAACAGTGTGACCACAACCTCCGGATTCAGGGGGCAATTTGAAAAAATTGAAACAAGAAACGAATTTATGCGACTCATAGGAACAGACCTGGCATAATTTCTGGCAGGTTTCTTGCGTTAGCATGTGTATAATTTAACATTTCAAAATGAAAAGAAATAAATTCAAATTACTGCGACAAGGACTATTATTCGACGCGATCGGTATGACAACTGCGTTCATTCCCGTGGTCGGACCGTTCCTGGATATTTTCTGGGCGCCTTACGCAGCAAAGAAAATGAGCGATATGTATGAAGGCAATACCGGTAAAGTGGCGGCTGCCATAGTGTTTCTGGAAGAGATACTTCCATTTACCGACTTCATACCTACCTTTACCTTAATGTGGATATACACCTTTGTATTTGCAACTACTCCAAAACCGGCAGTTCAGACCATCGAAGTAGAGGTTAATGAATAGACTCTTAAACAAATAAAGGATCCTCCGGAACTACTCGTCCCGGAGGATTATTTTATATCCCTATTATAACAGTTCCCGTTATATTTCTTCCCATATTTAAAATACCATCTGTCTTAAGTCGGGACAAATGCGAAATATATTCTTTGTTAAAGATATTAGTAACCGCCAATCTAAGATCTACTGTGGCCTTATTGAGTTGCAGACTGGCACTGGCCCCCAAATTCACCAAACTATACCCACCGGTTCTAAGTTCGGAAGTGCTAGTCTTATCCTGATCCATCACATTAAGTAATGTGGCAAAGGCTTCCCATTGCTTAAAGAACTTATTCGCTCCAAATTCAACACTTAGTGTATTGCGTATACTGTTGGCTGGTATTAACGGCAGGCTCTCTCCATTGTCCATTTCGCCCGTCACGGTTTGGAAACTACTTTCAAGATGGAGCCAATCCAAGGGGTGCGGGTGCAAATGCAGTCCGAATTCACCTCCGTATAACTTGCTGTCGTCCTGCACATAGTTGTAAACAAAATTGTCGTCTATCATTTCTCCGGTAGGCAGAATGAAAATAAAGCTATCTACCAGGTTATAAAATCCATTCGCAAAGATCTCAACATGTTCGTTCCCGTATTCTAAAGATAGATCCAGTTGGAGGTTTTGTTCGTTATCCAGGTTGGGGTTACCCACCTCGTAGCGGTTTGTTCCTTCGTGAACCCCATTGGAGGTAAGTTCGGCCAGGTTAGGCGCACGAAAACCGGAGGCAAGGTTAATACGCCCGGACAGCTGTTTAGTAATATCGAACTTAGCACCCAGCGCTGCATTAAAACTATTGAAATCGCGTTCCAGGGCGTGAATAAATAATTCTCCTTCGTCTGTAAACGCGGCATCACTGTCCAGCTTCCGGATATCGTAACGCAAGCCCGCCTGTAAATCAATCTTTTCCAGGTGATAATGCGTCGTTCCCAATACTCCAACATCCACCACCGTAGCGTCTGGAATGAGTATTTCCTCTCCAAAGTTCTTGTTCTTCTGAAACATCCCCTGTACGCCCACTATGGTCTCGAACTTACCAAGATCGGGCAGATTGTATTTCAGGTCGTAGTTGAGGGTGTTGAGTTTCATTTGAAGGGCAGGGCCTTCTTCTGGAGCTCCTTCTTCGTGTTCTTCAAATTCACGTCTGTCATTAAATATATATCCCAGTTTTACATCCAGGCTGGAATTATTGAAATAGTGGTTGTTCTCCAAACTGAGAATATGATTGTCGATCTCCTGGTAGGGTTCCATAGGTTTCTTTTCGGTGGATTGCACTCCTAATTCTTCCGGAATCCCAATATTGGCTCTGTTATAGTTGTACCGAAACGTACTTTTTATCTTATTGCCCTGATAGCGTAGCCCCGTCTTCAGATCTGTTTCATTAAACCTCGAATTGGTGACCCGGACGCCGTTTCCCGCTTCGTAATCACTGTGAGCATCGTAGGCCACACGGGCCAGGAATTTTAATTTTTCCCCGGAGGTTTGTGCCCCGCCATTAAAACTATAACCTTGTGTATTCGAGAAGTAAGTAGCTGTGGCATCGGCGGTTGTTTTGCCAATACCGGCAAAAGGTTCGGGGTTGAAATACAACACTCCGCCCAGGGCATCGCTACCATATAACAGGGAAGCCGGCCCTTTAATTACTTCCACGCTGCCGGTACCTGAGGCATTAAGTCCTAAGCCATGTTCATCGCCAAATTGCTGATTTTCCAGCCTAACACCCTGGGCATACGTAAGTACCCGATTTGCGCTCAGGCCTCTTATTACCGGTTTGCCTATCCCCACTCCGGTACTAATACTTTCTACTCCGGCAATGGTTGTGATACCTTCAGATAGCGTAGTGGCTCCGGATTTTGAAAGATCATCTACAGACACCCGCTCTACCTTCATCACGTTATCCCTTTGTAACTTATGAAAGGGTGCGGCGATAATAACCTGGGCCATTTCCACGGCGCTTTCTTCCATTTCAATATCGATGTTGAGCGACGTATTTTCTCCCGAAAAATTAAACTTTTCAGAATAGGTGGCGTATCCCAGAAAGGAGCATACCACGGTAAAGGTACCCGAAGGGATTCCATTTAGTTCGTAATTCCCATCCAGATCTGTTTCGGTTCCTATTTCAAGTTGTGGGATATAGATTGCTGCCAAAAGGGGCTCGTTGCTACCCGCAGCGGTGACAGTTCCGCTTATGCTATTTTGAGACTTTGCCGTATATACAAACGTGCATATTAGCAAAGACATGTATAATGTTTTCATTGTTATTTATTTTGGTTATTACTGAATTTGATCAGGGTTAAACCAAAACGGGTGGGCCTCTTAGAGCACGGTAAGGTGAAAAGAAGTGACCTTCAGAATTTGTATTTCCGAAAGTGGATTTATAATTATCAGTAAAGTTGAAGACTTCGCTTTCTTCGATCGGATTAAAACTGAAGACCGAGAAGTGGAAATGACAAATGGAACAATCCAGTTGCGTTTCGTGGATATGGGTGCTGAAATCTGTACAGCTGGGGTGATTGTGGTTTTCAACCGCATGAACAAACTGAACCCCAGTTGGCAGCAATAAGGCTGCCACCAGCAGAAGTGATGCAAAAGAGTTCCTTATGTTTTCAGTGCTAATCATTTCAGAAGAAATCCTAATCCAATTAATCGTAACATCTTTTTCTCAAAATTCCAGAAAAATTCAAATTCGCCATACAACCATCCAAACAAAACTAATAAAACCTGGTAGATAGGGAAGATCAAAACAATACGAAGTGGCCAATAAAAGTAGCCCGCCATACTATCTCTGTGTATTCCAATAGCTTCCATAATAGGTCCGGCAACCTTTGCCGAACTGCTTCCAACCACAGCAAATACAAGGAAGACAACAAACAATCTCCAATTACTTTCTATGTTCCAGCGCTCCTTTAGTTTCTTCATTGTTTGGGTCCCTGCCTGCCTCCGGTGAACGACTGTTTGTATCGTTCCTGGAAGAACATCATATAATTGTATAAGAGATAGTTCACTTCGTAGCCGTAATCTACATCAAATTCGTAGTTGATCTCCTGCTGATATAAATTTGGATCGTACAGCTGAAAATTCTGAACCCGCCGGTTGTATTCTGTGACAAAAAGCCTGTTGCGGTTTTCGAGGAACGACTGACTGTAATACCCCTGCGGGGGTTGAGTGACAAGCCAATTGTTGAAGCCCAGGTCCATAATGATGATCTCATACTCCAGACTGTCATTGGCAATACGAACCGTATCCATTGTCTCCGAAGTGGATTCGGATGTATCGGATATTGCCGTCCTGCCAGAATCACAACTGTAGATCATGAGCGCAAAACCTAAAATTGCCAAGAAATATCTCATCATTCAACTTTAAGGTAAAATTACGAAACACCCGATCTCTGTAGGATTTTTTAACGGCCTTTAACAAAAAAACGCCTCCAACCGAAGTAAGAGGCGCTCATCCATGTATTCACATTTAATTTATCGTCCGAAGAGGCTTCCCAAAAGGCCGCCTTTCTTTTTGTTTCCACTAAAGACCATACCGGCAATATCGTCCACTACACTGCCATCGCCATCACCATCAAGTAGCATCTCTATCATGGATTGAGACTTATTTTGCTGCTTACGTCCGCCCCCTAACATACCGCCAAGTAGGCCTTCTATTCCACTGGGAGAGGATACGTTCTTCTGTTTTTTCTCTTTTCCGAGGTAAGCCAGGATCACCGGAGCGGCCACCTGAAGGATCTGCATCACCGAGTTGGAATCCATCCCGGATTTCTTGGAAAGTGCACCAACCACATTGTCCTGAGAACCTCCCAGTACATGTCCTAATATCCCTAATCCATCTATTTTCTGATCTTCAGTAACACCACCTTCAAAAAATCCGCCAAGGTTGTCCAGCAGACTTCCATCGTGTTTGCTTTCCAGGGCTCCCATCAGGCCAGCAGCACCTTCCGGGCTTTTGGCGTTACGCTTCATCGCTCCCATGAGTAACGGAAGTGCCATTTGCACTACCTGAGCTGTTTTATCTTCAGGTTGTTTGGTTTCCCGGCTGGCACCACTTATGAGTTGCTTACCCAGGTCACCATTTAATAGATCTAAAATTCCTGCCATTATTTACGTTTTTGGTTTAAACTCTCAATGTACTAAAAATACCGCTATGCAGGCTTTAAGATGGAAATGATCTGTGAGGCCAGTTCGGTACCAATTCTGTCCTGGGCTTCCTTAGTGGCTGCACCAATGTGGGGACTTAGAGAAAGTCTGCCATTCATCAACACTTTGATTGCCGGCGTGGGCTCGGTTTCGAAAGTGTCCAGTGCGGCAAAAGATAATTTTTCATTCTCCAGAGCCTCCAACAGAGCATCCTCATCTATCACACCACCACGTGCTGCGTTAATGATGGCTGCACCCTGTTTCATCATCTCCATTTCTTTTTTACCAATTACGTAGTCCTTTTGAGCCGGCACGTGCAGGGTAACAAAATCACTTTGCTTTAGTACTTCTGAAATCGGTTCGGATTTAATATGAAAATTCAGCGACTGGCCATCGTAAAAATCCACGGTGATATTGGCCTCATCAACAAACATATCACTAGCCATCACACGCATGCCACATCCCAAAGCGATCTTGGCTACTTCCTGCCCAATCCTTCCGAAGCCAATAATACCAATAGTTTTTCCGCGTAATTCGCGACCTCCGGCATAGGCTTTTTTAAGGTCCTTGAATTTACTATCACCTTCCAGCGGCATGTTTCTGTTTGCGTCGTACAGGAATCGGACCCCTCCATATAGATGAGCGAAAACCAATTCGGCCACCGAAGCAGAAGAAGCTGCCGGGGTGTTGATGACATGCAGTCCTTTGTCACGAGCATATTCCACATCGATATTGTCCATACCCACTCCGCCACGACCAATGATCTTTAAAGTAGGGCAGGCATCGATCAATTCCTTTCGCGCTGTGGTAGCGCTACGAACCAACAATACATCTATCTGCTGTTCATTTATATAGTTTGCCAGTTGTTCCTGGGCGACCTTGGTTGTAATTACCTCAAATCCACCGGCCGACAAGGCGTCGATACCGCTTTGAGAGATTCCATCATTCGCTAATACTTTCATGGTTCAATTATTAGTTTTAAATTCTAAATTTTAAATTTTTTCCTGGCTTCTTTTCTCAATTTTGATGATCTCGAGTGCAAAATTAAAGCTCTTTTCTTCAATCATGATGAATCACGATAAACTTAACAATCAACACTTAAAACTTAAAATTAAGAAGTTCGTTCCGCTTCCCGCATCACATCCACTAAAACCTGAACGCTTTCCAGAGGAAGCGCATTGTACATGGATGCCCGGTAACCTCCAACACTTCGGTGGCCGTTTAGACCGTTTATACCGGCTTCTTTCCACATGCTGTCAAATTGTTCTTTTACACTCTCATCAGTGAGGTTAAAGGTTGCATTCATAGGAGAACGATCCTCTTTATTGGCAACAAATCCTTTAAATAATGGGTTTCTGTCAATTTCTGAATAGAGTAGATCGGCCTTTGTTTCATTTATTTTTTCCATGGAGGAGATACCTCCTTTTTCTTTGAGCCATTCCAGGGTAAGCATTGACACATAAACCGCAAAAACCGGAGGGGTGTTGAACATACTATCCTTTTCGAGATGCACTCGGTAGTCCAGCATGGACGGAATAGAGCGACTTACTTTGCCTAAAATATCTTCCTTGATCACTACCAAAGTAGTTCCGGAGGGTCCCATGTTCTTTTGAGCCCCTGCGTATATCAAACTAAATTTCGAGAAGTCCAGCTTTCTGGAGAATATATCACTACTCATATCGCAAACAACAGGGACATCGGTTTCTGGTAGTGATCTTAGTTGAGTTCCGAAGATGGTATTATTACTGGTACAGTGAAAATAATCCGCATCAGCAGGGATGGTATAGTTCTTAGGGATATAATTGAAATTAGCGTCCTTAGAAGAGGCCACTTCCATTACTTCACCAAACATTTTCGCCTCTTTTACGGCCTTGCTCGACCAGGTTCCGGTGTTGAGATACGCGGCCTTTGTTTCTAAGAGGTTGTACGATGCCATTAGAAACTGCATACTGGCACCCCCTTGAAGGAAGAGTGCTTTATATCCTTTATCTTGAAGTCCCAGATGTTCAAGCGCCAGGTTTTGAGCGTTTTCCATGATCTGGATAAACTCCTTCGAGCGGTGGGAGATCTCCATCACCGATAGCCCTATCCCGTTGTAATCCAGTACGGCCTGAGAAGCTTTCTCAAATACTTGCTGAGGTAAGATACAGGGGCCCGGGCTAAAATTATGTTTTTTCATGAGTGGATTTTTCAGGTTACAAAGATGTGAAGAAAGGGAATATTTTATGTAAATAAAATGACATTTATTAGGAAAACTATTAACAGGAAATCAACGAAATGCATTTCAGAAGAAATAAAGAAGAATGAGCCTCTTACATCTGCTGCCATTTAGTTCTATAAGTTACAAATTCAGCAGGAAGGAAACAGTATCCACCCCATCTGCATAATCCCAGAGTTGCGGCTTTTGAGCAGTTCCGAAAGGAATATCCTTTGCCGAAACGATTGCTTGTATATGTTCTTTATTTTCTGAAAGGTATTTCCGAAGCTCTTCCTCATTTTTATAATACTCGTAAAACACCACCGAAATAGGGGATGAAAAACCGCTGTCTTCCTTCAGTAATAAGAATTCGTTATCCAGCAGTTCTATATTACTCATCAGGTAGACCGCTTTATTATAATCGTAGTTGTTGATGTACTTGTTATTATTGATGATCTCTTTCCAGCCGAACATAGCATTAAAGAAGGGGTCGAAATTATAATCTTTGGGCAGGAAGAGTTTGGAGACATTACGGCAACCAAGTCCGAAATACCGAAAAATATCCTCCGCCAGGGCGTTAAGTTGTTCGGTAGTTTCATCCCCACTCAGAATAGCTACCGAATTCCGGTTTTTCCTGATGATATTGGGATACTTTCCGAAGTAATAATCAAAGTAACGAGCGGTATTATTACTGCCTGTGGCGATCACAGCATCGAAATTGTTAAGCTTATCTTCGGTAAATTCGATCAATTGGGCAAAGTCCGGCTCGAACTCTACCAGTTTTTTGGCAAGAAAGGGGAGAAGTACCGTATCATTGGAGGATAGCTTTGCCAGTACTTTATTTCCAGTGATCAGCACCGAGAGGAAGTCGTGAAATCCTACCAAAGGGATATTACCGGCCATCACAATGGCGACAGTTTGTGGTTGCTTTTCAGGGATGCTGTAGGCAGACAACCATTTGTTTAGGTTCTCTTCGGTAAGCACTTCACTCCAGCCTTTAAGAGCGAAGACGATATTTTCCCTGGTAAACCAGCCGTTATGGGCACTGGCAGAATTTATAACTTCTTTATTTTCAAGAATTTCAGAAGTAATAAAGCGCCCTAATTTCACAAATCCGTTAATTCTTTGTTGTAATTGCATCTGGTGTTTGGAGTTCCCCTTTACAGGCCGTAAATTTGCGCAAAGTTAGAAAAAGAAATGCTATGGCAATTATAATCACAGACGAATGTATCAATTGCGGTGCCTGCGAGCCGGAATGCCCGAATACGGCCATTTACGAAGGTGCTGACGACTGGCGTTATGCTGATGGTACAGACCTAAGCGGTGACCTTGTTTTACCCAACGGAAAGGCTGTTAATGCCGAAGAGGTCCAGGAGCCCGTGAGTGATGAGATCTATTATATAGTCCCGGATAAATGTACAGAATGTAAAGGATTTCACGAGGAGCCGCAGTGTGCCGCTGTTTGCCCTGTGGACTGCTGTGTTCCGGATGAGGACCACGTAGAAAGTGAAGAGACACTGCTAGCGAAACAGGCCTTTATGCATCACGATTAAGGAAGCTACTCCTTTTTAAAATACATATCCAGGAATTCCAGCCGTTTTGTTAACCAGGAGGTGATATACTCCAGTTCTTCCTCACGATCCGTTTGTGTCTTCCAGACCAATTCTTCTCGTTCGTAAATACCTGAGGTATCCAGTATATTATACGAATTAGCTTGTTCTAATGCTTTACCCGTTAGCGACCTGTTTCCAAACAGGACGGAATCTTCCTTCTTATTCTTTATTAGATCCAGATGCAGCTCACTCGGGTGCCAGACCAGCAGCTTATGTGTTGAATCTGCACCAAAGCGATCCGTATCTACCGATATATAGGGCGTCTTCTGGGCGGCTATAGACAGGCTTATGAAAAGGAAAGAAAAAACAAGGAAAGCTCTCATTGAGAATTGGGTATGGCACGTTACTTAAAGGCGAATAAGATATATAAAATGAAAGGAACGGTGGTGAATTGTTTGTCGAAACGAAGTATTATAAACGGAACCAATGATCGAATAAAACTTACATATTAAAACAGCTGTAAATCATCCGGGAAAATCGTAAATTTATGTTTCAAATTAAATAACAACCTCATGGATAATAGAACAGATAAAAACGCTTCAGACGGAACAGTTTTCAACATCAATTCGGAAGGAAAATGTCCTTTCCTGGGCGGAACATTAAAATATAGCGCCGGTGGAGGTACCTCTAATCGCGACTGGTGGCCCAATATGTTAAACCTGAATATACTGCGCCAACATTCGAATTTAGCAGACCCAATGGGCGAAGATTTTAACTATGCGGAGGAGTTCAAGAAGTTGGATCTGAAAGCTGTAAAGAAAGACCTGTATGAACTTATGACCAACTCGCAGGATTGGTGGCCGGCAGATTACGGGCACTACGGTCCCTTCTTTATCCGAATGGCATGGCATAGCGCCGGAACCTACAGGATAGCAGATGGTCGCGGAGGAGCCGGTTCGGGCTCGCAACGTTTCGCTCCTTTAAATAGCTGGCCGGATAACGGGAACCTGGACAAGGCACGTATGTTACTATGGCCCATCAAGAAGAAATATGGGAAGAAGATATCCTGGGCAGACCTCTTAGTTTTGGCCGGGAATTGTGCAATTGAATCCATGGGATTGGAAACCTACGGATTTGCTGGGGGACGTGAAGATGTATGGCAGCCCGAAGAAGATATTTACTGGGGTGCCGAAACCGAATGGCTTGGCGACAAGCGTTATACCGGCGACCGTGAACTAGAGAACACACTTGGAGCGGTGCAGATGGGACTTATCTATGTAAATCCTGAAGGCCCGAATGGAAATCCGGATCCGTTGAAGTCGGCTCAGGATATCCGTGAGACCTTTGGCCGGATGGCGATGAACGATTACGAAACTGTGGCCCTGGTAGCCGGAGGACATACCTTTGGGAAGGCCCATGGTGCTGCCGACCCTGAAAAATATGTAGGCAGAGAACCAGCAGGTGCCGGAATAGAAGAACAGAGTTTGGGTTGGAAGAATACCTTCGGAAGTGGGGTGCTGGACGATACCATTACAAGTGGAATAGAAGGAGCCTGGACACCTAGTCCTACAGAGTGGAATAACGAATACTTTGAAGTACTCTTCGGCTATGAGTGGGAACTAACTAAAAGTCCGGCAGGAGCTCATCAGTGGACACCGAGTGCCGAATCTAATGCGACGATGGCGCCACGAGCAGGGGATGCCAGTAAAAAGCAGCCTTTAATGATGACCACGGCAGATATGGCGCTTAAAATGGACCCGATCTACGAACCTATTTCAAGACACTTTTATGAGAACCCCGATGAGTTTGCCGATGCCTTTGCCAAGGCGTGGTATAAATTAACCCACCGGGATATGGGGCCAGTAAGCCGTTATTTAGGGCCGGAGGTACCTTCGGAAGAATTGATCTGGCAGGATCCTGTTCCGACTGTAGACCACGAATTGGTGAACAACGAGGATGTAGCACAACTAAAAGCAAACATCCTGGCTTCGGGATTAACAGTATCACAATGGGTTTCAACAGCCTGTGCATCTGCTTCCACTTTCCGTGGATCGGATAAGCGAGGGGGCGCCAATGGAGCCCGTATTCGCCTGGAACCTCAGAAAAGCTGGAAGGTGAATAATCCGGAGCAACTGGCTGATGTACTGGATACGCTGGAGCGAATTCAGAAGGAATTTAACAGCGGACAAAGCGGGCATAAGCGAATTTCCCTGGCCGACCTGATCGTTCTGGCAGGAAATGCCGGAGTAGAGCAGGCCGCACGCAATGCAGGCAAGGAAGTGAACATTGCTTTCACGCCCGGACGCACAGATGCTACAGAAGAGCAGACCGATGTAGAATCTTTTGCCGCCCTTGAACCGCTGGCAGATGGTTTCAGAAATTACTCAAGCGGAAATCACCAGTCTTCGGAAGAAGAAATGCTGGTAGACCGCGCTCAGTTACTCACGCTTACTGCCCCTGAAATGACAGTATTATTAGGCGGTATGCGGGTATTAGGAACTAATTTCGACAACTCCGACCACGGGGTGTTTACCAGCCGTAAGGAAGCCCTTACAAACGATTTCTTCGTGAATCTGCTGGATATGGGAACCCAATGGAGAGCCTATACAGATGATCACAAAGTGTTTGAAGGAAAAGACAGAGCAAGCGGTGATTTTAAATGGACCGCTACTCGTGCCGATCTGGTCTTTGGCTCGAATACCGAATTAAGAGCTATTGCCGAGGTGTATGCCTGCGAAGATTCCGGGGATAAATTCCTTAACGACTTCGTGGCGGCCTGGACCAAGGTGATGAGCCTGGACAGATTTGACCTTAGTTAGAGAATGGGAGAATATTTTATGAAAAAGAAAAATGAAAATGGCCCGGAGACGGGCCATTTTTTTTCAGAAAACAATGAGGTGATCTGGGCAATTATTTAATAGTTATTTTTGCAAAATAGAAACGCTTAGGGATTTTCCGGTGTTTGCCTCTTAACCATAGGTGTAAATTTTCATCCTGTGAGATAATACCCAATAATGAACAGCACAGAAGCCATACTCAAAGAGCGTATCAAAGAGCTCACTTGCCTGTACGACATATCGTCGATTATTGTAAACGCAGATGTTGGCCAGATGCAAGAGACATTAAAGGCAATTGCATTAAGTCTAAAGAAAGGATTTCAGTTTCAGAATGAAACCGAAATTTCTATTACTACCTCTTTGGGCTCTTATAGATCAGGGAAGATAAACCAAAAGCTGAAGTTAACATCAGAAATAAAGGTTTTCAACAAACCCAATGGAACCGTTATCGCTTCTTTAAAGAACAATAAAAGCTCATTTTTAAAAGAGGAGAAACAGTTGCTGGACAGTGTGGCTTTAAAGGTTGGTAATCTAGTGGAACGCATAGAGATCCAGCAGAGTGAAAACGCTCTAAAACGTCAAATGGAACATGCAGACCGACTGTCTATATTAGGTGAAATAACCGCCGGTATTGCGCATGAGCTTAACACGCCCCTTGCCAATATCCTGGGTTTTGCTGAATTGCTAAAAGATGATCTGAAGGAGGAAGCAGATAAAGTTTCGGATTTGGACAAAATTATCGACAATGCTATTTTCTCACGGGAGGTAGTAAAAAAGCTCATGTTCTTTGCTTGCGAGATGCCCAATGAGATGAAACAGATAAATTTGGTAAGCAGTATCAAGAGTGCTTTAACCCTATTAGATGCTTCATTTAAGAAGGCGAAAGTGAAGTGTGTTGTGAACATAGAAGAAGATGAACTCCTCCTCAAAGCCGACACAATTCAGCTCACTCAGATTATATTTAACCTGGTAATCAATGCCATTTATTTTTCACCTAAGAACGGGAAAGTTACTATAAACGCTTCAGAAGCAAAGAACCATATAATTTTAGAGATTAGCGATGAAGGCAGTGGATTATCTAACGAAGCTTTAGAAAAAGTCTTTCAACCATTTTTTAGTACGAAGCCCACAGGAGAAGGATCTGGCTTGGGGTTAAGTGTGGTCCATGGAATTGTGGCAAGCCATAAGGGAAGTATAACAGTAAGTAATAATAAAGGGGCGGGGGCTACATTTACAGTGACGCTGCCAAAATCATAACATCTAGTATTTCGCAAATGCAGTTAAAAAAGGAAAATATATTAATTGTGGATGATGACATTCACATTCTGGAACTATTGCAGCGTCATCTTCAATCCTGGAATTATCACACCTATAAAGCCATATCTGTTAAGGAAGCCGTGCAAATCTTGCGAGATACCAACATAAACTTACTTATTACCGATCTAAAGATGCCGGAAATAGATGGCACAGAGCTAATTAAATTCGTTTCTGAACATTATCCGCACTTACCGAAGCTGGTGATCACAGGATATCCTTCCGTTCAGGATTCGCTGGCTGCCATGAAATCTGGTGTAGTTGATTATCTCACTAAACCATTTACAAAGGAAGAACTTAAATCTGCCATCGATAAATCCATGGATCCTGGAGCAAGCAATTTAAAGAATGTTAATACCTTACAACCAGGGTATGAGAGAAAAACCAAGGTGGCAGGAGAAGAAGAGTTTAGCTATGGCGGCATCATTGGAAATTCGGAAAAAATAAAAGATGTTATCCAGATCATTGAACGGGTGAAAGATAATAAGGCTACTATATTCATTAAAGGTGAAAGCGGTACGGGAAAGGAACTAGTGGCACGAGCCATCCACTACCAGGGTAAATATTCCAGAGCGCCTTTTGTCTCTGTGAATTGTGGTGGAATTCCGGAAAATCTATTGGAGTCGGAACTTTTTGGATACACCAAAGGTGCCTTTACGGGTGCTGATTCAAATCGGTTAGGATTTTTTCAGGCGGCCAATGGAGGCACTATATTCCTCGATGAAATTGGCAATGCTTCTAAGGCAGTCCAATCCAGGTTACTACGAGTACTACAGGAAAAAGAGGTGGTGAAGGTAGGAGCCCAAAAGGCAGAAAAGATAGATGTGCGCGTCATTACCGCGACGAATTCCAATTTAAAGGAAATGATTGCTAACGATGCCTTTAGAGAAGACCTGTATTACCGTCTCACCGTTGTTGAGATCGACGTACCTCCTTTAAGGGAGCGCAAGGAAGATATCAGCTTGCTGGTTGATAGATTTCTGTTTAAATATGGTGTGGAATACAAGGATCGATTTGTAAAAATAAGCCCCGAGGCATTCGCTATACTTAAAAGATACGATTGGCCCGGTAATATACGCGAGCTGGAAAATGTAATACAGCGAGCGGTTATAATGTGTGAGAAGGAGATTAGAGTGGAACATCTTCCGGATGCGTTAAAGTACAGCATAGATTTTCCAAAAGATGAATTACTACCACTGAAGGAGATCGAGAAGAGATACATTCGTAAAGTGTTAAATGCCACAGGCAACAATAAGACAAAGGCCGCAGCCATTTTAGGTATAGATCGCAAGACGATCAGGCAAAAACTTTCAGATTAAAAACCAAAAAAAAACCGAAACATTTTTCCCCGACCGGGTAAATATGCCCCGGTACTTATTTCCTTTTCTATATAAAAGAAAGCTTGTAAACCCTTATCCTATAAGGGTTTCTTTGTTTTTATAAAATTCTGGCACATCCGGTGGCATATAGATTGCCTTTAGTACATCAAAAGATAATAATGTACTATGAAATCAAACTCATTTAATATTTGCCCTTCCTGCATCCACACTGCTTACTGCGTGTTCACACACGACAAGAGCCAGGTATGGTCTTGCAGTGAACACGAAGAGACTATCGTGGACAACACCACACCGCAGAGCCTTCAAAAATTAAATAAAGAATCACCGGAAATGGTGGTGGTTTAATTTAAAATTGGAAAGCAAATGATACTCGACAACGTATTTAGTAGATTAAAAGAAAACACGAGAATTCTAAATAATCCAGCGCTAAGCACCATACGAAATAGTCTGTATCAGTTTGCAAACGACCGCCATTTAAGAAATAGAAAATTAGCTACAAGAACATTTTAAAACTCGTGTATTGAACACAAACGAAAAGAAATAAGAAAGTTAATAAAGAAGCAATCGAATTAATACGATGAATTATAAATCGTCAATTCAAGTAAACCCAACATTAATAAAATCCGTGCAAAACGGTAAATAATTATGACAACAATCACAGCAGATTTAAATAACCTGTCTACTGAAAAGGCAAGCCCAAAGAAGAAAGTACCCTTAAAAGGTATGATGAACAATGTGATGGAGCAGTTTTACAAAGCTGCAGACCATATAGATCTTCACCCTAATATCAGGAAGATTTTGAGTATTACCAATAATGAGATCATTGTAAATTTTCCGGTAAAAATGGATAATGGGGAAGTTGAAATATTTACAGGTTACAGGGTACAACACAACAATGCTTTGGGGCCTTACAAAGGAGGATTGCGTTATCATCCAACTGTTGACATTGATGCAGCGAGAGCTTTAGCAATGTGGATGACCTGGAAAACCTCTTTAGCCGGGCTGCCTTATGGTGGTGCTAAAGGAGGAATTCAACTTGATCCCTCAAAATATTCACAGAACGAATTGGAGCGAATAACACGTCGATTCACCTTTGCTCTGGCAGATAATATAGGGCCGGAACACGATATACCCGCACCAGATGTAAATACAAACAGTCAGACCATGGCCTGGATAGCAGACACCTATATGAGTACTCGTCCACCGGCAGAACGCACTGCAAATCAGCATGTAGTTACAGGTAAACCGGAAGGAAGCGGAGGTCTTGAAGGCCGCGACCGTGCAACAGGTTATGGAGTGTTTTTAAATATAAAGTTCTGGGCTGAGAAGAACAACAAAACACTAAAGGGCAAGAAATTTATTGTTCAGGGATTTGGCAATGTAGGGTACTGGGCGGCATATTTCATGGAGAAAGAAGGAGCCAAATTGGTAGCCGTGCAAGATGCTTATGGAAGTATAAGAAGTGCAAATGGCATTAATGTGGAAGATCTGTATAACTACACAAAGCTGAACAATGGCAGCATATCGGGATTTCCTGATGCCTTCGATCTTGATAATGAAAAATTCTTTGTCACAGAGTGTGATATATGTATCCCCGCAGCTCTCGGCAACCAGATAACCAAAGAAAATGCTTCAAAGATTAAAGCCAATCTCATAGCCGAAGGCGCAAATGGCCCTATGAATGTTGAAGGTGAAAAGATTCTTCTGAATAGAGGTGTAACCATTATACCAGACATTCTATGTAATTCGGGAGGTGTGGTAGGCAGCTATTTCGAATGGTTACAAAATCGCAATGGTGAACTGTGGCATTTGGACGAGGTAATGGCGAAGCTGGATAAAAAGATACGCGAATCATTCAATAAGGTATTTCACTATGCCGAAAAAGAAGGAATGGATCTTCGAACAGCAGCTTATTGTATTGCCATCACAAGAATAGAGAAAGCCTATATCCAGCGTGGAATTTTCCCTTAATAACTAATTTAAAATTTTGATGAAATGAAGTACGGAAGTTTAATATTGGAAAAGAAAGAGTATGTCTATTTGAAACGCATACTCAATATCTCGGGATATGCCGGAGATTTTGAAACACAAAAATCGTTGAATCGATTGAACGAAGAATTAAAGAATGCCCAAATCGTAGATGAGAAAGATATACCGGCAGATGTAATTCGGTTCAACAGTAGAATAATGGTTTATTCGGAGTCCGGTTGGGAGCGAACCCTTCAACTGGTCATCCCTTCAGAAAAAAATGCCAAGCAGGATAAAATATCGATCTTAACTCCTATGGGAGCAGCTCTTTATGGCTATTCGGAAGGCGATACCATCGAATGGGATTTTCCTTCCGGAAAACAAAAGATCAAGATTGTAAGTGTAAATCAGGATAGTTCTCGTAAGAAAAATAAGGTAATAGCATAAAGAATAAGCAATGGATACGTCACTTACAGAGATTTTTCCTCATGATACAGAGACAGATGTAATGCATAAGATCAACTTTATGGAACTAACCAATTGGATCAATCATCTTAAATACATTAAAAGAGAATTGAACAATTTAATCGGTTTATCAGAGGAGGGTAGAAGGCAAGAAATTGAGTATGTACGGATCAATAAGAAATTTCAGAAAAAAAGTATCGAAAATGACAGGCTATTGCAAACACTTCAATATTATCTCAATTCAAGGAGAAACATAAACGAGTGTGAAGATATGCAGTGTGATATGGCCTATGTGCATGAACATGAGAGTTTCAGAAGGAGATATTTGTATCACCTTGAAAAATACAGAGGGCTTAAGGATGAGTTCTTTTATAAAGAACGATCTAATTTAATTGCACAGAAACCCACATCATAACAAATTGGCCATTGGAAGTAGAGCGAACATATAGAACGGATGAGCATCGACGACTTTGTATAAAAAAGGACCTAATTGAATTGGGCGGTTGGATAAATACATTGGAACGGGTGAATGAAGAGATCAATTATCTGAACATCATCGATAAACAGTTGGTTAAAGATAGTAAGATCGGGTATAATCTTCAGGCGATACGAAGAAAGAATACATTGATGATGGGGCTGCTCTGTTCTTATGAGAAAGAGCTTAATACAGAATATGAATATGGAAAATTGAGATACGATCTGTCGCGGGCGAAATTACATGAGAAAAAGAGGGAGCGTCTGGACTCCTTCGTACTTGAATTTATAGAACTAAGAAAAGCGATATACCATAAATTAAGTTTGTTCCACCGCAGATAAAAAACACCAAAATCATGAAAAAGGTCCTCATTCCTATCGACCACGAAATAAATAGTTATAAAGCTATCGATTATGTTGTAAGTTTTTTCAGAAACGAAGTATGTGAATTTTATTTTCTGAATACGTATACCTACAACGTGGACGGACTAAAAGCAATAGATCTACTTCAGGCCGAAGACGATTGGTTTGAAAAACCTAAGATCGCCTCCGAAAATTGTCTGGGCAAGGTACTCGAGCGATACGCGGTTAATAAAGGGGATAGTAGTCACGATTTTCGCGCAATTTCCAAATGTGGAACATTGATCGAAGAAATTAAAAAAAGTATCACTGATATTAATATCGATCTGCTGGTATTACCTGGCCATAATAAAGCTGGCGGAAGTACCAATAAGTATTCCCGTAAATATAAGCGTATCATAGAAAATATACGTGAATGCCCGGTAATGTTTATTCCATCTATGGTCGAAATACATACAACTCCAAAATTCGTACTAGTTTCAAATTTCGAATCGGAACATCCTAAAGTTGAAATTGAGAAATGGTATGAGTTGGTGAAAATCGCAAACGGGAGTGTTAAGATCCTAATACTTTCAGAAAAAAATAAAATGAACGCTAATCAGAAGGCAAATCTTAAAATGCTGGAATTGCAATTGCATATGTGGAATGGTAAGCCTGTAACCGTTCAAAATATTGGAAATGCTTTGGAATTAAAAAATTATGTGGCCAATAATCCGGACCATATTATTTGTATCATGGATCGCAAACCCGATTTCTGGAGAAAGTTCGGACTTAAATACTCAAGGATCACAAACCTTGGGCCATTGCCCGGCACCCCTGTAATTGCCTTACATCAATAGGTTTATACTTTTTAATATTAGCCCATTGAAGGTTGATTTAAAGTGATCTACGAGATGGATCTCCATTGCTGATTTTTCAATCTATTATTTGAAATTATAAATCCTATAATAAGATGAATGAATTGATTGAAGAGGCTGAAAAGTTTGAAAAAGTAAAGCTAAGCCATATGACAATTAGTGATCGTGTTACCGCATCACGTAAGGCAAAACAACTTATTTTAAGTTTAAATGAATTCTACAAGAAGGATAAAGATCCTGAGTTAATGGCTTTGATGAAACGGTTAACTTTGAAAAAGAAAAAAATTGAGACCCGTTTAAAGGTACGCTACTAGGAACTTAAGATATCCAGGCAAATGAGTGCGTGCGATTTGATCAAAGCCATTCCCCCTAATATGAAGGGTGGAAGTATTAGATAAAAATTAAAATGGGGCTAGGACTATCTCGTTTAATTCAAGATTCACATACTTCTTTAAAATAACCTAGTGCCTTAGGCCAGGTGCCGTCGAACATGGGCCGGAAGGCCTCATCTGTGGTCATAGTGATCTGCAGCTCGGTTATGTTGTCGTTCACTTTTTTAAAATTGTATTCCTCCAGGGAACCGATCCACTTCTGCATCATTTCATCGGTAAGTTCCACTTCAATATTCTGTGTATTTACCATGGCAATATGTTTCGCCCTGATATAGGCATGCGGTTTAAATGCTTCGAACACCACCTTTGTTCCACCCCGGGAATTATCGAAAAAAGACATATATCCACCTTCTTTCCATTCACCCTCGTAGGTCATTCCTTCGCCCCAGGCCTTTGCCCAGTCAGCATAGACACTTTTGTCCATTATTTTGTGGAACACGTAATCCTGTGGCTTATTAATGGTGGTTCTGTATGTTAGCGTTATCATATAGATGCCTTTTATTTCTTAGTTATCACTGCTAATATCAAGTAAAATTTCTATTGTATTTCTGTAAAAATACAGTGAATCTACTATTTCGCAGTTTTTCGTTGATCGTATTTTCGCTTGGTCTTTATTAAATTGTATCTCATATCATCATAGAATAGACTCATAAGCAGGATAAAGGCACCCAGGATCAAGGTGTTTAATTCCAGGTTGAATTTAGAATAGAAAAGCCCTCCCACTAATCCGCCGGCAAAAAAGAACAATATAATATAGATACGCAGTTTTATGGTCGATCTTAATTCACTGCGGTTCGGGTGCATTTTTGGAAAGAACAGTTGAGATAATTCTATTCCCAGATCTGTAAAAAGTCCGGTTAAATGTGTAGTTCTAACTATTGCGCTGGAAATTTTAGTCACCAGGGAGTTTTGTAAACCCATGGCGAAAAGCAAGGAACAGGCTATTAGATCGGGATAAGAAATCTGGACGACATTGCTTAGCAAAGCGATGGTTATTAAGATAAGGCATTCTATTAGGATAGGAATGAAATAAACATTCAGCTTTTTGTTCTTCCTGAAAACTTCGATCATAAAGCTGGAAAAAAATGATCCGAAAAGAAAAGAGAAAATATACAGGAAATAAATGGTGCCTCGCCAAAACTCGAAATTCGCGACATCATTGAGAAATAGCGCAAAATGGCCGGTTACATTGGTAGTAAGTTGTTTAATTGATAAAAACCCGGTTACGTT
Source organism: Flavobacterium sp. (assembly GCA_008501705.1). GTDB lineage: Bacteria > Bacteroidota > Bacteroidia > Flavobacteriales > Flavobacteriaceae > Pukyongia. The sequence goes on from QQUG01000044.1 coordinate 27,078, forward strand.
TACGATGCCCGCCACAAAGGACAACACGGTTGCGATACGCAGATTATGCTTTATTGTTCTGCTCTTACCCTGATGTCTGAACATTCTGGAATCATTCTATTTGGTTTTTTATTGAGTGAGAAAGTAGTATGTAGTGAATGCTGTGCAATGATGATCACCATACTACTTCGGTGTTAATACCTTATAACCGTAAGGACTACTAATGGTGCGTAACTAGTATTTGGGATATAAAGTCGTGTTTCTGATGCTTTTAATTAATTTGTTCACTAGTTACATCGGCGTTTTAAAATTAAAAAATCCATTCACTTGCGGGGCAATTTTTAATATGTTTTTAAAGTAGAGTTATGAACAATCAAATAGCCCAATAACCACGAGGGTAATTTCCCTTATAGCATAGATCATGTATTTGCCGAACCTGTCTGCTGTCATGGCAGACACATTTTCAGAAACCAATTTCTAACGGATCCTGCGAAAGAATCGTATCATGGGAACTTAGTTTATCTAAATGTTAGATAATTAATCGGATAGGGGTGAGAGGGGTGGTGTACACTTATTAGGCAACAGGCCTTATTCCACTTTAATATTCCCGTTCGTTCTCACATAAATTATAACGTCTTTTTCTGAATTGTTCGAAATGGTATGAATTGCTTTCGATGTAGCACCGAAATAGCTTCCGGTGTCCAGTACTTTTGTTTCCTGATCTTGAGGTAGCATGTAATTCATTTCGCCTTGTATGACAACCGCATGTAAAACTGTGCCCTCCGTATTTATTGTTCCATTAAATGTTTTGGGGAATTTTACAAAAAGTCCTTTCGAACCACCATCATCCCAAAGAAAACTTATTTCAGCTTCACTATGGGAAGCTATCCAGTTTGACTTTTTACTATTAAGCCATACCACATTTGAAGCATCTATATTGACGGGTCGTTCTCCACTGTCGAATGCTTCCTCAATGGGTTTAACTAAGTAAGGCCCTTTATCTATTTCCACTAAGGCGATATTTTCTTCGCCTTTGGCAGCCGTAATATGCGATTCTCCTTTGGGTTGAGTCCAGAAACTACCTGGTTTCATCCACATCGTTGCAGCTGCCGGATCGTCGTTATGGACACTTCCTTTTATAACAACAGCTCTGTACGTTGCGTTGTGAATGTGAGGTGGGGAAGAAAATCCATCGGCAAACTTTGCTAGAAACCCGGTTGCTACTTCTCCATTTCTATCTCCCCAAATGGTTCCAGCTAGCGGACTTTGGTCCCCTCGTGCAGGGTTTAATTTTTCCCAATTGATTTCAGAGCTCAACAGCACTTTATTTGTTGGGTTTTCAATCTGTTGGGAAGTAGTATGGTCCGCGTCTTTGTTCGGATTGGTACAAGACAGTAAAATTGTACTTATGGCTAAAAGACTGATCGTTATTTGTTTCATTGGTTTTTCTTAAAGTTCTTGATAATTTCTAAAGTAGGTTTATGAGGTCTTCCGGAGGCTTTTTCAAAATCGGAACGCACATCATTTGCTCCGCTTCTTATGCCTTCGTAAATACCAGCAATTACAGTTCCTAAGAAATCACCTAATGCTGCCTTTCTTTCGGCCGCATAAGCCTCTACAGTCACTGAATTGAAGACAAGACTCGTGTCATACACCTGGTTGATATAATCGGCAAGCTGACTCTGAGTAACAGGATCGCCTACAAGGTTGTAAATTTGGCCATTATGTTTGTCTTCTATAAGCATTTTAGCATAGGCATAAGCTAATTCTTCCCTACTCGTATAGGTGCATTTTCCCTGAGCTGCACAGTTTCTAATTTCGCCATCTTTGAGGTAGGTATCCAGGTATTCTAGATCTGGTTCAATGTAAATTCCATTTCTGCCAATAACCCAATTTAAGCCAGAATTTTGTACATCTCTTTCAGTTTGTCTGTTGGTTTGAACAATAGGGCTAAAAGCATTATCCTCTTCAGCGCCAACGATACTTGTATAAACGATTTTTCGAACACCGTTGTGTTTCGCTGCTTCAATGACGTTTCTGTGTTGTATGATTCGTTTTTGAGGTTCGTCCATCCCTGAAATCAATAAAACAGTATCGATTCCTTTTAAGGCCAAATCGAAATCTTCCCGATTGTTGTAATCTCCTTTTCTGATCTCAACGCCTAATTTTGATGCTTTTTCCGGTGTACGTGCGATCCCAATGACGTTTTCCTTTCCAATTTCCCTTATGAGTTGCTTTACAACGGAAGCACCTAATTTTCCACTTGCGGAGGTAACTGCTATTTTCATAAACGTTAGTTTTTATTCATTAAATTAAGCTGTAACAGCTTTTCTGTTCTTTCGAAACCGAATTATCCTGTCTTTTATATAAGGTATTCGAATAACAAAGCCAATTCCTACGATAACCGCATAGATCACCCAGGTTTTATCTAAAAGCGCTACGTGAAGCAGACTAAGAAAAATGGCAGCATAGGAGAAGCTCTGTAGTTTTTTCCATTTACTTTTTAGTTTCTTCATCGATCTTCTATTTGATGTGATCATCAAAGGAATGACGATCAAAACTGCAACGAATCCTGCTACGTAATTCACCTGCGTAAACGTCTCAAGGAAGCCTTCAGCAAATAAAAATATTACAAAGTGTAGTAGACTCCACACAGCCGTTGCAATTCCCATTGCTTGTCTTACAAAAAGATTGCTAATTCCGAAAAGAATAAAGAACGGCGTGCACGTAAGCACAGCGGTCATCCATCGTATAGCGAACTCTCCGGATACGTGATACATCATTTCTAAGGTGGTCATCCCTTCACTACCGGCACCTTCAATTAATGTTATGGATAGGCCATTGGTAACATCAATTTGCACCATACTAAAAATGACGAACAAAGGTAATATTGCCAGTATGGCAACTAGCATCCAACCATAATTTCCTTTTAAAAATTTCATGCTATTAATTATTCTCTAAAGTTTCCAATTCTTTTTCAAGTCTTTCAGTTTTAGTTTTAAATTTTTCCATGGCTCTTTTCAACTGAAATATCTTTTAGTTCTCAACAACTACTTTACCAATTGCATTTCTACTTTCAAGTCTTGCATAGGCTTCTCCAACATTTTCCAGTGAAAATTGATTTTCATCTAATAAAGGGCTTAGATCTCCAGCTTCGGCAATTTTGGTAAGGTTTCTTAAAATTTCTCCGTGTTGCTCTCTTTTGAAATCATGTAGCATTGGGATAAGCATAAATACAACGTGTAAAGAAAGCCCTTTAAAGTGCATTGCAGTGAGATCTAGTTCACATAAGGAAACGGTAGTTGCAACCTGGCCATTTAAAGCGGCAGCTTCAAAGGATTTTAGCATATTTTCTCCACCTACCGAATCAAACACCACGTCAAAACCAAGTCCATTGGTGTGTTTATTCACATAATCTTCAACCTGTTCTGTTTTGTAATTTATGGGTTCGGCACCAAAACCTTTTACGATTTCCATTTGTTTTTCACTACTAACGGTTGCATAAACGTCTGCGCCAAAATGTTTGGCCAGCTGCACGGCCACGTGTCCAACACCTCCGGTGCCGCCGTGTACTAAAACTTTCTGACCGCTTTTTACATTGGCACGAATAAGACCTTCGTAGGCAGTTATACCAACCAGCGGAAGAGAGGCGGCTTCTTTCATGCTAAGGTTTTTAGGTTTACGAGCAATTAATTTGCTGTCTGCAGAGATATATTCGGCTAATGTACCTTGTAAGTCTCCTAATCCACCGGCGCAACCATAAACTTCATCGCCAACCGAAAAATCAGTAACATCTGCCCCAATCTCTACAATGGTACCTGCGAAGTCCATTCCCAGTATGGCCGGCGTGGCCGGGGCAAATGGCAGGTCCTTTCCCATATTTTTTATCATTGTATCTACGGTATTGATACTGGATGCGGAGATTTTAACTAACACCTGCCCATTGCTAAGAGTTGGATCTTCCACTTCTCTGGGTTCGAAGCTTGCATTTTCACCATATTGACTTATTATCATTGCTCTCATGTACTATTGTTTTAGTTACTATAAAAATTATAGTTGCAAACTTAAGTATAGTATTCTATCTTTGCAATAACGGTCAAAAATGATAGTATACATTTTATGGAAAAGACAGAACCAAAAATGCTTAAGTTCAGAGGTAGTGAATATCCTTGTTGTGCAAGCTTAACGATGGGGGTTATAGGAGGAAAATGGAAAACAGTGATCTTATATCATTTAATGCACAAAACACTTCGCTATAACGAGTTAAGAAAGGAAATGCCCACCGTTACTGAAAGAACCTTGAGTTTGCAGCTAAAAGCCCTGGAAGAAGATGGCTTAATTAAAAGAAAGGTGTATACGTCCAAGCCACCTTTGAAAGTTGAGTATTCCTTAACCGATCTCGGTAAAACCTTAATTCCGTTAATTCAGTCTATTGCGGATTGGGGTGACTTTGTAGTTGAAAAATATGCAAAGTAGGGGGTTAGTTTGTTGCTGAGGGGCCTGTGTATGAGTAGTTGCGTGGGTAAGCCTTTAACTTAGCGTGTCGGTATGGTAGGTAGGTTTCTTTAAATTTGTGATGATTAATTGGGGGGAGGCAAAACTAAGGTTTTTGAACCAAGTAAGCAGGGGGGAAATTTATTCTTTGGCAAAATATACCCTACGGTCGTGGGAACTAATGTAACAAGCTTATGACAAATATGAATGACTAGCAAAAAGGATATTCCTTTTATAAAATTTGTTTAGAAATAAGTTTGGGAGTATTCTTTCAGCGCTTTCTTGAAGAATACTAAATAAGGGCCTAAAATGGTCATACTTACCTTCATATACTTCTCTCCATAGATTTGGTCTATATCTTACCCAGATACTTAAAAGGTAAAATAATTTAAAGTATAGAAGAAATACGTCATCTATGGTTAATAATGGTTTTAATGTGCAGCTTGCGGCAATGGGTGAATTGTATTTAGGCTTTAGGGTAATATATTGAGCAAGGACATCGTCGCATCTAAATTCTTCTTTCGAAGAATCTTTATTAGTTTTTTTTCTGTATTCAAATTGATATTCTTCAGGAATACTCAAAATATTATTTATTAAATCCGCTTCCAGATATTCAGTATTTTGAAACTTATTTATGCTTACTTTAAAAGATGCAGGTTCTACTTTGTAATTTTTACTTGCATAATAATTTAGATAATATGGTTGCTCTTTAAATATTTCTGAGTAAATGTTCTTTAATTCTGGAATACGAGCTAATAGTTCTTTTAATGAAACGATTTTGTGAATTTGCTCCTCAGGTACTTTATCTATTTTTCGATAGTAATTAGGGGTAATTATCTTTTTCGTGTCAAATAACATTCTATCTAGATATTCTTTAAAAAAACCATTCGGACAGCAATAAATGAATTCATTTTCAGCGATATTACCGGTTGCTGTACGGTAAATGGATTTTAGACCGTGACCTCCGTTTTTTGAGAAGTTTTCAACATCGCTTAGGGTTAATGGGTTATTAACGTTTGCGATAAGTAAGGCGCTCAATAAATTATACGTACCGTAATAAATCGAAATTATACTTGGTGTCAAATTTCTAGCGTCAGATTGATTAAATAAATCTCTCGCACTACGAATACAAAACGTTATGCCTTTAGCTTTTTCATTCAATAATTCATCATTAAGTCCTAGTCCGGCTAACTGTGATTGACGGGTTAATTCCTCAATAACACCATTATGCGTCGTTAGAATATCAATTCGTTGCCAAATTGCAATTTTCGGAGTTTCTGTAAAAATTCTTTCGTGATCCATAAATTTGTTATATCCGTGTCACATGGAGCAACGTTGTATTGTATTCAGATGAAAAACTAATTAAAATTGTAACTTCCACGAATAATTTCAATAGAAATCCACACAGTCATCAATGTTATGTCTTTCTAAGAATTGTTTATTCGGTAATTTTTAAATTTTTATCAAGCTTCAAACCGTTAATGTATTCCCGAAAATTTTCAAGATTTATTTTAGGTGATGACCGAATTTTGTCTTCTCTTCCCTCCTCGTCTTTTTGCCCTGGTTCCACCTGTTTGAAGTTTCGAGGATTTGCATTTGGAAATAGACCAACATCTACTAAGTATGCTGAATATCTCGTGCCATCACTCGGAGCTGAACTTGTATTTGAGTTTGCAATATGTATTAATCTAAGATCAACTAGTTCTTTAATTGCCTGATTGATTTGTGGATATTTTAGTATTTCAGAATTTGATATTAAGAAAGCGTTCCATTTTTTATTCTCGACGATTTCATTTCTAATATGCTGTAAATAATGTTCTAAAATCTCTTTCTCATCCTGTGAGTCAGTTTTAAATGCTTCTAATTTATTTGGTAGATTTTCAATACTAGTTTCAATTACCAAAGGTTTACTAATACTCGTTTGACCATTAATTATTTTATTACCTAGATCTAAAAACAAGGAGAAAAAATCTCTTGGCACTCCTCCTGATGCTAAACAAAGAAATCTAAATCCGTTTTCTGAAAAAACATTCTCGTAATCAATGTTTACGTCAACTTTATTATTTACGCTAATAAGGAGATTTTTCATAAAACTCACAAGAGAATTAAAATTTTCAAAATTATAATCAAGATTTAATGATTGACCGTCATGCTTAACTTCCATCCCTATGTAGGTTTCTCCTTGGGTGTAAAGCGAAGTCCTATGTTTTATTGAAGCAATTTTTAAATAAAGTCGTGTATTCTTTGAGATACGATGGAAAAAGTCGGCAAAATAAGGTTGGTCGGTTTTTCTAATAAAATAGAAATCATCTAGAATAAGAAAAATATCTTTATCCAAGTATTCGGACGATTGTTGAATTAGTTCTTTAAAATCTGTTAGTTCATTACGTAGAATATTCAGTTTGTCAATTTTTAATGTTTTCGACGATTCTAATTCTTCACTCACTTCTGCACCAACTTTTGTGTTTGTCTCACCAAACCCGGCACTCGCCTCACCTAATATTTTGCTACCAGTTTTACTTCTCATAGATTCCTCGTATTGATCTGGACTTCTTAATCTATTATCGAGCTGAATTAAATATTTATCTAATGAGCGGGAAATCTTTCTTGTCTGGTAACCACGTTTCACTTGCCACCAAGAATAATTGTTATCCAAGTTTGTTTTAAGCTGCTTTATTACAATCCTCAAAACTTGAATTATAGAATCTGGAAAGCTTATATCCTTATAATCATCAAGATTTACTGAAATAATGATGTTATCCTTTGCTCGAGTCTTTAGAGATTTCAATAACAATGACTTTCCAGATCCTCTTCGACCATATATAATTTGGTTTTGTTTGCTTTCAAGACGATCAATGTGACCTTTCGGATCTAAATACTCAATCGTTGTTTGCTCTGTAACACGAATATTTTCTTCAATATACCTCAAAACTTTTCTTAAATCTTCGTTCATTTTATACTTATTGAAAATTAAAGCCAACGCTTCTATAAAAATAACAATCCCCACCAACCCACCTTACGGAATCCCATAAATTTCCTTAACACAGTTTTCAACACCTATCCCCCCAACTGTACCGCTTTTTGCATGGCCTGATAACGTTTTTTCCACTTAGCGCGGTCCTTGTTTAAATGATCGTCTATATGCACAGGGTCCTTGGTATTGAACAATCCACCCCAGCGGAGCTCGGGATCGTCTATAATGGCTTTTAAAAATTGGCGTACCGGGCCGGGGACGTTGGGGTACTTTCTCAAGACCGTTGAGTTGGCCCATTTGCCATTGTCGTACACCAGGTTCATATCGATGCCATGGCCGGCCAGGTGGTTCGAAAATGTGGCCGGAGGCACAATGGCACCATTCACATTGGTGGAGGTGCGAAAGGAGC
>QQUG01000126.1 GCA_008501705.1 Flavobacterium sp.
TTTTTACCTGGGAAAGGCGGTAAAGTACATAGCAGGGATTTCGAAGCTTCAGGGAAGATAAACACCCCGTTTTCGTTTATGAAGCCTTTGAGAATTAAGTCAGAATGGATGGAAGTCCTCCTTATAAACGACAATTTCGATAAGGTTGGAAAAGGCTGGATACAGTGGAAAAAAGACGATAAATTGCAGGTGATGTATAATTTGCTCAGCTAGCAGTATTCTTTTAAAATAAAAAATTTTAATTAGTTTGGGACGTTGTATATTTGCTGAACGACAACCCTAAGCTGCATGGCGAAGAAAAAAACTTCCACATCCAAAAAGAAGAAAACCCCTCGTAAAAAAATTTCATTTGCGCTCTCCAAGCAGCAAAAGATACTATTGGGAAGCTTTTTGTTCTTCCTGGGAGTGGCACTTATCTTTTCATTTGTATCGTATTTCTTCTCCTGGCAAACCGACCAGAGCCTCGTAGGTATTATAGAAGAACGAGAATTGCAGGCCGAGAACTGGCTGAATAAGTTTGGGAACAACGTAGCTCATTTTTTTGTGTACGACGGTTTTGGGATCGCAGCTTTCATTCTTGCCTTCCTGGTCACGCTTACAGGAATCTATTACTTTTTCGACTACGCCAAAAAGCAACTCCTCCGTTTTTGGTTCTGGGGACTGCTGGTTATGCTGTGGATCTCCGTTTTCTTTGGATTTTTCGTCGGTACCAGGAACCTTTTTAGTGGAGTGATGGGGTACGAAATCAACGACTTCCTGCAGGATTACCTGGGGCTTATTGGTACCATTCTACTTATGACCTTTCTGGCTATCGTATATCTTGTTATTCGGTTGAAGATGACTCCCGAAAAGGTTGGGGATGCTATCAAAAAAACCAAAAAGGATATCGCAGACGATTTTAACACCGATCCCGCTTCAGAAGAAAATTCAGAAAATACCACTGCCCAACAGACCGATTACGAGAAGGAAGTGATCGAGGAAGTAGTGAACATAGACGATACCGGTTCTGTCGACCTTGAGACGGTACTGGACGAAGACAATATTGAAGAACCCTTTCTGAAGACCGCTATTCAGAATGAAATAAAAAATCCACCCGAGACGGAGGTTGCCATGGAAATTGAAAAAGTGGCAGAAGAAGAAACGGTGGAAGAGAATGTGAGTAAGAAACTGGTAGAGGATTTTGGGGAGTTCGACCCTACCCTGGAGCTCAGCAATTACAAATTTCCAACCATCGATCTACTAAAAGATTATACCGGTGGGAAAGGTATCACGATCAACCAGGAAGAACTTGAAGAGAACAAGAACAGAATTGTAAATACACTGAACAATTATAAGATCGGGATCTCCAATATTAAAGCTACAGTGGGCCCAACCGTCACTCTTTACGAAATCGTTCCCGAAGCGGGAGTTCGTATTTCGAAGATCAAGAATCTGGAAGACGATATCGCTCTTTCACTCTCTGCCCTGGGGATCCGTATCATCGCTCCTATTCCGGGACGTGGCACCATAGGTATTGAAGTTCCCAATAAAAAACCTCGTATAGTGAGCATGCGGTCGGTGATCGCTTCGCCAAAATTTCAGAATGCAGAAATGGAACTCCCACTATCGCTGGGTAAAACGATAAGTAATGAAACCTTTGTAGTGGACCTGGTGAAAATGCCTCACCTGCTAATGGCCGGTGCAACAGGGCAGGGTAAATCGGTTGGACTTAATGCAATACTTACCTCACTCCTTTATAAAAAGCATCCTGCGGAAGTAAAATTTGTACTGGTAGACCCAAAAAAGGTAGAACTCACGCTCTTTAATAAGATTGAGCGACATTACCTCGCCAAATTACCGGATACGGAAGAAGCCATCATCACAGACACCAACAAGGTGATCAATACCTTGAATTCGCTCTGTATTGAAATGGATGAACGTTACGACCTGTTGAAAGACGCCCTGTGCCGAAACATCAAGGAGTACAATACAAAATTCAAGAACAGGAAGCTCAACCCCAATGACGGGCACAGGTTCCTTCCTTATATCGTACTGGTTATAGACGAGTTTGCCGATCTTATCATGACGGCCGGTAAAGAGGTTGAGACACCCATCGCGCGGCTTGCGCAATTGGCCCGGGCTATTGGGATACACCTCATCATTGCTACACAACGTCCGTCGGTAAATGTCATTACGGGGATCATTAAAGCCAACTTCCCGGCGCGTATTGCGTTCCGGGTGACCAGTAAGATCGATTCTCGTACTATACTGGACAGTGCCGGCGCGGATCAGTTAATTGGACGAGGTGACATGTTATATACGCAAGGGAACGATCTTACCCGTTTACAGTGCGCTTTTGTCGACACCCCTGAAGTAGCCGAGATCGTTGATTATATTGGCTCTCAGAAAGCATACGCCAGCGCCCATATGCTACCCGAATATGTAGGGGAAGAAGGTGGCACAAATCTTGATATTAGTGTGGACGAGCGGGATCAGTTGTTCCGTGAAGCTGCCGAAGTGTTGGTGATCGCCCAGCAAGGATCGGCATCCCTTCTTCAACGAAAATTGAAGTTGGGATACAACCGGGCCGGACGAATTATAGATCAGCTCGAAGCAGCGGGAGTAGTTGGCCCCTTTGAAGGAAGTAAAGCCAGGCAGGTCCTGGTACCAACCATAGATGCATTGAACCAGTTATTGGAAAACGAAAGTAACAACTCTTAACATGAAAAAGTTAGCCGTATTATTTGTAGCCATATTCAGTTTGACACTGGCCCAGGCCCAAAACCCCAAGACCTTGCTAAACGAGGTTTCAGCTAAGGTGAAGAGCTATGATAATATATTGATCGATTTTAAATATAACCTGAACAACGCCAAGGAAAATGTGAACCAGGATACCCGTGGAGACGTTACCTTGCAAGGAGATAAATACGTACTGAATATGCTGGGAATCACTCGTATGTTCAATGGAAGTACGATCTACACCATTGTTCCCGAGGATGAAGAAGTGACCATTTCGGCCTATGATCCTATGGAAGACAAAGAGATCACGCCTTCCAAGATGCTTACCTTTTACGAAAAGGGTTATACCTACAAAATGGATATCACTCAGAATGTGAAAGGCAGAAAGATCCAGTTTGTACGTCTTATACCAATAGATTCCAGGGCGGAGATCAAGGACATACTGCTGGGAATAGACGTGCAGACAAAACATATATACAAGTTGATCCAAACAGATAATAGAGGGACCAAATACACCATTACCGTTAATTCTTTCAAAACCAATCAGCCGTTGTCCAAAACTCTTTTTACCTTTGATGAAGCTAAGTATAAAAGAGACGGCTATTATATCAATAAGCTGGATTAACGACCTTTGAAAATACTGGATCGCTACATATTGATCTCTTTCCTGAAGACGTTTTTTAGCGTCTTCATTATTTTAATGTTCATTTTTGTACTTCAGACCATCTGGCTTTATATTTCTGAATTGGCCGGAAAGGACCTTGATGTCTGGGTTGTATTGAAATTCCTCTGGTACGTTTCCCCTCGTCTCATTCCGCTGGTATTACCACTCACTATCTTAGTTACCTCCCTCATGGTTTTTGGTAATTTTTCTGAAAAGTATGAATTCGCTGCCATGAAATCTACAGGGATATCCCTGCAGCGCGCCATGCGAAGCCTGACTATCTTTATACTCATTCTGGCCGGAACAGCCTTCCTTTTTGCAAATAATGTGATTCCCTATTCTGAATACAAATGGCAGAATCTAAGAAGGAATATAGCCCAGGTAAGTCCGTCCATGGTAATAGCCGAAGGGCAATTTAGCCAGATAGGAGACGATTTTAATATCAAAGTAGCCGAGAAAAGCGGTGATCGGGACCAGTATTTGAAGAATATTGTGATCCATAAGAAAAACCCCTCCCGCCCAAATGGAAACTATACGGTAATTATCGCAGATAATGGCGAACTGGCTAGTGCAAAGGGAAGCAATACCCTATCCTTGATCTTAAATGAGGGCTATTATTTTGATGAAGTTCAGACCAAAGACCCCGAAAAACAAAAAAAGGAACCCTTTGTTAAAAGTTACTTCGAACAATATGTGATCAATATCGACTTAACCGAGTTCAACGATACAGATGTAGACAAAGAGAACGAATTAAGTAATCACAATATGTACAAGATGTCCGAGCTATTCGTGGAGATCGATTCACTATCGATTGGTTATACCAATGATATTAAAACATTTGCAGACAATATGTACTACCGCAGCGGGCTTTCCAAGTTTAAGGATCCCAAGGTTCAGGAAGTAGAAGGCACAGATACTATAGAGCAGGTACTCGATGTCTATCAGGCACCCATTAAACTGAACATATTGAATATGGCCCTCAATAATGTAAGAGGTACCATACAGTCGATAAACTCCAAGAAGATCGAATTCCAGATAAAGACCAAGCAGCTCAATAAACACGAGATCGCCCTTCATGAGAAATATGTTCTCGCTATTGCCTGTATCATACTTTTCTTTGTGGGCGCTCCCCTGGGTGCTATTATCCGTAAAGGAGGAATGGGCCTTCCTATGGTTGTAGCAGTATTGCTTTTCTTAACCTATCATTTTATCGGAATATTTGCCAAGAATAGTGCGGAGGATGGTACTATGCATCCCTTTATCGCTTCGTGGATAAGTACCGCCATCATGCTCCCCTTAGGGGTATGGCTTACTTATAGGGCAACGACAGATCAGGGTATCTTCGATATCGACTCCTTCCTTCAGCGATTTAGAAAATCTACAACATCGAAGGTGGAGATCATTTACGAAAAACTCAACCAGGACATTAGTATTTCGGCAGAAGAAAAATCACAGCTCGAAAAACTCTCCATTGCCCAACTTAAGGATACCGTAAAGAACCACAGACAATATGGTTATTCTCACGATTATCGCATTGCGGCGCTAAGGCTTTTAGATAAACAAGGAATAAGCCAGGAGCAGTTACATGTGGCAGGTGATCTTTTCAACAAAGAATACCAACAGGCTGAAAAACTGGTGAAGAAATTTAAAAAGCTTTCCACCTATACTTTCATATTATATGCTTTGGCTATTGGGCTCCCAATTATAGTTGCAGTAACATTAGTAAATATGAATGATGAAACGGCTTCAGTTATCGTATCGGGTGTGTCACTGATCAGTCTGATCTTGTTCTATGTGCTGCTGTTTCGAACTCAAAATACGGTCACACAACTTACAAAATTGACGAAAGATGAAACTGTATTTGCAGCTGCATGGATAATTGGAATGCCATTCTATATTTTTCTGTATTTCTATTACCGCAAGCATATTCAACGCAGCATAAAGCATGTCTTTTAATAGCGGCATAAAAAAGTCTGATACATTGTTCATCTTTAATTAATATGCCTTTCAGTATCTTTGTACCGTTAATAATTAAAACATGATCACTACGGAAAAGACCAACACCATAAAGCTAAACACCATTGAAGAAGCCATAGAGGATATACGAGATGGAAAGATCATCATTGTGGTGGATGATGAAAATAGAGAGAATGAAGGAGATTTTATCGCCGCGGCCGAAATGGTTACTCCGGAGATGATCAATTTCATGGCCAGGCATGGTCGCGGGCTCATCTGTGCGCCACTTACCGAAGAACGCTGTAAAGAGCTGGATCTTACCATGATGGTGGAAAACAATACCGTTTTACATCATACACAATTTACCGTTTCGGTAGACCTTATCGGGCAGGGTTGTACTACTGGCATCTCGGTTCACGACCGGGCAAAGACCATGAAAGCCCTGGTGAATGATGATACAAAACCCGGTGATCTGGGCAGACCCGGACATATATTCCCACTACGGGCCAAAGAAGGGGGTGTATTAAGAAGAACCGGACACACAGAGGCTGCTATAGATTTCGCCCGTCTGGCAGGATTAAAACCCGCAGGGATCCTGGTAGAGATCCTTAATGAAGACGGAACAATGGCGCGCTTGCCACAACTGGTTGAAGTGGCGAAGAAATTCGACCTTAAATTAGTTTCTATAGAAGACCTGGTCGCCTATAGGATGGAGCACGACTCCCTTATCGAAAAAAGAGAAGATTTCGAGATCAACACCAACTTCGGCAAGTACAGACTGAGGGCCTATCAGCAAACCACCAACGACCAGGTTCATATCGCACTTACCAAAGGCGATTGGGAAGCAGACGAACCGGTTATGGTGCGTGTGAACTCCACCCTTGTGAATAATGACATCCTTGGGACGCTCACTAACAATGCCGACAAGAAACTTGACGATATGTTCAAGGTGATCAACGAGGAGGGAAAGGGTGCCGTGGTTTTTATCAATCAGCAGGCTCAATCCCTTAACCTATTGAAGCGACTCGCCGAATTAAGAGACATGCAATCGGATACTGAGGTTGCCAAGGCTCCCCGAATAGCTATGGACAGTAAGGATTTTGGTATCGGTGCACAGATCCTTCACGACCTGGGTATTTCTAAGATCAAGTTAATTTCCAATAGCGAACAGACCAAGCGTGTTGGTATGATAGGATATGGCCTCGAGATCGTGGACTATGTGGCTTATTAGATAACAGACTCCAGCGCTGCCTTCATATTGGCAACTCGCTGTTGTACTTCATCATCGCTCCATCCAATCTTTACCAGGCAGGAAATCGTTCTTCCCATCCAGTGATCACTCTTAGAGAAATCGGTATTATTGAGGTCCTGTATCTGATCTTTTATTTCTGAAGGTAATTTTCCTAAAGACTTCAGGTTGCGCAAGTGCTCCCATCCGTTTATGTAATGCCAGTTGTTGGTATACCAATAAAAACTACCATCTACTCCGGCTTCAAGCAAAGCTGCATGAGCCTGTTTGG
>QQUG01000039.1 GCA_008501705.1 Flavobacterium sp.
CACATAATTACTATCGAAATACTGAGCCGATATCTTAATTGGGTTATTGTTGTAGTAAAAGGTCTCTCCGGTTACCTCCAGCCTGCTGCGGCGTTGGGTGGATGCCAGATATTGCACCAGTTTACCAACAAAATCATCGAATGCCCTGAAACTTCCGGTTTCAACAAAGGTTTGCGCTCGCCATTTCCAGATATTCTCGCCATCCCATATAGCATCGCGTACCCCATTGAGCTCCATGGTTGCCAGCATCGCACTACCGCTGGAAATACCATCAATAGCCTGATCCAGTAGATTTTCATGTGGGATATTTACTTCCAGGGTTCCGAAGGTAGTGAGCAAGGGAGGAAAATCTTCAAAACCTATATCCTCCAGGGCAAAGGTGCCGTAGTTCATATTGAGGATACCCGTGGCCTGTTCAGTTTGAAAACTATCATCTTTGGAAAAATTCTGCTGTATACCATTGAGGAAATCCCAATCGGTTTGAGATCCTGTGATGGTGAAGGTGTTCTTTTTCAATTTCGCTATCTCCGTATAAAGAGAAGCAAAGGTGCCATCAGGCTGGTACAGTATCACCAGCTGATGATCGTTAAGTAGTGGTATGGCTTCTGAAGGTTTTTTAAAGGTGACCGTACGCTGTTCATTAGTGGTGATCGATTTACGTAAGGCACCCAGATCCGGATGCACCATTTTACTTACCACCAATACGTTAGTAGCCTGGTCTATTACCTCTACAGCAAAGCGTTTTATATTATTTGTCTTGTTTTTCTCCTCCTCTAATGGTAGTATTTGAGCTGTATACTGCTGAAGTCCTACACTACTTGCAGGTAGCGTAAAAGAAAGTGTTTGAGTGTTGTTCAATTCTGTAAACACCACGTTCTCCCTATACACCGTGCTCCCTCCCTGTGTGATCACAAATTGCGAATTCACCGAACTGTTCCCATTATACACCAGGATCGCCTCTACAGGAAATTTATTCTTTAAGAAAGCGTAGCGGTTGGTATTCAATTGTTCGATCTTTAGATCTGTATATTTTGTGGAATCCCCAAGGATCACCGGATAAATAGGATTCTCGTAACCCGCCGCGCCAAACTCGTAATCGGTGCCGAGTGTCTGATTCCCATCTGTGATGATCACCGTGGGAGCGATATCGTTACGGTAGACGGAGTTCAAGGAAGATAAGGCGCTGTGAATATTCGTATTTTTTTCTGAAAAACTTAGCGAGTCGTCGCTGTGAAGTTTACTTCCGAAAGCATAGTACTCAATATCGAACTTATCATTAAGATCCTCATTAGATCTTAGGTAGGACAACGTGTTATTGAGGTTATTCTCCTGTTTTAATTCATTGATAGATGCAGAGTTATCTATCAACACCGGAAGTTTAGGTTTAACAATGCTATAGGTCTCGCTTTTAAATTTGGGGTTTATAACGAGAAGCAAAAGGGCAAAAAGACTGAGAAAACGTAAGATCCCGAACAGCCATCTTTGCTTCCCGGATTGTTTTGCCTTATATCCATACATAAAAACTGCCACCGCAAAGGAAAATACGGCGGCAATGATAATATAGAGTATGGTTTCTGCAGTCATTATGTTAGGTCAGCATTCCTCCATCCACATTAAGCACCTGACCTGTTATATAAGCAGAAAGATCGCTGCCCAGGAATACGCAGGCGTTTGCAATATCTTCAGGGCTTCCTCCTCGCTTCAGGGGTATAGCTTCACGCCATCCCTGTACCACAGCCTCGTCCAGCTTTCCTGTCATTTCCGTTTCAATAAAACCCGGAGCAATGGCATTACAACGGATGTCGCGTGAGCCTAGTTCTAGCGCTACAGATTTAGTAAATCCAAGGATACCGGCTTTGGAAGCGGCATAATTGGTCTGTCCCGCATTTCCCTTCACTCCTACCACCGAACTCATATTTATAATGGATCCTTTTCTTTGCTTTAACATGGCTCGCTGTACGGCCTTGGTCATATTAAATACCGATTTCAGGTTCACCTCGATCACTTTATCGAAATCTTCTTCCGAAATACGCATGAGCAGGTTGTCCTTGGTGATCCCGGCATTGTTAACTAGTATATCGATGCTTCCAAACTCTTCAAGAACAGTTGCAGCCAGATCCTGGGATTCTTCAAAACTTGCTGCGTTGCTTTTATATGCCTTAACCTTCACCCCTTCTTTTGATACCTCCCCGGCCAGGGCCTCTGCGGCCTCCTGGGACGAATTATAAGTGAATGCTACATTGGCACCGTGCTTTGCAAAAGTTTCAACGATCCCTTTCCCGATTCCACGGCTACCTCCGGTGATGATCGCGGTCTTTCCTTCTAGTAATTTCATTGGTTTATTTGTTTCAGACTGATTTATTCCAAATATAAAAAAAGCCCTGCTAAAACTAACAGGACTTTGCTTATAATACGCTCTGTATATTAATTTAATACATCGGCAACTCTTTTACCTATTTCGGCGGGTGAGTCCACTACATGAATTCCGCAGGCTCTCATGATCTTTTTCTTGGCTTGAGCGGTATCGTCACTTCCACCAACAATTGCTCCTGCATGTCCCATCGTACGGCCCGCAGGTGCCGTTTCACCGGCAATAAAACCAATGATAGGCTTGGTGCTTCCCGATTCCTTATACCAGTAGGCGGCATCGGCTTCCAGTTGTCCGCCAATCTCCCCTATCATTACAACCGCTTCGGTCTCATCGTCATTGATAAGCAATTCCACAGCTTCTTTCGTAGTGGTACCAATTATTGGATCTCCACCTATACCAATGGCGGTAGTAATACCTAACCCTTGTTTTACAACCTGGTCTGCGGCTTCGTAAGTTAGGGTTCCCGACTTAGACACTATACCCACTCTTCCCTTTTTAAATACAAAACCGGGCATGATCCCCACTTTGGCTTCATCGGGAGTAATAACACCGGGGCAATTAGGGCCTACGAGTCGGCAATTACGGTCTTTAAGATAATCGGCAGTCTTGATCATATCTGCAACCGGAATACCTTCGGTAATTGTAATGATAACAGCAATGCCTGCATCGGCGGCTTCCATGATAGCATCGGCAGCAAATGCCGGTGGAACGAAGATGATAGATACATTAGCGCCGGTTTTCTTAACGGCTTCTTCAACCGTATTGAACACCGGTTTGTCCAGATGCGTTTGCCCGCCTTTTCCGGGAGTTACCCCTCCTACGACATTGGTTCCATACTCTATCATCTGTTCGGCGTGAAATGTTCCTTCACTACCGGTAAATCCCTGTACAATTATCTTCGAATCCTTATTAACTAAAACACTCATGAAAGTTTAAAAATTTATGTGAATAATTTGGGTGCAAATATATCCCTTTGAAGTGGGTTATAAAAGAATTTTAAACCTTAACTCTATGGTAAGATTCGTTGGTATCGTCCTTGTCCGTAACCGGCTGACTCACCTGGTAACCCCTGTATAACTGATCGTCCTTTATCTCCCAAATTGCGATAAAATGAGCGATACCCAACTCTTCGTCGGGATTTTCTATAGTACGTATGTAATATTTATACCGAACGGTAATATGGTTGTCGTCCTGCAGCAAATGACTAACCTCTATCCTCAGGTCGTGATACGAACGTCTCACTTCTGCAAAGAATTCCGCAAGGTCATCGTAGTGCATGATGCTTAATCCGTCGGCACTGTTCCAAATAAGAACCAGATCCTTATGCATGAACTTTTCTAGTACAGTATCGTCTTTAAGGATATCCGATTGGTAAAAGCTCCTTACGATCTCTTTGGCATTCTTACTCATTGTATTTTGTCGAGTTTATCGATTATATCCGGAATAAGCCTGATGGATGCAATCTCTTTATATTTTTTTCTGAATTCATCTGCCGGAGTTCCAAAATACGATTTATGTCCGGGTAATGACTTACTTACTCCACTTTGAGCAGAAATTACTGCTTTCTCTCCAATCGTAATACCACTGGTTATACCTACTTGCCCCCAAATGGTTACCATGTCCTCAATGAGCACGCATCCCGCTATTCCTACCTGGGAGGCGATCAGGCAACGGCGACCTATCACCGAATCGTGGCCTACATGCACCTGGTTGTCCAGCTTACTGCCTTCTCCTATTATAGTGGATGCAGACACACCCCTGTCTATGGTACACAAGGCTCCAATATCCACATTATCCTTAATGATCACATTTCCCCCGCTTATCAGTCGGTCGTAATTCTCGGGCCTGTTCTTATAATAAAATGCATCGGCACCCAATACAGTTCCAGAATGTATGGTTACATTATTGCCAATAACCGTATTATCATAGATACACACATTAGAGTGGATAACGCAATCGTTTCCTATCTTCACATTGTTTCCAATAAAGGTATTGGGTTGTATGATGGTATGCCTGCCAATAATCGCGTTTTCGGCTATAGCAGACCTTGCAGGCTCGAAAGGGTTGAAATGATTGGTAAGTTTATTAAAATCGCTAAACGGATCATCCGATATGAGCAGGGCTTTCCCCTTGGGACAATCCACCTTCTTATTGATAAGGATCACTGTCGCCAGCGATCTTAAAGCTTTATCGTAGTATTTCGGATGATCGACAAAAACAATATCCCCTGGCTGAACCACATGTATCTCATTCATCCCTAATACAGGAAAATTGGCATCACCAACAAATTCACAGTCTAATATCTGTGCAATATCTTCCAATCTTTGTTGCGTGCCGAATTTCATACGAGCTATTCCTTGATTCGTTCCTGGTACTGACCTTTATCTGTATCTATCTTGATCTTATCTCCTTCATTGATGAATAAAGGTACGTTAATCTGCGCACCTGTCTCTACAGTTGCCGGTTTAGTTGCATTTGTAGCCGTATTCCCTTTCACTCCGGGCTCTGTAGCCGTTACTTCCAGGATCACATGAGCGGGCATTTCAACCGATAAGGGCATATTGTCCTCGGTGTTAATGATAACCGTCACCACTTCGCCTTCTTTCATCAGGTCCGGGGTGTCCAGCGCATCTTTCTGAAGTTGAATTTGTGTATAATCTTCGGTGTTCATAAAATGATAGGTGTCTCCTTCATTGTATAAATACTGAAATTTATGAGTCTCCACCCGAACGTCTTCTATCTTATGCCCTGCCGAAAATGTATTGTCTATCACCTTTCCAGTGGTCACACTTTTTAATTTGGTACGCACAAAGGCCGGACCTTTTCCGGGTTTTACATGGAGAAATTCTATTATTTTATAAATGTCGTGATTGTATTTTATACACAATCCTTTTCTAATATCTGAAGTAGTTGCCATTGTTTTATTTCTGAATTAATTTGAACTGAAGTAGCCTTTCATAATACCGCGCTTCGAGTTCTTTATAAACTGAAGGATCTCATCCCGCTCCGGGGTAGCTTCCATTTCGGCTTCTATGATCTCTGAAGCCTGGGTAGTATTGTAATTTTTCTGATAGAGTATACGATAGATATTCTGTATCTCCCTGATCTTTTCCGGACTGAATCCACGACGTCTCAATCCGATAGAGTTTATCCCCACATAAGACAAAGGCTCCCTCGCTCCCTTAACATAAGGCGGGACATCTTTCCGTACCAGGGATCCTCCTGTAACAAAGGCGTGATTCCCTATCATACAGAACTGGTGTACGGCCGTCATTCCGGCTAATACAACATAGTCTCCTACGGTTATGTGGCCTGCCAACGTGCTATTGTTAGAAAAGATACAATTATCTCCTACTATACAATCGTGAGCGATATGACAGTAAGCCATGATCCAGCAATTCTTGCCAATTACCGTTTTACCGCGATCTATCGTACCCCGGTTAATGGTAACATACTCCCTGATGGTGGTTCCATCTCCTATCTCGGCCGTGGTATCTTCATCGTTAAATTTAAGGTCCTGCGGAATAGCAGAGATCACCGCACCCGGGAAAATATTGCAATTCTTCCCAATTCGAGCGCCTTCCATTATAGTGACATTAGATCCTATCCAGGTACCTTCACCAATCACCACATTGCTGTGTATGGTTGTAAAGGGCTCGATCACCACATTTTTGGCAATCTTTGCTCCGGGATGCACATATGCTAAAGGTTGATTCATTTATATATTTTTAGTTTTAACGATCTGCGCCATCAATTCGGCTTCAGTAACCAACTTATTATTGGCATAAGCTTTTCCATTCATGTGTACGATCCCTCTTCGAATGGGCGAGATAAGTTTCAGATCAAAAAATAAGGTATCTCCCGGATTTACCTGCTGCTTGAACTTTACATTGTTTATTTTCATAAAATAGGTGAGGTAATTCTCGGGGTCCGGTACAGTGCTCAGCGCCAGTATCCCACCGGTCTGAGCCATGGCTTCAACAATAAGAACCCCGGGCATCACGGGTGCTCCCGGAAAATGCCCCACAAAGAACGGTTCATTCATGGTTACATTCTTCAGACCAACCACATGCGAATCGGACAGCTCCAGGATCTTATCTACCAGAAGGAATGGCGGCCTGTGCGGCAGCATATCCATGATCTGGTTCACATCCTTTACCGGAGCCTGATTTACATCGAATTGCGGTACTTTATTCCGGTTCTCCAGTTTGATCATCTTAGAAAGTTTCTTCGCAAACTGGGTGTTGATATAATGCCCTGGTTTATTAGCGATCACTTTACCTCTTACCCGAGTCCCAATAAGGGCCAGATCACCAATTACATCCAGGAGTTTATGCCGGGCAGCTTCATTGGGATAATGCAGGGTCAGGTTATCCAGGATCCCGTTCGGTTTTACCGATATTTTATCCTTTTTAAAGGCCTCTCGCAGCTTTTCCATGGTACTGGGAGATACTTCCTTGTCTACATATACAATGG
>QQUG01000192.1 GCA_008501705.1 Flavobacterium sp.
CACAATAATGAGCATAATATTACTTACACCAACTACTCCGGCAATGATAGTACATATGCCCACAACCCAGAAAAACAATTTGATCATATCCATCAGGTCGTAGTATCGCTTTGCTTCCTCCAGTGAGTTCCAGCTATCAATGGCACTGTCATCCTCTGGTGCCACAATATGTCTTTCCTTCAAAAAGGACTCTATTTCATTTGAGATTGCGATCGAGTGTTGAACCGCTTGCTGAAATGTAGCTTGTGGCCTCAAGGTGAATCCCATGTTTCGCACCTTATTCCCTCCATTAAAAACTCGTTGCGATGTGGATAATGGTAAAAATATCCTGGATTCTTCACGTTCACCGCCGGGATCTGTATACACTCCAATAACTTTAAAATTTATCCCCGAGATCTGAACTTGCTCTCCTATGGCTTCTTTATCACCAAAGAGATCCTTATATACCTTATGACCAATCACTATAACTTTTTCATATCCGTTGTGATCATCGTAATTTAAAAAACGTCCGGCTGTTAAAGATGCGTTCTCAATAAATTGATAATCGGGATACACACCTTCTACTCTGTAGCTTCCCGATTCGTTCTTGTAAGTTGCAACACCGCTCCATATACGGTAAACGGACGATTTAAATTCCAGGTCGTCCTCGTATTTCTTAATTAGAAGATCATAGTCCTCGTTACGTAATTCTATAAACCGGCCCGGATTAAGTCCTTTATGTTCAACTGTAGTTACCCCGGTCCAAACTACGATCCTGTTGGCGGCATCTTCTTCAAACTCTTTGGCAACGCCGTTGGTCATACCCTGCCCAAAACCAAGAAGGATTACCAAAATAAAAATCCCTGAAGCCACCGAAAGACCCGTTAAAAAAGTACGGAGTTTATTCTTTCTGATGGTCTCGAATATTTCCTGCCAACGCTCTATATTAAACATGGGAGGTAGCTTTAACCCTTACTTGAGAAATAATTGAGTCATCAATTATTATTCCATCCTTCAAATTCACTATTCGTTTACACATATGTGCAATATCGTCTTCGTGCGTAACGATTAGAATCGTCTTTCCTTCATCATTGATAGACTGGATGATCTCCATGACTTCGTAGGAAGTAGTAGAATCCAATGCCCCTGTAGGTTCGTCTGCGAGCAGTACTTTTGGTTCACTGGCTAATGCCCTGGCAATGGCAACACGTTGTTTTTGTCCCCCTGAGAGCTCATTTGGTAAATGGGTAGCCCATTCTGCGAGCCCTACCTTTTCCAGGTAATGCATGGCCTTTTCATTTCGTTCGTTACGTTTTACACCCTGGTAATACAAGGGCATCGCAACATTTTCCAGCGCATTTTTATAAGATATCAGGTTGAACGACTGAAACACAAAACCCAGGAACTTGTTTCGGTAGCGGGCTGCGATCTTTTCGTTAAGATTGTGTATTAATGTGCCATCCAGGGTATAGGTCCCCTGATCGGCTTCATCCAGCATCCCTAATATATTGAGCAAGGTTGATTTACCAGATCCTGAAGAACCCATTATGGCTACTAGTTCACCTTCATTTACTGTAAAATCGATTCCTTTGAGAACGTGTAAGGTGTTGGTTCCCATTACATAGGATTTGTGTAAGTCGGTTATTTCTATCATTGTGATTAATTTCAATACAAATTAAAACGGTTTATCGCTTTATTTTGTGAAATTCATGTTAAGACTTAGCAGTAGGATTAGCGTAAAGTCTTTGCAATAAGACTATTTACTAAATGATATGTTACACTATGCCTGCCTGGAATTTCAGGTTCCAGACTCTTTAGCCTTTTTTCGCATTCTGTAAATGGCATAGCCAACACCTGCAACAAGCAAATAGGGGAAGATCATCAAGTAGATTATTCCGTTATTGATTCCTTCAGCAGCCTGTCCTTTTTCTTCACTTTCAAGCACGGCCCTGCACATTGCACATTGTGCTTCCACAGGTACCACGGCAAAAAGAAAAAGAAGTATAAGTATGACGAGACGCTGTTTCATAATTAATAATATGGGGAGATCATAAGATATACTATCACACCACTAACTGCTACGTACAGCCATAAAGGAAAGGTAAAACGGGCAATCTTCTTATGCATTTCAAAATTACCGTTCAACGCCCTTACGAAGGTGATGAGTACGAAAGGGATCACAACGATAGACAAGAAGATATGGCTTAGCAAGATCACAAAATATACATATCGTAAAATTCCTTCTCCCCCGTATGTTGTGGAATCTGAGGTCATATGATAGGCCACATACATCAGCAGGAACAATGCCGATAATACTATACATAGCTTCATGATACGTTCATGAGCTTTCCGGTTTCCTTTTTTTATTTGAATAAGAGCAACTACCAGCAACACCGCTGTAAGCGCATTGATAGACGCATATATAGGGGGCAAGAAGCCCAATCGCTCGACACCCGGGATCCTAACCGAAAACAATAGAGCAACCACTACAGGGATCGCAATGGAAAGTATCCAGATCCAAATTGTATATTTCTTCGTGACTGTATCCTTCGTCATGGTTTTAATTTTCGATTAAAAGTTCGATATCCTCAATAAGCATTTGTATACCTTCTGCTTCGAGGCCATCGTAATAAATGATGGGGTTGCCGTGCTCATCGTAACGAGACCTTATTTTACCTTCCTGGTCGATAAGTGCGAAATAACCGGAATGTTCGAAACCACCTTCCACTTCCGAATTCTCTCCAACGTAAAGATTGAATCCACTATTGGCCAGCTCGAATATCCTGGCTTTTTCACCCGTGAGTAAATGCCAATTTGGATTAGTGATCTGGTAACTCTCCGCGTACTCTCGTAAAACTTCAGGAGTGTCGTATTCCGGATCTATACTGAAAGAAGCTATGCCTAAATTGGGGTTGCCATAGAATTCATTCTGCACCTTTACCATATTTCGGTTCATTATTGGGCAGATAGAAGGGCAGGTTGAAAAGAAGAATTCTGCTACATATACTTTGCCCTTATAGTCTGAATTTGAGATCGTTTTACCATTTTGATCGGTAAAACTAAAATCCGGAACTGTACCAATTACTGCCAGATCGGGTTTAGAATAATGATCCACGATCTTGGGAATGGCCCAGATACCAAAAATGAGTATGATAAATGAGATCCCTATATAAGAATAATTCTTTTTCATGATCTTAAATTTCCCTATCCGATTTATACTTTTTTAATTCCAGGCGATACTCCGCCAGGATTACCTTTACATCATCGTCCATTTTATTATTTATTTCAGCAAAATCTCTGGCATCAAATCCGTAAAGTTTCCCTACATCTTCATCGTCGTTCCGGCCCCTGAGGTTTCTCTTTTTATCAATTATGAAAACATATGGGCTGCTATTATCCGGCATCAGCAGGTATTCAGATTGAAGAGAATTGAAAACTTCTTTAATTTCTTCTGAAGTACCATAGACAAATCTCCATCTATCGGTATCTGCGATTTCCGAAAGTTTCTCTTTTAATGTGATGGAGGCTTCTTCCGAACCTTCTGGCTGAAGTATCACGATCTGAAAATCGTTAAATCCCCTGTTCTTCTTGTATATCTTATGTGCCAGATTATAGGCATTCACTTTGTTTACCAATGGGTCGTTTCCGAAGAAGCCTAAAATGGTAATACTGTTTTGAAGGCGAATCGTATCGGCATCGGGCGAAGTGAACTTATCAATCTCCACGATGTTCTCTGTAAGTACAGGTAGTCTTCCAAAATTATCCTTTCCAGACGCGAAGAATATATACATGGAAAGCGGTAAAAGGAACAAGACTCCTAAAACTAAATACTTTTTAATTTGCATAGCAGATAATCTCTTACAAAAATACTCCCAAATTAAGCGAGAAACAACCTCTTAACGATTTTTTATAAGCATAAAAAAAACCCTGCCTGGCAGGGTTTTTAATATAATGTGTGCTCTTAAAAGCTAAATTTAATATAATTGTTTTTGTAGACGTCGAAGATATAGTCTCCTTCTATTAGTAATATAAGGACAAGATAGCAAATAAGAAAGATCGCAGTCCAAACAACAGCACGACGGAGAGCCCTAACCTCATCACGCATGTGCATAAAATCCCAGGTAATATAGTAAGCTTTTACAAGAGTAAGAACAATAAAGATCCAGTTTAGCAATCGCATCGCCAAAAACCGGTTCTCTGTAAGAAACTCCGGTTTTATTATACCCAATGCTACTTCTATGATCGTTACAATGGATAAGAAGGTGAATACACCCCAGATCTTTCTTTCATTCGACTTAAATTTTACAAGTCCTCTGAATATTTCAAGTTTATGATCGTGTGCCATGTTCTTAATTTATAATACTATACAAGATAAAAGAAGGTAAATACAAATACCCAGACCAAATCTACAAAGTGCCAGTAAAGACCTACTTTCTCAACCATTTCGTAATGCCCGCGTTTTTCGTAGGTGCCAATTACCACATTAAAGAAAATGATCAGGTTGAAGATCACACCCGAAAATACGTGGAAACCGTGGAAACCGGTAATAAAGAAAAAGAAGTCAGCAAATAGTGGTGTCCCGTATTCGTTGTGTTTCAGGTTAGCACCTTCAACAACCAGTTTCCCGTCGTTCACTAATTTATTTACACTCATTTCGCGATTGTATATCGCTTTTTCACCGGTTGCATCCAGATTTATATAAGAACGCTCCAAACGCGCTACTTCCTGTTTGTCTGCTTCCAGGTCGGATGCACGAAGTGCAGCCATATCAGGTACTAATTCCTGATCTCGTATGAGTAAATTTTCGTTGGCAAGAAATCCTGCCTTTACTTCTTCGTAATTGAAAGTGGTTGTGGTTCCACCTTCCATATACCAAACTCCATTCCCTTCGGTATGTGTCTCTGCCGTGCTCGGTAAAGGAACAGCGAAGTCGCCAATGGCAACACGTTTGCCATCTTTATCGAGAAATTGCAGTATCTTCCCACCATTTGTCTCAACGGCACCATAATCTCCTTTAATGAATGTAGCCCATTCCCAGGCTTGAGAGCCTACGAAAATAAGACCCCCGATCACTGTAAGGAACAAATAGATGATTACTTTATTCTTTT
Source organism: Flavobacterium sp. (assembly GCA_008501705.1). Lineage (GTDB taxonomy): Bacteria > Bacteroidota > Bacteroidia > Flavobacteriales > Flavobacteriaceae > Pukyongia. The sequence continues at coordinate 5,088 of QQUG01000192.1, forward strand.
GCATTTTATGCCCGGCATCTACGGCTAATACCATAGTTACAGAGGAGAAAATAAGAATGAAGGTCATAAAAGCCACATAGTACATAGGTGCATCAACACCATGCAAGAAAGGGAAGTGGGTGAACACCTCATCGGCTATAGGCCATGCATCAATAAATTTAAATCTTGAAAATCCATATGAGGCAAGAAATCCCGAGAAGGTTAAAGCATCCGAAACGATGAAGAACCACATCATCATTTTTCCGTAGCTGGCATTAAGTGGGCGATTACCGCCTCCCCAAGTTTTTCCTTCTGTGCCTGTTTGAGCAACAGTAGCTTCCATACAAAGAAATTGGTTTTAAATAAGGTCCAAAAATACGACTATTTTTTATCTAACGAAACTTCAGTGTTCAATTTATAAAAACAAGTTAAGCTTCGCTATGTATCACACCTATTGAAACTATTGAATTACAATTATTTCTATCGCATAATATAGAAAAAGAAAAAGAGGTAGATCCACAATATATCTACAAAATGCCAGAACGTGGCTGCCAATTCTATCCCCAGGGTGTTTCCGTTTCTATACTTCAGTTTAAAATGATTATAAATTACTACAAGCAGTGCTAATAATGCTGCCACGATATGCGCAATATGTACCGCTGCAATTAAAAATATATATGTATAAGTGATATTACTTGTTGGGCCGGTTGGATTATATCCAAATATCCCAATAATTTCGTCGAAACCTCTTAACTGTAGCCAGATAAATATAAGGCCTAGTATGAAAGTTGTAAGTAAAAGAAATGTCCCAGCCTTATTTTTCTCTCTCTTAACATTTCGCAGAGCAAAATGCATTGTCACACTACTCACAATAATTACCGCCAGGCTTATGTAGAACGATTGTGGTATCTGGAAGTTATCCAACCAATCTTCACGAGTACTACTCACAATATAAGCACTGGTAAAACCTAAAAAACTCATGGATAAGCTAATGATACCAAACCATAGCATCATCTTCTTTGCACGCCGTCTTTTTAACTCTTCACTTCCGTTTGTATAATCCATTATCTTAAAAATTTATCTACCACATATATTATTTGGAGCAAGGTAATGTAGCTTACACTTACCAGCATAAGCTGCCTGGCTGCCTTATCTGTTTTTAGTTTGTAAAGTCGGGCAGCATAATAGATCAGCCAAACTCCGATGCCTGCGATTAAAACCGCTGCGATCGGACTCAAATACAGATTTCCTGTCACCCCAGCAGCCGGAACCAGGGAAGCCAATACGGTCCAGATACAATATAGTATTATCTGTATTGCGGTCCCTTTATCACGCCTTCCGTTTGGGAGCATAAAGAATCCCCCTTTTTTATAATCTTCAAATAAAAACCATCCTATAGCCCAGAAATGAGGAAACTGCCAGAAAAATTGAATCATAAATAAGGTTCCTGGTTCAATGCCGAAATCGTTTGTGGCCGCAACCCAACCCAGCATAAACGGAATCGCCCCGGGAAAAGCCCCAACAAACACGGATAATGGTGTTCTAGTTTTTAAGGGAGTGTACAAACTAACATACATGAAGATAGAGATCGCCCCAAATAAAGCTGTCTTTGGGTTTATCACATACAGCACAGCAATACCCGCTAATGTTAGCAGGCTCGCAAGTACAAATGCCGGTGTTACGCCCATGCGCCCTGCCGGAATTGGCCGGTCTTTCGTTCTGTCCATTAAAGCATCCAGGTCACGCGCAATGATCTGATTATACACATTAGATGCTCC
>QQUG01000153.1 GCA_008501705.1 Flavobacterium sp.
GTTCTATACTATCCAGACGCTCCTTAGTAAAATCGATAGTTGGCAGTGTTTTGTGCGAATCGGTGTCGGTATCACCATGACCGGGAAAATGTTTTGCATTGGCCAGCACCCCGGCATCCTGCATTCCTTTCATAAAAGCTAATGCTTTTTCGGTGACATTATCCTTATCTTCTCCAAAGGATCGATTGCCAATGATGGGGTTTTTAGGATTGGTGTTGATATCCACCACTGGGGCAAAATTAATATGTACCCCTAGTCTTTTAGAGTGCTTTCCTATCCTGTTCCCTACTCTTTCTACTATTTTATTATCGGTTATTGCGCCTAAGGTCATATTCCACGGGTAGGCATAGGTAGAATCCAATCGCATGGCAAGGCCCCATTCGGCATCCATACCTATCATCAGGGGTACTTCAGCTAATTCCTGAAATTCATTGTTCAGGCGGGCCTGTCTTACGGGTCCCCCTTTAGAAAATATAACCCCGCCTATGTAATAGTTGGAAATCAACTCTTTGGTTTTATCGGTGGTCGAAGCTGGATCGCTGGAAAAAACCACTGTCATAAAAAGTTGCCCTATCTTTTCTTGTAGCGACATTTTGCCATAAATACTGTCCACCCATTTTTTCTGGTTCTCGAAGTCGTCTTTATCGATGAGAGGATTTATTTGCTGGGCGCAAACAGATAGGAATGAGCATGCAAGAAGTGAGGTTACAAGCAGTTTTTTCATATTTCGAATGTAGCAAAAACTATGCTAAAAAACGACTGTGCCAGCTATCTTTAGCGGGTACTTCCCAGTGTTCTTCATACTCAGCTTTTGTATTCACTAAATTGTTGAAAACGACAGTGTTAGGGGATACAGAGCGCGACTTGGCCATTTTCTTAAAATCTTCTAATGACTTGTGCGCGATATACGGACCATTATAAAATGTAACGTTCATTTTGTCAAGTAGGTCCAGTTCGAATTGCTTCTCCAGAGATTGAATAAATCTAACAGAGGCGTCTATACTACAACCTGAAGCTGAAGCATTGGCTTGGTTTAAACCTATAATGATAAATCTATTGTATTTAACCTCAAAGCCTGCCTCCAGTTCGGTGCCATGGGCTGTCCATTGGGTGAGGAAATTTTTAGTCTGCTCTTCTATTTGCTGAACTTCGTCATCGGACAATTTTCTATTCGCCTGGTAGATCCAGATTCGCGAATCATCCGGTAATTGTTTGAAATTTGTAACCATCTCTATAAATCTTCTGCATTAGCGATCATTTCGGCTATATCCATAACAGCTACTTCTGTTTCTTTTTCCTTGGCTTTAATTCCATCTGTAAGCATGGTATTACAGAACGGGCAACCAGCCGCGATCACTTCGGGCTGTGTTTCTATGGCTTCTTCTGTGCGCTCAATATTTACGTCCTTATCCCCTTTTTCCGGTTCTTTGAACATTTGCGCTCCTCCTGCACCACAACAAAGCCCCCTTGATTTACATCGCTTCATTTCAACCAATTCCACTTCCAGTTTTTCCAGTAATTCCCGTGGCGCTTCGTATTCGTTGTTGGCTCGTCCCAGGTAACACGGATCGTGGAAAGTTATTCTTTTCCCTTTAAATTTCCCTCCGGCCACTTTTAACCTGCCTTCATTTAAGAGGGACTTTAAAAATTGGGTGTGATGCATCACCTCGTAATTTCCACCTAATTCGGGATATTCATTCTTTAGTGTATTAAAGCAATGCGGGCAGGCGGTAACGATCTTTTTTACTTCATATCCATTTAGTACCTGAATGTTCATCATGGCCTGCATCTGGAAAAGGAACTCATTGCCCGCTCGCTTGGCTGGATCTCCGGTGCAGCTCTCTTCGGTTCCCAGTACGGCAAAATCTACTTTAGCGTTATGGAGCAATTTCACAAAGGCTTTGCTGATCTTTTTCGCGCGATCGTCGAAACTACCAGCACACCCAACCCAAAATAAAACTTCCGGTTGCTTTCCCTGGGCCATATATTCGGCCATTGTAGGTACCTTAATGGATTCGCTCATGCTTCCTTTTTAGTCTTTAAATACCTCTATTTTTACTTTCTTCTCTACCATATCGGTGAATTTACCTTTATAGCGTGTCGCCTTTACCAGGTGGTTATCCACCCAATGGTAGTTCCCGCCACGTGGTTTACCCATTAGCAGTGAATGATATTTAAACCCGTGCTCGTTAAGCCACTTCTCCGTAACCTCGCGATGTGCTTCGGTTCGGGAGGTGAAAAAACAAATCAGGTGGCCTTCGTCATACCATTTATTGCAGGTATGAAGGGCATCCGGAAAGGGTTTACATGTCGCCATGCGTTCCGGCTGCTCATTAGGCACATCCTCGGTTATCGTACCATCGATATCAATGAGATAGTTTTTTACGCCTTTTGGCAGGACAGGACTAACCTGTTCTCCTTTTTCAACTTTATCGTGTAATAATTTTTCTGCCTCTTCTCTTTTCATTTACATTTCATTTTTCCAGTTCAATCGGTCCATTTGATTATACGGCCATGGGGCACCGTTATTCTCTATATTCGTCATCGAAATATTCAATTCGTTGGGTGCTGCAGATTTCTCCATCACTAAATATTGCCGCATATCCATAATAATGGAAAGCGGGTCTATACTTACGGGACAAGCTTCAACACAGGCATTACAGGTAGTGCAGGCCCACAGTTCCTCACGAGTGATATAGTCGTCGAGCAATTGTTTATCGTCATCCTTAAATTCGCCATTCTTATTAATATTTTTACCAATCTCCTCCAGGCGATCCCGCGTATCCATCATGATCTTTCGCGGTGATAATTTCTTTCCGGTCTGGTTGGCCGGACATTCACTGGTGCAGCGCCCGCATTCGGTACAGGTGTATGCATTGAGGAGCTGGATCCGGCTTAGATCCATCACGTCACTGGCACCAAATTTGGCCGGCACTTCGGCTCCTTCAGCGGGAGCAGCGAACGGATCGGCGTTAGGATCCATCATTAGTTTCACCTCATTGGTTACAGATTCCAGGTTCTTGAATTTTCCCTTCGGAACCACTTTTCCGAAGAACACATTAGGAAAAGCCAGAATAATATGGAGGTGTTTGCTAAAATAAAGATAATTCAGAAAGATCAAAATCCCGATAATGTGCAACCACCAGGCCGTTCTTTCAACAATAATAAGACCTTCCATGGACATATCACTGAACAAATGAATAAAATGATTACTAACCGGAAACATGCCAGCCTCGGTATAATGGGTAGCACCAAGATGTTGCAACTGATGATCGGCTGCATTCATGGTTAAGAAAAGTGTCATTAATACGACTTCGAAATAAAGGATATAGTTGGCATCATTCTTTGGCCATCCTTTCATCTCAGGATTCATAAAACGTCTTAACCGCTGTACATTACGCCTGATCCAGAATACCACCACTGCTACAATAACCAGTAAGGCAAGGATCTCGAAGGATGCGATCAACAGGTCGTATACCGGCCCCAGTGAAGCAAAAACACGGTGCGTCCCAAACAAACCGTCGATAATGATCTCCAGAACTTCCAGGTTTATGATCACAAAGCCTACATAGACAATTATATGCATGATCCCGGCGACGGGCCTAACTACCATTTTAGATTGTCCAAGAGCAATTCTTACCACATTTCCCCAGCGTTCTTTCTTGTTGCCTATTTCACCAATTTCACGACCTACTTTAATATTACGTATGAGCTTACGGATATTATAGGTGAAGTAGCCTATACCCACAGCAAGCGCAACCAGAAATATGATATTCGGGAGATACTTCATAATATTAATTGGCAGTTTCTTTAGGCGGTTCGTAGGGTTTTGGGCGCTTTCCGAAGATAGAGAAATGTACATAGCGCTTCGGATTAAGCCTCATATCCTCTAAAAGTTTTTCTATTTGAAGAGATGCGCCGGACAGGTTTTCGTATAATTCGTCATCTTTCAACAACTTGCCAATAGTGCCATCGCCACTCTCTATCTGCGTCGCGATACCATTAAATCGTTCCAGAGTGCCCTCCAACTCCTGTACCATCTTCCCTACTTCTATCTCTGCAAGGGAATCTGAAAGCTTCGCGAAATTCTCACTGGTCTTGTCCAGGTTGGATATGGTACTGCTAAGTTTTTCTTTATTGTCACCCAAAAGTTGGTTCATGGAAGATGAGGCCCCTCTGAATTCCGCCACTGTGGCACTGAGATTGGCAATAGTACGCCTCAGGTTCTTCTTGCTTTCTTCATCCAATACTTCATTCACACTTATTAATAGTGTGTCAAGGCTGGTTAATGTACTTTGGATCTTGGCTTCCAAAGGCGCTAATTTACCGGTAACCTGGTCTAAAATGCCTTGCTGAATGATACCTTTTAGTGTATCTCCTTTTTGAGCAATGTCGTTAGGATCGTATTTAGGAAGGATTCCCAGGTTGTTTCCACCTATAAAACCACTACTGTATATCTGAACAACACTTTGGCGAGAGAATTTAAAATCTTTTTCTACCGTAAAGGTAACCACCAGGTCCCCACTTCCATTGGCAAAATCGATATTCTGGACCTTGCCTACCTGGTAACCGTTAATGGTAACAGGAGCTCCAACGGCAAGCCCTTCAACATTATTATATTTTACATGAAAGACACGCTGATTCTCCAGTAGATTCGTGCCCTTGAGATAGCTGTAACCGAATATAAAAAGTAGGATCACTACTGTAGCGAAAATACCGGTTTTTAGTTCTCTGGATAGTTTCAAGGGCTGGTTTTTTAGTGCTGAAACAAATTTAGAAATAAATCTACAATAACCGGTTTAATTGTCTTGCGATTTTAGTACTTCCGACAGTTTTAGCTTTTCTTTATCCCTGAAAGCTACTATATAGCAGGTAGGATACCCATTATTCTTGGCATAGGTCTGCATGAGGCGGATTTTGTTATAATCGGAGGTTTCGCCGTAATAATACTTGTAGAGACCGTCTTCAAGATGCCTGTCGATATCCTTAAGGCCATTAAAATTATTGGCAGAAGTTTCAATTTTTTTCGAACTAGCCAACAACTGAACCTTAAATACCACACCTTCGTATACATCCTCCTCTGTCTCCGAGATGGCCTTATCGATCTCATCCTGGGTAATTACAGGGTTCTGGCTGTCACTGGTTGCCAGCATAAGATTTTTACGATAGGTTATTATGCCTTTTGCGATCTCTCTGGCCATTTCTTTCTGACCTTTTTTAGAATTTAGATAGGCGCCTTCCTTCCTATTGGTAAGGAATCCGGTTTCAATAAGTACACTGGGCATATAACTTTGGTGAAGTACAATAAAACCTGCTTGTTTCACACTTCGGTCTTTTCTTTTTAAGTTACTGGTAAAATTATTCTGTACCAGGCCGGCGAGCATAATACTCTGATCGAGGTATTCTTCTTGTAGTAAGGTTAAGCCAATAAAGGATTCCGGACTGTTGGGATCGTAACCGGCATATTTTTCCTCATAGTTCTCTTCCAGGAAAATCACCTCATTTTCTTTTTTAGCAACCTCAAGATTTCGTTTGTTCGCGTGTAAACCTAAAACAAATGTTTCTGTTCCGTAAGCGTCGGAGTTATGTGCATTGCAATGAACAGATACAAATAAATCTGCATCCGCACGGTTGGCAATGGCTCCTCTTTCCCACAGATCGACGAATTTGTCGGAATCACGGGTGTAGATCACCTTTATTCCTGGTTCTTTCTCCAGTATCTTCCCTACCTCGAGTATGATGTCCAGTGCTATATCTTTTTCTTTATAGCCATTACCGGTATTGCCACTGTCATGTCCACCATGACCCGCATCCAGGACCACAACAAAGGGTTTTATGGTATCATTGTTGTGTCCCGTAAACGAAAAGAAAGTGATAGATCCTAAGGTAAGTACGAAAAAAAGTAAAATCTTCGTTCTCATATTGTTAATAACGTATGTTGAAACTTGATATTTTAATTTACTAAATTTAAAAACCCCTCATAAAAAATATGCTTAATTTTGAGGTTTCAAAAACTAAGCCAAAAGGGCATAGCGTATTTTGCGTATCACAAAGAAAAATGAAAATTGGTTATGCAAACTTCCTTTGTTGAAATTTTAATTTTAAACTTTTGAACAATTATTCAAGATCTTACAAAGGAAAACTCTATAACTGGAGCAGCTTGAACCTACCCTATACATATACTTTTCTGATCTTTTTCTTTTGCTTCGGAATATTTGGCGGGAAGGCTCAGGATATTCCGCCTAAGAATGATGTGGTGATCGAATCTACAAACGAGGCGGATACCACAACGGTGAACATCCAAATTGAGGAGCAACCCATCAATGAAGTCCTTGCAGACACAGTAAAGACAGATACTATTAAGCCCGAGAAGGAATTACTGGAGGATGTGGTAGATTATTATGGTGAAGACTATGTGTACATTGACCGCAAGAACAATAAGGTGTATATGTATAACAAGGCCTTTATCATCTACGGAGACATGAGGATAGATGCCGGCCTGATCATCTTAGACCTTAATAAGAACGAGATCTCTGCCAGGGGGATAGACAGTGCAGGCGTCTACTCCCAACGCCCGGTTTTTGTACAAGCTTCCAATACAGCAGAACCGGACTCTCTTCGATTTAATACGGATACTAAAAAAGCGATCGTCTACAATACCCGAACCGAACAAAACGGCATACAAACCATTGCCGAAGTGACAAAAAAGGAAAACGATTCGGTTTATTTTCTTCGGAATGTGAAATTTACTACTTCCAAGAATGTAGATGATCCCGAATATTACTTTTACACCAGAAAGGCCAAGTTTGTCCCAAAGAAAAAAGTGGTGACCGGGCTTACCAA
>QQUG01000108.1 GCA_008501705.1 Flavobacterium sp.
AAGCAAGCAAAGCTGTTAATACAATGGTAAGCGTATCTCCAAAGGTGAGATCGAAGGCAAGCGCCTGCGAAATAAATACCGCCGCTACAGCCTGATACAGGCTGGTCCCGTCCATATTAATAGTGGCACCTACCGGCAGCACAAAACTACTAACTTCCTTATCTACTCCTATATGTTCTTCAACCCGCTCCATGGTTACCGGGAGTGTTGCAGCACTCGAACTGGTAGAAAAAGCCAATAGCTGGGCCGGACTTATTTCTTTGAGAAACCACAACGGATTCTTTTTTGTATAGGAACCCACAACTATCAGATAGAAAACAATCATCAGGATAAGACCTAATACTACGGTTCCGGTATATTTTAACAAGGCATACAGCAGGTCCGGGTCGCCAGAGGAAACGACCACATTGGCCAGAAGTGCAAATACAGCATAGGGAGCCGAGAGCATAATAAGATCTACCATCTTCAACACTACATAATTTAATGAATCGAAGAGATCCTTGAGGGGTTTGGCACGCTTTTCACCTATAAGTAGCAATGAAATTCCCAGGAAGATTGCAAATACGATCACTTGCAGCATCAACGAATTATCACTCATAGCGTTAATGGCATTGTCCGGAACCATATCCACAAGAAATTGTAAAGGTCCGCTTTCCTTCTGTCTGGTGGCCTCTTCTATCTTGGATTGCACATTACTATCGCCGGCATAGGTTTCGGTGAGTTTGGCAATAGTATCTTCCGATACACCATTACCGGGTTGAAGTACATTAACCAGCATCAATCCAATGGAAATAGCAATTACCGTCGTGAACACATAGGTAATGATCGTTCTCAAGCCAATATTCCTGAACTTCGAAATATCCTTCAGATCTGAAATACCTTTTATCAGCGATGCCAGGATCAATGGAATAGCGATAAGTTTTAATAGTTTGATAAAAATGGTTCCAATGGGTTTGATCCAATTTTCAACAAATCCTACTCCCCAGGATAATTGAAGCATTATAAAACCAAAAATCAGTCCCAGGAACATTCCTATTAAAATCTGCCAGTGTAGCGCTAATTTCTTCATACGATAAAGTTCGATTATAATTTTGAAAGTCGGTTTAACAGCCAAAAATCGGCAATTACCAATGCTGCCATGGCCTCAATGATGGGTACGGCCCTGGGCACCACACAGGGGTCGTGCCTGCCCTTGCCCTGCATTTCGGTTAAATTTCCTTCATTATCAATTGTTTGTTGTTTTTGCATAATGGTAGCTACAGGTTTGAACGCCACCTTAAAGTAAATATCTTCCCCATTACTTATTCCTCCCTGTACTCCTCCACTAAAATTTGTTTGCGTACTACCATCTTCATTGAACAGATCATTATGTTCGCTCCCTTTAAGCCGGGTCCCGGCAAAACCACTACCAAATTCGAAACCCTTCACCGCGTTAATGGATAGCATGGCTTTACCCAACTGAGCGTGAAGTTTATCGAATACCGGTTCGCCTAATCCTACAGGTACGTTTTCAATAACACAACTAATCACACCTCCAACAGTATCTCCCAGCTTACGGATCTCTTTGATGTAGGCTTCCATTTGCTCGGCCATCGCAGTGTCTGCAGTTCGCACCGGGTTTCTCTCTATCTCAGCAAAATTGAGCTCTTGATAGGGCTTTTCAAGGGCTAAGTCGCCAACAGCCGATACGTAGGCTGTGATCTTTATATCTTTAAGTAATTGTTTAGCGATAGCACCTGCCACCACCCTGCAAGCTGTTTCCCTGGCTGATGATCTGCCACCACCACGGTAGTCCCTTATACCATACTTTTTATCATAAGTGTAATCGGCATGAGACGGTCTGTAAGTGTCTTTTATGTGGGAGTAATCTTTTGATTTCTGATTGGTATTCTGAATCACAAACCCAATCGGAGTGCCGGTTGTTTTTCCTTCAAAGATGCCGGAAAGGAATTGAACCTCATCTTCTTCCTTTCGTTGGGTGACTATGGCCGATTGCCCCGGTTTTCTCCGTTGCATTTCTGCATGAACAGCATCGAGATCTATGTCCAGGCCTGCAGGACAACCGTCAATAATACCACCAATTGCCTCCCCGTGTGACTCGCCGAAAGTGGTTAGTTTAAATATATTTCCGAAGGAATTGCCTGCCATACGGTGTTTTCAACAAATGTAGCCTTTACAGGCGAATATTAAAAATGTAAAAATTCACCACCCTTCAAGCTTTTCTTGAATGTCGTAACGTTTTCACTATCTACAATTAACATACAATTAATGAGATTTCACCCGAATATGAAAATCTTTACATAATAATTTGAAACATTGAAACGAAAGGTAGAAATTGTTGTTATTTCAGATATTCATTTAGGAACTTATGGTTGTCATGCTAAGGAGGTATTGCAGTACTTGAATTCGGTGAAACCGGGTAAGCTAATCCTCAACGGTGATATATTCGATATGTGGCAGTTTAGGAAGCGTTATTTCCCAAAATCGCATCTACAGGTTATAAAAAAGATCATTTCCCTGGCAGCCAAAGGGACCATGGTATACTACCTTAGCGGGAATCATGATGAGAAACTAAGAAGGTTCAGCGACACGAAAATGGGGAACATCTACATTTTAGACAAACTGGTTCTTGAAATTGATGGTAAAAAGGCATGGTTCTTCCATGGAGACGTATTTGACGCTTCCATACAACACGCCAAATGGCTGGCAAAATTAGGGGGTTGGGGCTATGATCTGCTCATCCTTTTAAATCGTTTTATCAATTATGTGCTGGTGCGATTTGGCAAGGAAAAATACTCACTGTCGAAACGGATAAAAAATTCGGTTAAGAGTGCGGTTTCCTTCATTTCAAAATTTGAAGAAACTGCGAGCGATCTGGCTATTCATAATAAATTCGATTATGTGGTTTGCGGGCATATTCACCAGCCTGTTATTAAAGAAGTATTGAACGCTTATGGTAGCTGTACCTATCTCAATAGTGGCGACTGGGTAGAAAATCTAACGGCCCTGGAGTATAACCATATGGAATGGAAGTTATACGTTCATGGGAGTAAGAGATCACACCTCACACCACAACACGACGATGATCATGAGGAGAACGAAATACAAGAATTACTAAGTGCTTTCGATCATCTTCCGGGCTTACCTACTTAAAAGCGCCTGTCTTAATATCGTGATGGGGTGAAGTGCCTCTCTTCCCGTTCCATCTTTGATCTGCTGTCTGCAACTGGTCCCGTTTGCCGCAACTATTACATCATTATCCAGTTTTTTTACGGAAGGGAACAATTTTAACCCGCCAATCTTCATGCTAATTTCATAATGTGCTTTCTCGTAGCCAAAACTCCCAGCCATGCCACAGCAACCGGAAGGAATAAGTGTTGGCTTGTAATTTAAAGGAATATTAAGGATGTCGAAGGTTACCTTCTGATTGCTCAGCGCTTTTTGATGACAATGAACGTGGATCTTTATTCTTTTTTCTTCGGAAGTAAATGAATCGGCTTTAATTCGCCCTGCTTTAATCTCTTCGGCTAAAAACTCTTCCACCAAATAAGCAGATCGGGAAATTGTTATCGCAGAATCTTTATCCTCAGCCAATCGCAGGTACTCATCCCGAAATCCAAGGATAGCAGAGGGTTCGATACCTAGCAGCGGAGTCTCCGGGCTCACTTTGTCCTTTAGAAAATCCAGGTTAAGATCCACTGTTTTTTTAGCCTCCTCCAAAAATCCTTTCGATATAAGAGCCCGAGCACTATCTAATTTGTCTACCACATGCACTTTATATCCTAAAATTGTGAGTAACTCATAACAATCTTTCGCGATGTGAGCATCGAGGTAATTACTAAATTCATCCACAAATAAATATACTTCTGATAAATATGTAACTTCTTGATATAAAATATTTTGAGATATATTACTGAAACTTTTACTTGACAACAAAGGAAGTTCCCTTTCCGAAGCGATCCCTCCTATTTTCTTCAGTAGTCCTGAGGTAATCTTATTTCGAAATAACCAGTTAGAGATAGTGGGGAATCTGGCTGCTCGTCTATTATATCTACTGCTTTTGGCGATTAATTTGTTGGCCAGGGCGATCCTATTGATTTTATTGTACTGATACTGAAATTCGGCCTTGGCAGCCGCTATATTCACATTACTGGGGCATTCACTCGCACAGGCTTTGCAACTTAGGCACAGATCCATGGACTCCTTTAGTTCCTCCGAATTGAATTTATTTATTGATGTTCCATTTGTTAATACTTCCCGAAGCACATTGGCCCTTCCCCGGGTCGTATCTTTTTCTTCCCTTGTGGCATGATAACTGGGACACATCATCCCGGAGGCGCGCTCTGTTTTACGGCAATCCCCACTCCCATTGCAGTTTTCGGCAAGTGGCAGTATTCCAAGAGTATCCTCGAAATTCATAAAGGTAGGTACCTGAGGTTCGTCACGATCCGTTTGGTATCGCAGAGATTGGTCCATCTTCACTGGATCTACGATCTTCCCGGGATTGAAGATATTCTGCGGATCGAAAACTTGCTTCACTTTCCGAAGCAATTCATAATTAGAGTCGCCAATGAGCATGGGTAAAAATTCTCCTCTTACGATACCATCCCCATGTTCCCCTGAAAAGGACCCCTTATACTTCTTAACCAGCATGGCAACTTCTGTTGTGATCTTTCTGAAATAAGAAACGCCTTCACTGGTTTTCAGATTTAGAATAGGTCTTAGGTGTAGTTCTCCGGCCCCTGCATGAGCATAGTACACAGCCTTTTGATTATAAGACTTCATCAGAAGGTTGAATTCATCTATATAGGCGGGAAGATCTTCCAGAGCAACAGCCGTGTCTTCTATACAAGCCACCGCTTTGTTATCTCCTACCATATTTCCTAGTAACCCCAAGCCGGCTTTCCTAAGCTCCATTGCCATTTGAATCTCATCGCCCTTTAATACCGGTCTCACATAACTTTTTCCGGAATTTGTCAGATCCTGTAATAATGAGTCGAGCTTTATATTTAATTCCTCCTCATTCTCGGCTTTTAGCTCTAACAACAACACGGCTTTAGGATTCCCTTGTACAAAAAATCGATAGGGCTCGTACATTTTGTTTTTACGGGTACAATCAAGGATCACATCATCCATGAGCTCACAAGTATACAGGTCGTGTTTCATGGCCACCAGTACATCTTTCAGGCAATTAGACAGCTCATCGTATTGTGCGGCTACCAACGCTGTTTCCGTCGGTGGCAGGACATCCAGTTGCAAGGTGATCTCTGTAGTAAACGCCAGGGTGCCCTCACTACCACATAGAAGTTTACACAAGTTGATCTGCTGAGTTGTTTCAGAAAAAACCTCCGAATCCAATAATGCGTCCAGGGCATAACCGGTATTTCTTCTATGAATTTGTGCTTTGGGGAATTCATTCCTGATCTCTCGTTTGGTGGCTTCGGAAGATAGTTCACCATGTAAAAGGCTGTAGATCTTTCCTTCCATCGAATTATCAAGGCTTTTAGTGATAAACGCCTCTTTGGCCAAGGGTTGAAAAATACATGCTTCACCGTTCGAGAGAATAGTCTTTAATTTTAACACCTTATCGCGGGTAACTCCATACTTAATGGAAGTTGTTCCGCTGCTATTATTACCAACCATCCCTCCTATCATGCACCTGTTAGAGGTAGAGGTATTCGGACCGAAGAATAATCCGTAGGGCTCCAAAAATTCATTTAATTCATCACGTATAACACCGGGCTGAACTGTGACCGTTCTAATCTCTTCGTTTAATTCGATAATTTTTGTGAAGTATCGCGAAACATCTACTACGATCCCTTCACCTACGCATTGTCCAGCCAGTGAAGTGCCTGCTGTTCTGGGAATTAAAGAAGTGTTGTTCTTTCGGGCAAAGTTTATCAATTGACTGATGGCGTCTTCAGTTTTGGGATAGGCTACGGCCAGGGGAAGTTTCCGGTACACGGAGGCATCGGTTGCATACATGTCCTTATGAAGATCGTCATAGAAGAGGTCTCCTTCAAATTTGTATTCCAATGCTGCGAGTTTGGCCTCCATAGTGTACTAAGTAAAGGTAGTAAACGCAATTAATTTCAGAAGTAAAAGCCAAGGAAAAAGCAATTAAAAAGTTGTCAAAACGTTAACACATTGGAATCTGCACATTTACTTATTTTGTACTTAAACTTAAAACAAACCTTATGAAACGACTCTTGCTTACTGTAGTTGCACTAATGTCATTTGCATTAACCATGAACGCCCAGGGCATAGCAGATAATGCCATTGGTTTACGTTTGGGAGATAGTGACGGCTTTGGTACTGAAGTGAACTTTCAACGGGCGCTTGGAGAAAATAACCGGCTGGAATTAGGCCTTGGCTGGCGTAGTAGTAACGATGTTACGGCTATCAAGGTGGCAGCCCTATATCAATGGGTATGGGTGCTTGATGGTAATTTCAACTGGTATGCCGGTGCCGGTGGTGGTGTTGGACAGATCGACTTCGATGACAATTTCCCTGGAGATCCAGATGCTGAGACTTTTATTTTTGCCGCCGGAGATATAGGGATAGAATACAATTTCGATATCCCGTTGTTGCTATCACTGGATTTCAGGCCGGAATTTGGTTTTGGAGATTATAGAGATGACGTTGATTTTGACATCGCCCTGGGTATAAGGTATCAGTTCTAGAAACGCATAATATGTAATATGGAAACCCTCTTTCGGAAATGAAAGAGGGTTTTTTAATGGGATAAATTCAGGAAAAACCCCCTTTTCTAATACGCTGTTAATTAGTAATTTGCATTATTCTTCGTATAGAAGAAAGTATACTCCTATGGCTTC
>QQUG01000223.1 GCA_008501705.1 Flavobacterium sp.
GATCAACCGCGTGGGAAGCCTGTTCAATATTGATAGTAATTTTCCCGACGAGACTTCCTCGGCCTTTGCACGTTTCAGTAAAACCATAAAAAAGATACAGTTCAACTTAAACGCTAATCTAACCCTGAGCAAGTCGAACAACCTTATTAACGATATCATCACAGAAAGTGAAAGCCTTACACAGGGATATAGGGGTAGTGTTCGGTCTAATTTCAGAGAGTGGCCCAACTTCGAAGTGGGGTATCGTCTTACTGTAAATCGTTACGATAATGGTGGCCTGGAACAAACGTTCTACACCCAAAGACCCTATGCGAATATGGATATCAACTTCCTGAAGCATTTCTCATTAAATGCCGAATGGGATTATTATAACTATTCGAATGAAGAGAGTACGGTAGACAATACCTATTCGTTCTTTAATGCGAATCTGTATTACCAGAAAGGGGAAAGCCCCTGGGAATTCTCTATTCAGGCAACCAATATATTAGACACCGAATTCACCAATAACGACAGCTTTAACGAGCAATTCAACACCACTTCTCAGTATTTCGTATTACCGAGGATAATGATGTTCGTAGTGAAGTATGACCTGTAGATCATTCAGGATGAACCAAATGTGTTAATATGTATTCTTTAAGCTTACTTTTGGTGCAATCGCAGGCCGAAGCACAAGGTCAATTGTTGGGGTACTTAGCAATGGGAATCTTTTGTGTGGCTTTGTTTTATTATGTATTTGTTCTGGAGCCAAAACGCGCAAGGAAAAAGAAAGACGAAGACAAGAATAAAGATTCTTAAAGTTTATTCTGAAGGCTGGCCCATCCGCCACCATTTACAGCCTCGATATCATTGTTTCTAAGTATAGACGCAGCACTGCCCGATCGGATCCCGGTGGCACAGCAGGTGATCACCGGTTTTTTCCATTTTTTTATTTCTGAAAGCTGTACTGATAGTTGCTGCAAAGGAATATTCTTCGATCCCGGGATGGCTCCTCCGGCAAATTCAGCTTTGGTACGAACATCGAGGATAACTGCATCCTTTTCAATGAATTCCTGAATTTTCTTTGTTTTATTTCCGAAGAGAAAATCTAAAAGTCCCATAATTATATATTGAGTAAAGAAAGGCCATTATCAACAAGATGTGCTACTTCCGGCCGATTCTTTTTAACAGTGCTTAAATGTTCTATTATTTTTTCTGAAAACGACGCGTCTAAGCTTCGTGTGAGTTCCAGAATTTCCAGGCTTAACAGCCAGTCTCCCGGGAATTCCCGAGATATCGTATTAAATACTGAATTGAGCGTTGTTACGTCTATCGAGTTTTCTTCTCTTTGCTCCCGAATTTTTTGATAGAGCTGATTGCGTTTTTTTTCTTCTTCTGAAAGGGATATGCGTACCGTTTCAGTTTCACTTAGTGTATGGGATAGTACCTCGTAGGAACGATAATCGGCTGCCCCTGCGAAAGCCGAAACGATCTCTTTCCCTACGGCCATATCGAAATCGCCCATTTCGGGAGAAAATAATATCTCATCCCTGTATTTTACCGTACAATCGGTAAATTGGATTAGCATAAGTTTGCCGCTGAGGTTCCGCATCCCAGTTACATTGAGGCCATCAACGGTAATTCCGCTTTCAAATTCGAAGGATATTGGTTTTCCGTCGTAGAAATTATACGCCTGAAGGTCTCTGGGTCCCATATTCTCAATAGATAGGTTGATCCCCTTCAATTTTCCCAGGGGCGAACGGAATCCATTTATGTGACGGCAAATACCGTGTCCGATCACCTCCTTCTCGCGATAGGCAAGAGCTGTTTCACCTTCCGTTTCAAAATAGACAACTTCGTTATCCTCATTTTGGATCATCCGGGTAAACAGACCACTTACTTGCAGGCCTGTACTTAATTCTATGGTGCCTATTTGTTTGCTACCAATAAGTTTTTTTAGGCCTCGCCAACCACCTTTTCGCACGGCCATGGTATTTGCAAATTCCTCAAGTACTTCCTGCAGGTAGGCAAAATCCGGGGTTACGTACAATTGTGGTTGCGGTTTAGTAATGTCGAATTCCTGGTAGGCGGCATCAATTGAATACGGCAGTTTCTTCACTTCCGGTTTCATACACCACGCACTCTCACCAATAGACGATAGCAGTCCAGCTCCGTAGATCTTGGGGTCTTCAACTGTGCCAACAAGACCGTATTCCACCGTCCACCAGTGTAGATTTCGTATTAACGCCATTTCGGAAGGTTCCACCTTTTTCTGCTGAAGTGCTTCAACTTTTTGTTCAGCTGCCCTTATCCTGTCATCCAGGTTTTCTACAGAAGAATTATGTGCTTCCTTCAGGATGGAGAGTTCCCGAACGGCTTCGTACATTTGGTTATCATGTGCACTGGTGATGGCCTTGGCGCCAATCTCCCCGAAACGTCTTAGATATTCGGCATAATCCGGGCTTGCAATAATGGGGGCATGTCCGGCCCCTTCGTGAATGATATCCGGGGCAGGTGTATATTCGATGTTCTCCAGCTGGCGTATATCACTGGCAATGACCAAGATCTTATAGGCCTGGAATTCCATAAAAGCATTAGGCGGGATAAAACCATCAACAGCCACGGCTGCCCAGCCAATTTCTTTAAGGATACGGTTCATTCCGTACATGGAAGGAATACTGTCTATAGAGATTCCGGTCTTGTGGAGCCCTTCAAGATAACTTTCATGGGCTACTTGGCTGAGGTAATCCACATTTTTACGCATCACATAGCGCCACACAGCCTGATCTACAGCCGTGTAATCCTCGTAATTTTGCGGTTTGATAAATTGCTTTAGGTGAGGTGGCAAGCGCTCTATCAACTCGTTACTTTCGTAGCGTTCTTCCATAAGCTTTCAAAAGTACTACAGCCATCGGAGCTTTCCAAAAGCCTTAGACTTTTATACGCGATTTCGTTATCTTGCATGGTAAATGAATACAGCAACCCGAAAAGAAGAAATTGTAGCCGTCGCATCTTCACTTTTTAAAGAAAAAGGGTATAATGCTGTTTCTATGCGCGACATCGCCCAGGAAATGGGAATCAAGGCTGCGAGTTTATACAATCATATTTCTGGAAAGCAGGAAATACTATCAACCCTCATCTTATATCTTGCGCGGAAATTTACCTCGGGGATGCAAGCCGTGATAGGATCTGAAGG
Organism: Flavobacterium sp.; assembly: GCA_008501705.1. Lineage (GTDB taxonomy): Bacteria > Bacteroidota > Bacteroidia > Flavobacteriales > Flavobacteriaceae > Pukyongia. The sequence goes on from QQUG01000223.1 coordinate 3,173, forward strand.
TACTTCCCTGGATAAGATCAAAGAGGTGATCGAAATGCATATAGACATTACGGTAAATCATTCGGAAGCACTGGCAGCCCTTAACAACGACTGGATGCATCTTGAAAATGAGGATTTGTCCAGCTTTGTTCAGATGCGGGAGGATTACGAAGAAAATTTCAGAAAGATCATAAAACAAGGCATAGAAGAAGGAGATCTCAAGCCCCGACATCCTGAAGTAATATTATTCTCAATTCTGTCTACGCTGCGTACCCTCTACCTCTGGTATCAAAAAAGAGGCAAACTGGACGTCAATGTGCTGAAAAAGGACATGGTAGCAGTTTTGTTGGAAGGAATTGTTTAGCATATTATTAACTTGCATATGTAACTAACAAACGTTAGTTTTGTTAGCCGAAAACTAAGAGCTGTGGCTATATTTCATACATTAAGAATAAAGGATATTTACAAGGAAACAGACGATTGTTCTGTTATTAGTTTTGATGTGCCTGAAGATTTAAAAGAAGCCTTTGCATATCACCAGGGACAGCATTTAACCTTGAAGGCCGATATAGACGGAGAAGACATACGAAGATCGTACAGTTTGTGTTCAAGTCCGATGGAAGATGAGTGGTGCGTGGCGGTGAAGCAGATACCCGGCGGGAAGTTCTCCACCTATGTAAATTCGGAATTAAAAACAGGAGATTCGATCGAGGTTATGCCTCCAAGCGGAACATTTGGGGTGGATCTCATGCCGGAAAAACCGAAGAATTACCTCTTCTTTTCTGCGGGTAGTGGTATTACACCTATTCTATCGATGATCAAGACACATCTCGCTGCCGAGCCGCATGCAACCTGTAAGCTGTTTTATGTGAATAAGACAGCCAAATCCATTATCTTTAAGGAAGAATTGGAGCAGCTTAGGAACACCTATTTCGGCCGCCTGGAAATTTATTATTTCCTCACAAAAGAAAGACGAGACATAGACCTGTTCAATGGTAGATTTGATGACGATAGAATGAAGGTTCTTTGCTCCACTTTTATAGACATCCCGGATACCAGTGAGGTTTTTCTGTGTGGCCCGGAGGATATGGTGCATTACGTAAGTGATTACCTAGTGAAGGCAGGCTTGCCAAAAGAAATGATCCATTTCGAGCTGTTCGTTACGGGTCTTTCTGAAGAAGATAAGCTGAGAGCCGAGCGCCTCGCACAGCAAAATGTGGAAGGTGTGGAACTCACTATAATTGACGGTGGAAAGGAGTTCCATTTTACGATGACCAAAGATTACGATAATATTCTGGATGCTGCTCTTGGAGCGGGAGCCGATCTCCCTTTTGCCTGTAAGGGTGGCGTATGCAGCACCTGTAAGTGTAAGGTGATAGACGGTGAGGTGGAGATGAAGGTGAATTACGCCCTTGAAGAAGACGAATTGGCCCAGGACTATGTGCTGAGCTGTCAATCGGTGCCGATCACCGATAAAGTAAAAGTAGATTTTGACGTATAAAAATAAGCGACATGAGTGATAAAGAAGTTAAAAACCTGGAAACCATCTTTGAAGCACGTATAGCACGTGATGAAAAGATAGAGCCTAAAGACTGGATGCCGGAAAAGTACCGGCAAACCCACATCAGGCAGATCTCACAGCATGCACATTCGGAGATCGTGGGTATGTTGCCGGAGGGAAACTGGATCACCCGGGCACCTTCGCTAAGACGTAAGGCAGCACTTCTGGCCAAGGTTCAGGATGAAGCAGGACACGGATTGTATTTGTATTCGGCTACCGAAACCCTTGGGATCTCACGTGAAGAATTATTTGACCAGCTACACAGCGGTAAAGCAAAGTATTCATCTATTTTCAATTATCCTACCATCACATGGGCCGACATAGGCGCCATAGGATGGTTGGTGGATGGGGCTGCCATAATAAACCAGGTAGCCTTATGTACAACTTCTTTCGGACCCTACGCAAGAGCTATGGTGCGAATTTGTAAAGAAGAAAGTTTCCACCAGCGTCAGGGATATGAGATCATGCTCACTTTATGCAATGGAACCCCCGAGCAGAAAGCTATGGCCCAGGATGCTTTAAACCGTTGGTGGTGGCCGAGTTTGATGATGTTCGGACCAAGAGATGAAGACTCACCGCATACGGCTCAGTCGATGAAATGGAAGTTAAAGCGGAAGACCAATGATGAGTTGCGGCAGCAGTTTGTGGACCAGACAGTTCCGCAGGCGGATATTTTAGGGATCACGGTGCCGGACCCCGACCTGAAGTTTAATCCTGAAACCGGACATTACCACTTTGGTGAGATCGACTGGGATGAATTCTGGCAGGTAGTAAAGGGTCACGGGCCTTGTAATAAAGAACGAATGGAAGCCAGAGTAGGTGCCTGGGAAAGAGGAAGCTGGGTACGAGAAGCCGCCATGACCTATGCAGAGAAGCAGGTGAAGAAAAAAGTAGCAAAAGCAAGTTAAAGATATAGATATGAAAAAAGATTGGCCATTATGGGAGGTATTCGTGAGATCGAAGAACGGTCTTGAGCACCGTCATTTTGGAAGTCTGCATGCAGCAGACGCCGAAATGGCCCTGGAAAACGCGCGGGATGTATACACCAGAAGGAACGAAGGGGTGAGTATCTGGGTGGTAGAGAGTAAGTATATAACAGCTTCAAATCCGGCGGACAATGGAGAGTTCTTCGAGCCGGCTCAGGATAAAATTTACAGACACCCTACATTTTACGATCTCCCCGATGAAGTAAAACATATGTAAATGAAAGATCAGGACCTATATAATTATATACTCGGAATAGCGGATAATTCACTTATCCTTGGGCAGCGCCTTGGTGAGCTTTGTGGTCATGGCCCTAATTTGGAAACCGATATCGCTCTTACCAATATTGCCCTGGATCTATTCGGGCAAACACGAAGTTATTATCAGTATGCAGCCAGACTTGTTGGTAAAGGCAAGACAGAGGATGATATCGCCATGCTGAGAGTTGAACGCGATTATAAGAATGTGTTATTGGTAGAACAGCCCAATACGCATTTCGGTCATGTGATCGCCCGCCAATTCCTTTTTGATGTGTATCACCTTCAGCTGATGAATGCTTTACAACAAAGTTCGGATGAAACATTTGCAGCCATCGCGAGAAAAGGGGTGAAAGAGGTGAGCTACCATAAACGATTTTCTGGAGATTGGGTGAAACGACTTGGTGATGGCACAGATGAAAGTAAACAGAAGATGCAGGAAGCTATCGATCATTTCTGGCCATATACGGAAGAACTTTTCGATATGACCGATTCGGACAAAAAGATGGTGGAGCAAGGCATAGGTATAGATATGACGGCGCTGAAAGACGACTACTATAAAGAACTTTCCGAAGTTCTTGAAGAAGCAACCTTGACGGTGCCCGATAATCCTTACTCTAAAAGAGGGGGGAAACAAGGTGTTCATACGGAGCATATGGGATACATTTTGACCGAATTACAATATATGCAGCGTACCTATCCAAACATGACATGGTAATATAATGATCAACCTTCATCCAAATATCGACGCGGAACTCATTCCAATCCTGGAAGAGGTGGCATACCCGGAGATACCGGTGCTCACTGTTCTCGACTTAGGAGTGATAAGGGAAGCTGTGATTAAAAATGGAAAAGTGATAATCAAACTCACCCC
>QQUG01000134.1 GCA_008501705.1 Flavobacterium sp.
CATAAAAAGAACGTTTATTTTAACCCTGATCACCTCTTTTTTGTCTCCGATAACAGATGCTTTAGCAAGCCCTTTAAACTGAATGAAATACTCGCTTGTATCTGTATCTATATTAAGTATAATGGGCATCCATAGCAAATAGATCAAGAGTAAGATCAACAGGGATATTATGACGATCCAGGTAGTCATAACCTAATTTTCTGCGAAGTTCGTGAAGGTGAAAATACTTTCCTATGACCCCTGTCAGCAATAGTAAATTATTGGAAATATATAATGATTCTGAATAAGAGCTTGCGGGCCGAAAAACAAGGATATATATAAGGTTAATCGTTCTTCCGCTGAAATTCAACAAAAACCACAGGAATAAGGAATTTACGTTTCAGTTTCCCTTTCTTTTTTGTGAGAAGAATCAATTCCCGGGTACTTCTCCTGGGGCCTTCCGGAACAATAAGCCTTCCTCCTTCTGCGAGTTGATCGATGAGCGGTTGGGGAATATGGTCGATTCCGGCAGTAATAATGATAGCATCGAAGGGAGATTTCTCCGGCCATCCCAGGTAGCCGTCTCCTATTTTAACTTCAACGTTGTTATAGCCAAGGCTTTCTAAACGATTGGCAGCGCTGTTTCCCAGGGATTCTATAATTTCTATGGTATAGACTTCGGAAACGATCTCGGCCAGAACCGCGGCCTGATAGCCCGATCCGGTACCGATCTCCAGGACCCGGTCTGTAGGTTTTAATTTTAACTGTTCTGTCATATAACCTACAATATAGGGTTGAGAGATGGTTTGTCCCTTTCCTATTGTAAGGGGTGCATCTATATAGGCCTTCCCTTTGGCATTTTCGGGAACGAACATATGTCTGGGCACCTTTCGCATAGCGTCCAATGTAGCTTTATCCCTAATTCCCCTGGATTCCAGCTGGGATCTCACCATTTTCTCCCTGCGTTCCGAATAGTTGGACTGGCAATTGACAAAAGCTGTAAAAAAGATCAGCATTATAAATAATATACGTTTCAGCATTATCTCTTCAAAAGTGATAAGAAGATACAAAATCTTAGTATGATTCTATAGTCATTAGTTAAGAATATGTTGAGATCATGCCCTGGTCTAAAAATTTTATTTCATTACATATCAAATAGTTATGAGCCTACCTATTCTCTTGGCACACTTGTTGAATTTATGCTCTTATATGAATCATAAAAATTCGAGTTATGAAAGATCTAAAACAAATTTGGAGTGAGAAACTAAGCAAGTGGAATGAAAAATTAGCCGAATATGCCAAAGCAAGCAGCTATGCCATCCACAGATAGTTTTTTTCTCACCAACCGGAACCTCTAAGACCCTTCACTATAGCAGCGAAGGGTTTTTTAATTATACAGCTGAATTAGAGCAGTTTTCAATACAATATTCCCTATAGATTCAGTATCTTTAAGAGGCTAACTTTCAGCAATTAAAAACATTCACTCTAAAAAAATTTACTATGAATCCTTTAATGTTATTTGGAATAATATTCGGTGTTTTTCTCTTATTGGGTATCCGTGTTGTTTATGAATATAAAAGAGCCTTAAAATTCAGGTTTGGAAAATATGTTAAAACCCTAAAACCGGGTTTCAGATGGATCATCCCCATCGTGGAGACCATACAAGTGGTCGACATACGTGTGATCACCATAAATATAGTTTCACAGGAAGTGATGACCGAAGACAATGTCCCTTGTAGTATAGACGGAGTTGTTTTCTTTAAGATCAATGATCCGGAAAGGGCCGTACTTGAGGTAGAAGAATATAAATTTGCTATTTCTCAACTAGCTCAGGCAGCTTTACGTGATGTATGCGGGAAAGTGGAACTGGACACTATCCTTTCAAAACGGGAGGAGATGGGCAAGAATATTAAGTCCATTGTGGAACTTGAAACAAAGGAATGGGGTATTGATATAAATGATGTTAAGATAAAGGATATTCAATTGCCGGAGAATATGCGAAGAATGATGGCAAACCAGGCGGAAGCCGAACGTTCGCGTAGGGCAAGGATCATTTTGGCAGAGGCCGAAGAACAGGCTGCCGGAAAATTACTGGATGCCGGGCTTATGATCGATAAATCGCCTTCAGCAATAAAACTCAGGCTCTATCAAACGCTTTCTAATATTGCTGCCGAAAAGAACTCGACCATACTGTTCCCATTCCCGGAAGAGGTACTGCCAGTTAGAAAAAAGAAGCGTAAATAAGACAGATTCCCCATGATACCGTGGTTCATTTGTTTTGCTCCTTTCTTGCAATAGAGTATCTTCCTGCAAAATAAATAAACACCCTCCTATCTATGGAAAAAACGGTTTCAGAAGCTATTGAATATCGACGCGCTGTACGCATTTACCGGGATGAAACTATTGATACTGAAAAAGTAAAATGGTGTATATATAATGCTACTCTGGCAGCTACCAGCAGTAATTTACAGCTATGGGAATTCTATCACGTTACCAATAAAGAAATAGTAGCAAAACTCACTAAGGCATGTTTTAATCAGAATGCCGCTCGTACCGCCCAACAATTAGTTGTTGTCGTGAGCCGTAAGGATCTCTGAAGACGTCGTGCAAAGGCAAACCTGGATTTTATCAATGCCGGGTTCGAAAAGACAGAACTTACTCCGCGTCTTGTGAAACGACGTAAGATGGCAAGAAACTATTACGGGAAACTTATACCATTTACTTATTTTGATATTTTTGGGATCTTCGGATGGATAAAATATCTGGGGATACAGATTATCGGGCTTTTCAGGCCAATATACAGGCAGGTTCGTAATAGTGACCTTAGGATCGTTGCTCATAAGAGTGCCGGCCTGGCAGCCCAGAACTTTATGATCAGTATGGCAGCTGTTGGCTACGATACTTGCCCCATGGAGGGAAGTGACACTCTTCGGATTAAAAAAATACTCAAAATACCACGGTCTGCTGAAATAAATATGGTCATTGGATGTGGATTGAGACACGAAAAAGGCGTGTATGGTCCTCGATTCAGAATTCCTTTCAAGGAAGTCTATCATTTAATAAAATAAGTTTAACTTATATGATGATATCTGAAATCATTTTATATTAGCATTTATGAAAAGACTTTTACTAGCCACAACATTTTTAATTTGTCTACAAGGCTTCGCCCAGCTTAACAGGACCTTTGACGGAACGAATAATAATTTGAATAACCCGGAATGGGGCGCTGCTGAAGCGCATTTTCGCAATTTCATGACCAATGGATTTAGCGATCTCATCTCCGAACCAGGGGGACAGGGCTGGCCTAATCCTCGTAAAATTAGTAATGCCATTGGTAGCCAGTCTCAATTTACGCCCAACGAGCTTGATTTGAGTGACTTCGTATGGGGATGGGGACAGTTTATTGATCACGATATCAACCTGAACGATGATAATTTCAGTGAACCCAATAATATTCCTGTACCTACCTGCGAACCCTTGTTCGACCCTAATTGTACGGGTTCGGAGACTCTGCGCATGTTCCGATCCAAGTCTGACCCTGCCACGGGTACCGGAATAGGGAATCCACGTAAACATATTAATGATATAACAAGCTATATAGATGGTTCGGCGGTATATGGTAGTGATATTAATCGTGCAAACTGGCTTCGAACCTTTGTCGATGGTAAAATGAAAACTTCTACCGGAGACCTCTTACCATGGAATACCATAGATGGAGAGTTTGATAGTGCCGTAGATCCCAATGCTCCGTTCATGGTATTGGACGGATTTCCAACACCTACCAAGTTTTTCGTTGGAGGTGATATAAGGGTAAACGAACAACCCGGCCTCTCCTGCTTTCATACGTTATGGGTGAGAGAACACAACAGACTATGCGACGAGATCAAGGCAGAGCACCCAAACTGGACTGATGAAGAGATCTTTCAGCGTGCGAGAAAGATAGTAGGTGCCCTGATACAAGTAGTTACCTATGAAGAATTTTTACCGCATATTGGTGTACAACTCGACCCGTATACCGGCTATGACGATACAATTGAACCTAACATCCTCAATTCGTTTTCGGCAGCAGCATATCGCTTCGGACATACCATGGTGAATGGACGTTTGGTACGATTTGAGGAAAATGGTGACGATTGGATATTTGGAGCCGTAGACCTGAGAGATGGATTCTTCAATCCTACGATCTTGAGAGAAGAAGGCGGAATAGAGCCTTTTTTCAGGGGGCTGGCGGCCCAGAAGCATCAGTTTGTGGATCCGCTTATTATGGATGACATCCGAAACTTTCTCTTCGGTCAACCAGGAGCCGGAGGGATAGACCTACTATCTATTAACCTGGCCCGGGCAAGAGAACGCGGCATTCCCGATTACAATACAATTCGTGCCGATATGTCATTGACACCGCATGCCGATTTCAATAGTCTTACATCAGATCCTGTATTAAGCAGTAGTTTATCTTCCGTTTATGGAGGTGATATCAACAGGGTTGATCCATGGATAGGATTTATGAGTGAAGATCATATCCCCGGTACCCTCATAGGAGAAGGATTACACAGCATACTGAAATTGCAGTTTGAGTCGCTGCGCGATGGTGATCGTTATTATTACGAGAACGATCCGGCCTTTACGGCTGCCGAAATAAATGAATTAAAAAACACTACCCTTTCCGATGTAATTCTTCGGAATACCAGTATCGAGACCTTGCAGGAAGATGTCTTCATAGCTGTTCCCAGAGATCTCCTTGCTGTAGAACTATTCCCATTCCCTGAAGTACGCTCTATCGAATTAAAGGCGTATCCTAACCCGGTTCAGAAGTATTTTAACCTTGTGATAGAAAACGCAAGGCCATCTAATGCTACCTTAACTATTTTTAATGTGAACGGACAAGTAGTCTCCACAAGAGCTGTACAATTGAATAAGGGCCGTAACGAAGTGAATTTCGAATTAAGCGATCAAATTGCCAACGGACTGTATGTAGTTACCCTGGAGTCTGATGGTGGAACAGGACAGCTGAAACTAATTAAAAGAGGTCGTTAATAGTAAAGACAATCTCGTTTTTCTGGTCAAAGCAGCACAAAAAGCAGCCAATTCAGCAGATGTACTATACTATAATGTATATGAACTTTGCAGAGAAAGAAAACTTTATGCTATGGACCTAACAAACCTACTTGGAAATTCTGCTGCGTTTCTCACCACGATTAGTTTTTTACCCCAGGCTATAAAAACCATACGGTCGGGTAACACCAGACAACTATCTCTGCCTATGTACCTGTTATTTGTAAGCGGGGTTTTTATTTGGATCTTATACGGAATACTCAATAATCAATTACCAATAATACTGGGAAATGCCGTTACCTTCTTGTTCGCAGGTACCATACTTGTATTCAAACTCAGGGATCTAAGAAAAAAAGGATAAACACAAACCATAGGCTGCGGTTGCTATATAAACAGACAAATGTCTTATTATTGTAACAACAACCATGGACAATAGTGAGCACATAAAGAAGTTTGGCACCTTCGGAGGGGTATTTACCCCTACCCTCCTAACTATTTTGGGTGTTATAATGTATCTGAGGATGGGCTGGGTTGTTGGTAATGCCGGCCTCTTGGGTGCCTGGTTAATTATTATCATTTCTTTTCTCATCACGCTTTGTACAGCCCTGTCCATGTCTGCCATAACTACCAACATTCGCATCGGGGCCGGCGGGGCATACGCCATTATATCGCAATCGCTCGGGCTGGAAGTTGGAGGAAGCCTGGGAATTCCCCGGTATATTTCACAGGGACTGGCAGTTACCATGTATATTTTTGGTTTTAGAGAAGGTTGGCTGGGTATATTCCCCGATCATAATCCGTTCCTTGTGGATATTTCAGCTTTTATTGGTTTGTTCACTATAGCCTATATAAGTGCAAACCTGGCTATAAAGACACAGTATATTATTATGGTAGTGATCGTGGCATCGCTTATTTCCATAGTGATGGCGGCCTATGATGGCTCAATGGCTATAGCCACCGATGAAGCATTAAAATGGGGGACGTTCAAGGGTTCTCCCGAGAATGATTTCAGCGGAAGTAATTTTTGGTTGGTTTTTGCCGTGTTTTTTCCCGCTGCTACCGGAATTATGGCAGGGGCCAATATGTCTGGAGAGTTAAAAGAACCAAGGAAAAGTATTCCTGTTGGGACCTTATGGGCTATTGGCGTAAGTTTTGTGATCTATATGCTTCTGGCCTTCTGGCTTGCACGTACGGCTACCGAACAGGAGCTCATTTCAAACTATAATATCATCATTGAAAAGGCTTATGTAGGGCCCTTGATCATCGCAGGTGTGCTGGGTGCGACCTTTTCTTCGGCCCTGGCATCTATAGTAGGTTCCTCACGGATACTTTATGCCATGGGAGAACACAATGTATTACCCTATTCCAGATTCCTGGCTGGACAGAGTAAGAACGGGCAACCAAGAAATGCGATGATGGTTACCGGCATACTTATTTTTGCAACTATGCTGCTTAGAAATCTGAATGCAGTTGCTCCCCTGGTTACTTTGTTCTTCCTGGTTACTTACGCCATGATCAATATCGTGGTGATAATAGAACAAAACCTGGGGTTGATAAGTTATCGACCCATTTTCAAAGTGAAGCGCTGGATACCTTGGCTTGGTTTGATCTCTTCGATATTGGCTATGTTTATTATCAATCCAACTATTAGCCTTATTACCATCGCAATTGTGCTGGCTGTGTACTGGTTTCTATCGAGGCAGAATTTGGAAACACCATTCGAGGATGTACGTGCGGGTTTATTTGTTTCTGTTGCTGAATGGGCCGCTAAGCATACATGGGGGATGAA
>QQUG01000085.1 GCA_008501705.1 Flavobacterium sp.
AGCTGGGACTTTGTCCGTTTAACGCCTCAGGATTCTTCAGAAGAACAAGATCTAGAGTAACATTACCATTTGCATCATCATCACAGGTCACTACATCGGTCATAGGTCCTGCCATAGCCGGCTGAAACTGGATTAAAAAATCATCCACATCAAAACAGGTTGCTGTAAGGTCTTCTATTCTAACCCAAATTGTCTCCACCGGAGGAGTTGCAATTGGATAGGCAGCAGGGGTAGCTATAGGATTTGCCCCTGTGTTGGCATCGGCCATTGAGTTGTGATAGGTTATATTGAAATTAGCGGGATTTTGTCCTCCCAGGACAACCGCGTCATTCTGTGTGAGATCGAAAATCCCCATATTTACGCCATCATCACATATAAACAGGTCGTTAGCCGGATTGGCAACAGGCTGAAATAAGAAATCGATCTGAACGGAGTCTCCGGTAATACATGTAGGATCCAGCGGATCGAATACTTCTACAGAGTAGACACCAGAGTTTGGCGCCATTGCCGTAAAAGTATCATCGTTTACCGTGGAAGGCCCTTGAGATATCCCGTTTATAAACCATTCGTAAGACAAATCTGGGATCCCCGGGTTTGCATTTAGTATAATATCATTAGCGCTACAGGTTGTAACATCAGGCCCCAGATCTATTGTGAATGGTGCCGTTGAAGTGACATCGACAAAATCCGACAAAGTAACCATATCCCCATTACAGGTGTTGGTCCACGTAACTCTGGCTTCGAAAGTTTCGGTACCGGAAACACATACATTTATAGTAGGGCTGTTGGAAATTAAAGTCCCGGTGCTATCATACCATCCAAATACATAGGTTGGAGGACCTGTGGGTGAGAAACTCCAGGCTTCGTTTGACGTAGTCCAGGGAGAATCGGAAGTATTTCTTCCAGGCGGAACATAAGCTGTATCCCCTGCATCGTTCTGAATTCCTATCGCTGCATTACCGCTATTCCAGGAACTACAGGTTGGTTTATCCTGAATATAAATTTCAACAACATTGGAAAATTCATAAAATACAGCCATATGGGTTGCCAGCAACGAATTACATGAGCTGGAAAACATAGGCACCTGGTAATAAGATACCACGAGAACCCTGTTTGGAAATGTTCCCAGCACTTCGTAGCCAATTTCTTCTGTGGTGGAAGCAGAAGGATCTATATCGTGGACCGGTGTAAACACATTTGCTTCACCTAGTGTGGGGTTAGTGTTATTAGGTAGATCCTGGGTAAATGCCCAGGCATTAGTTGTGTCTAGCGGATCTACATCGAAACGTAGCACACCATTGGACCCTACCTGGAACTCAGTCTCGAGATCACCAAAGAAGCAAAAATCGAAGGGTAAGGTATCTACAGATGACCAGGCATCGTCGATATTTGGGTTTAGTGAGTTCGCCAGTCCATTAAATGGGAATGGTGGATTGTAAGGAATTGAACTAACACTATACGTTAATCCGGAGGTATCGAACGTTTCCAGAAAGGTAGCAGTAATGTCTGCACAGCCACCAGCGGCACAGTCGGCAGTTACATCAGGTCCGGCATCAACAAATAACGATCCGGGGCCCTGTGCGTTTAGGTTCACATTAAAACATAGCAATGCCAGAAGCAAAAGCAGATTTATGGGGATTCTCTTTTTCATCGGTAATAGGGGTATAAGGGCTGAAAATTAAGAAAATTTTAGGAAATTGTTAATCTAATGAAGTTAAAATACTAATAAGCTGCTTTTCATAGCATGTGACGAATACCTATCTTTGCAATTCGTTAATAATAAAAAGCGTATGGATTTGGAGAAACAACTCAGAGAAATTGAGGCCATGGGGAACGACCATGTGGGCTCTTCTACGGACACTCCGTTACGGTCTGATGCCTTTGAGTTAAGTGATATTGAAAAGATTGCGAAGATCAAGGAAGACGTCCGAAATATAATGAATACCCTTGGGTTAGACCTTACAGACGACAGTTTAAAGGGAACCCCGACCCGAGTGGCTAAAATGTTCGTTCAGGAGATCTTCGGCGGCCTTCATCCTGATAGAAAACCAAAGGCTTCCACCTTTGAGAATAAATATAAATACGGTGAAATGCTGGTGGAAAAGAACATCACCTTATATTCTACCTGCGAACACCATTTATTACCTATAGTTGGAAAGGCACACATAGCATATATTTCGAACGGCACCGTTGTGGGATTATCAAAGATGAACCGCATCGTGGATTACTTCGCCAAACGTCCACAAGTACAGGAGCGGTTAACCATGCAGATCGTGGAAGAACTTCAGCATATTTTGCAAACCAAGGATGTTGCCTGTGTTATTGATGCCAAGCATTTATGTGTTAATTCCCGCGGAATTCGTGATATCGACAGCAGTACGGTTACCAGCGAATTTGGTGGAAAATTCAAAGATCCCAACGTAAGGCGTGATTTTCTTGATTATATTAATTTAGACACCGAATTTTAAGGGTAGATTCCGAAGTAATTTCCACTTTTAATTGAATCAGATCGAAATGAAACTATACGAAGAACAGGAATTGTTCATATATAATTCCCTTTCCAAAAAGAAGGAAAAATTTACTCCAATACATGAAGGTGCTGTGGGAATGTATGTATGTGGCCCCACTGTTTACAGTAATGTGCATATGGGTAATTGCCGGACCTTCCTTTCTTTCGATCTAGTGTTCCGCTATCTGAAACATTTAGGTTTTAAGGTTAGATATGTGCGTAATATTACAGATGCCGGCCACTTGGAGAACGACGGTGAGAGCGGGGAAGATCCAATCTTGAAAAAAGCCAGGATCGAACAATTGGAGCCTATGGAAGTGGTTCAGAAGTATTCTGTGGATTTTCACAATGTTATGGCACGGTTCAATGCCCACCCGCCAAGTATCGAACCAACAGCTACGGGACACATTATAGAACAGATACGAATTGTTGAAAAGATAATTTCTGAAGGTTACGCCTATGAGACCAATGGCTCGGTGTATTTTGATGTAATGAAGTTCAACACAGATCATGAATACGGAAAATTAAGCGGAAGGCAGTTGGAAGACATGATCACGAACACCCGTGAACTTGCCTCCCAGAGTGAAAAGAAGAATCCACAGGATTTTGCATTATGGAAAAAGGCCGAGCCCCAGCATATTATGCGCTGGCCGTCTCCCTGGAGTGATGGTTTCCCCGGTTGGCATTTGGAATGTACCGCCATGAGCACGAAATATCTAGGTAATAATTTCGATATTCACGGCGGGGGTATGGATCTCAAATTTCCACACCACGAATGTGAGATCGCACAAGCCGAAGCTTCTAATAAAATAAATCCGGTAAATTACTGGATGCACGCCAATATGCTTACACTAAACGGGAAGAAAATGGCGAAATCCACAGGTAACAACATTTTGCCAAATGAATTGTTCTCCGGAGAAAATGATGTGTTAAGTAAGGCTTTTGCACCCACAGTCGCGAAGTTTTTTATGTATCAGGCACATTATCGCAGCATTTTGGATTTTTCGAATGATGCACTTGAGGCATCCGAAAAAGGATATAACCGGTTAATGGATGCGTATCGAAGTCTTCAAGATCTGCCTACTTCAAACAGTAGCTCTTTTAAAGTTTCTGAATGGCGGCAATCCTGCTATGACGCTATGAACGACGATTTTAATAGCCCCATTCTCATCGCGCAACTATTCGAAGCTGCCAAACAGATCAATGCGATAAAGGAAGGGAACGCGACTATAACCGAAACAGATCTGAAGTTACTGAACAAGACAATGCACGATTTCATCTTTGATGTGTTAGGCCTTCTTGATCTGGCTTCAGAAGGAAATAAAGATACCAATAAACTATCGGGAACCATCGATCTGCTTATAGAACTTCGCAATAAGGCTAGAGCCGATAAGGACTTTGCGACAAGTGATCGTATAAGGGATGAATTACTGGAAATAGGTATTCAGCTTAAGGACGGTAAAGATGGAACGACTTACTCCCTGAATTAAATTTAATTTACTGGTCTACAGTATAATTTCTATCCTATTGAAGAAAGTACTTATATATCCTTTTGTCTTACTAATACGAGGATATCAGCGATTTATATCGCCTATTTTCCCATCCAGCTGCCGCTATACTCCCACTTGCTCGCACTACACGATAGAAGCGTTAGAGAGACATGGGCTAATAAAAGGAGGATGGCTGTCTGCCAAACGGATCATTAGTTGTAATCCCTGGGGCGGAAGTGGTTACGATCCGGTACCTGGTTCTGAAAAAGAATAAGGTTTTATTAACCGGGTTTAGCGTTGTCTTTTCTATATTTACACTACATTTTCTAATTCCGAAATATGCACTTCCTGAGTTTTACATGGAACCCCATAGAAGGTATCGACCTTGGATTTTTCATGATCCGTTTCTATAGTTTATCGTATGTGATCGCCTTTATTGTAGGATGGTTTATTATGAAACGTTTCTTTAAGAATGAAAACATTTCGATGGAGAAACTTGACAGTTTGTTCATTTATATGGTCGTTGCCATCCTGGTGGGTGCGCGTCTGGGCCACATAATATTCTACGAACCCGAAACCATACTAGAGGACCCACTTTCTGTCATTCTGCCATTTAAAACGGTACCCGAATTCGAATTTACAGGCTTTCGCGGACTTGCAAGTCACGGTGCCGCGATCGGGATCATTATTGCATTGATCTATTATAACCGGAAAAAATTAAAATTTCCAGTCTTGTGGATCTTCGACCGGGTAGTTATAACCGTTTCTATTGGTGCCGTCTTTGTGCGCCTGGGGAATTTTATGAATTCTGAAATCGTTGGTCGTCCAATAGGTGATTCCCCTCTGGGTGTTCGGTTAGTGCGAAATGCGGACGATATGCACCCGCAAACTGCGATGAAATTAACAGGCCTAAACGATCCCAACGCTGCCTATAACGCCATTGCAAACGATCCCAAGTTTGCCGAAATTCTTGAAAGTATCCCTTACCGCCATGCAACTCAGTTATACGAAGCCTTGGGATACCTGATCACCTTCCTTATACTTTGGTTCATTTATTGGAAAACTTCAAAAAAACAAAATCTGGGGTATATCTTCGGATGGTTTCTCATCCTGCTTTTTTCTACCCGTGTGATCGTGGAATTCTTTAAGGAAGCCCAGGTGGACGACAGGGCCGAATGGTTCCTCAATACCGGTCAATGGTTAAGTATACCTTTTATTGTTGCCGGAATCTTTATTCTATTAAATTCGAAAAATAAGAAATTTACGCCATGAAAAGAATAGTATTGGCAGCGGCTGTTCTCGCTGCGATTCTCACAATGAATAGTTGTAAGGAAACCCAGGAAAAAAAATCACTAACCAAAGAAGTAAGTTTTAAGAAAGAAGGTGAATTATCATTACTGAAAGCCGAAACAGACTCTATTGTGGCTAGACTGGATATTGAGATCGCCGATGATGATTATGAAACAGAAACCGGGCTGATGTACAGAAAGAGCATGCAGGATGACCGGGGAATGCTGTTTGTTTTCGACGATGAGATACGCCGTTCATTCTACATGAAAAATACCGAATTCGCCCTGGACATCATCTTTATCAATAGTAAGAATGAGATCGTGAGCATACAGAAAAATGCAAAACCTCTTGATCAAACTTCATTGCCATCGGAAGCCCCGGCTATGATGGTCCTGGAAGTAAATGCAGGGCTTAGCGATCAATGGAAACTGGAACCCGGCGATAAGATACAATGGCGAGTTATAAATTAACCTGAAAATAAGCTATAAAAAAACCCACTGCAAAACAGTGGGTTTTTTAATTTCTATAGATAGGAAAATTATTTCTTTTCGTTTTCTTCTTCCTCTTCTTTCTTATCACTTAGGTCGATCCCTCGTTTTTTAACGGTATCGAAAAATACCGGTGTGGCAATAAACAAGGACGAGTACGTACCCACTACTACCCCAACGATCAGGGCGAAGATCAATCCACGGATAGATTCGGCTCCCAGTAAGAAGATCGTTAACAATACGATGAGGGTTGTCATAGAGGTATTTAACGTACGACTCAACGTACTGTTAAGGGCACTGTTAATTATCTTATTCATTTTCCAGCTTCCATGCTCATTAAAGAATTCTCGAATACGGTCGAATACAACCACCGTATCATTTAACGAGTAACCAATAACCGTTAGAATTGCCGCGATAAAGGATTGATCGATCTCCATGTTAAACGGCATGATCTTATAGGTAAGTGAGAAGATCCCAAGTACAATAAGTACATCGTGGAATACTGCAGTTACAGCACCTAAACTAAACTGCCATCTTCTAAATCGTAACAGTATGTAAAGGAATACCACCGCCAGCGAGCCTAATACAGCCCAGAAAGACGATTTTTTAATATCATCCGCAATGGTAGGACTTACTTTATAATACTGCATACGGCCCACCTCTTTACCTTCATCATCACTAATAAACTGATCGTAGGTCATCCCGGCAGGTAAGTTAGGCTGTAAGGCCTCGAATAACATTCTTTCTATCTCTGTATCTACTTCTTCGCCAGTATCATCTACTTTATATTTTGTGGTGATCTTTAACTGGTTGTCACCACCGTAAGTTTTTGCTTCAGCACTTCCGAAGGCAGCGATCATGTCGTTTTCGATCTCGGTTGCATTTACGTCTTTATCAAAACGAACCGTATAAGTTCTTCCTCCTACAAAATCAACACCCTGGTTAAGTCCTACCGTAAATAATGAACCTAAACTGGTAAGAATTAAAACCCCTGATATAACGTAAGCGA
>QQUG01000241.1 GCA_008501705.1 Flavobacterium sp.
TCGCCAAAGTGGTGCTCGTGGAGTTTATAAGTGCTACATTTGCAACTTATTAATTAATTATTATTTATTATGACTAAAGGAACAGTTAAGTTCTTTAATGACGCTAAAGGTTTTGGTTTCATTACAGAAAATGATTCACAAACCGAACACTTTGTACACGCAACCGGCTTAGTTGACGAAATTCGCGAAGGAGATGAAGTAGAGTTTGAGCTTGAACAAGGAAAAAAAGGATTAAATGCAGTTCAGGTACGAGTGATCTAACAAAACGCAACTTAATTTTTGACCCAGGCCCGTCGTTTTCGATGGGCCTTTTTTTTATTAATTTTTTCTGAAATATATATTCGTGCTTATTTAAACTCTAGATGATTGTCGTGAAAGCCAACCCTATATTCTTTATTGAAATTGACCAATACCGCAAATCCCTTACCCTCGCCAAGATCGAGCACCACACGCCATTTTCCATAATTGGTGTGATATGGTTGCTGAACACATAAAATGAAGCATAGTGTATACAAAAACAGGCGCCTGAGAAAGCGCCTGTTTTATTAGATGTGGGTTGTTTTAGTTTTGATCATCCTTCGAATTCATCTCAACCAGGGTAGCATTTTGAGCTTCTACTTTAGAATTGGCATTATCCAGAGCGTCTCTAAACTTATTTAGGCGATCTTCTGCCATTTTGATCTTCTCCATCTTCTTCGCATATTCATCGGCATTGATCGTTCCTGCCGCTTTAGCAGCTTCCACTTTAGCTCTGGCGGCTTCAATTCTCTTTTCGCCATTGTCTAAAGCCTTTTGGTGGCCTTCTATCTTAACCTTGGTATCATTAAGTTTAGCTTTCGCATCATCCATAGTGGCAGCCTTAGTCTTAATTTCTGCCTTACGAGTTTCTACACCGGTCTTCTTACTGGGGTCGGCATTCTTCAGCCTGTTCGCCGCAGCTTTTTCTGCATCACTAACGCTTTTGTCTGCTTTGTCCTTGGCGTCCTTCATCATATTATCAGACCTGTTCTTCGCCTCTTTTTCCATCTTTGCATCCATGTCCTTTAGCTTCTCCTTATCCATCTTGCCTTCGGCATCTTTGGCGGCTTTCATTTCCTTTTCGACCTTCATTTTTGCTTCCTTATCAGCATCGGTAGTTGTCATTTTCTTTTCTACCTTTTGTTTCTTTTCCATTGCCTTTTTAGTAACGGCACCATCACTATCCTGAGCAAAGGTGTTATTGGCTGCACCAAATACTACTAGTGCAACGATCATTAGGGATTTTATTAAATTTTTCATAATGTTTTTTGTTTTTAAATACTGTCTAACTCACTTAAAGCTTCTTCCAATTCTTCGGCCTTTGCGTCGATAGATTCTTCGATTTCTTCGGCTTCCTGCTCCAGATTTTCAATCTGCTCAATGACTGCCTCGTCTTCTGCTTCTTCCTTTTTAGCGTCCCGACATGAGGTAAGTCCGAATACGAAAATCACTAAAAAAAGTTTTAATACTACTTTCATTTTTAATGGTTTAACTTATTAGATTTTAAAAATACAAATTCTGCCGCAATGTTTGAATGGTATTGGCATTGTTTTATCTTTGTACGCTTAAATTTAATTCTTCATGAAGATCTCTTACAATTGGTTAAAGCAATTTATCAATATAGACTGGGAAGCCGAACGCACGGGTGAGTTGCTTACAGATTTAGGGCTGGAAATTGAGGGAATCGCCTCTTTTACTTCTGTGCCTGGCGGTCTGGAAGGTGTAGTTGTGGGTCATGTGGTAGCCTGTAAAAAGCATCCTAATGCCGATAAACTAAAACTCACGGAAGTAGATCTGGGAGACGGAGAACCAGTCCAGATCGTGTGTGGTGCACCTAATGTAGCAAAGGGTCAAAAGGTACCGGTAGCCACTGTTGGCACAACCTTGTACAATCCGGATGGAGAACCATGGAAAATTAAAAAAGGAAAGATTCGCGGAGAGATTAGTATGGGTATGATCTGTGCCGAAGATGAACTTGGCCTCGGGCAAAGTCACGACGGGATCATGGTACTTAATTCCAAATTAAAACCCGGTACTGCTGCTTCTAAAGTTTTCGAAATTGAAAAGGATGAAGTATTCGAGATCGGACTTACACCTAACCGTGCCGATGCCATGAGCCATTGGGGTGTTGCGCGTGATCTTAGAGCAGGCCTTTTACAACAGGAGATCCCTTTAGAACTTATAACTCCTTCCAACAGTAGTTTTCATGTAGACAACCGTACGCTTCGCATCGATGTGGAAGTTGAAGATAATACGCTGGCACCAAGGTACTGCGGTCTCACCATTAGTGGTATTAAAGTAGGGCCTTCCCCTACCTGGGTTCAGAATAGATTAAAGGCAATCGGACTGTCTCCCATCAATAATGTGGTAGATATCACAAATTATGTGCTTCACGAGCTGGGACAACCCTTGCACGCATTCGATGCAACGAAGATCTCTAAAAATAAAATTCTCGTTAAAACCCTGAAGAAAGGCACTAAATTTGTAACTCTCGATGGAGTGGAACGGGAACTACACGAAGAGGATCTAATGATCTGTGATGGAGAAAAACCCATGTGTATTGCCGGTGTTTTTGGTGGAATAAATAGCGGGGTCACCGAAAGTACAACCAGTATCTTCCTGGAAAGTGCCTATTTCAATCCTATTAGCGTTAGGAAAACAGCAAAACGCCACGGACTCAATACCGATGCTTCTTTCCGTTTCGAGCGCGGTGTGGATCCAAACGCTTGCGAATACGCCTTGATAAGAGCGGCCATCCTTATCACCGAGGTAGCCGGAGGAGAGATTAGCAGCGATGTGGTGGATATTTATCCGAAAAAGATAGAAGACCACCAGGTAGTACTTAATTTCGACAATACTACCCGCCTCATTGGGGAAGAGATCCCAAAGGAAACAATTAAAGAGATCCTTACCTCCCTGGAAATAAAAGTTAATAATGTAACCGAAACGGGTATAGGAATGACCATTCCGGCTTATAGGAACGACGTGACCCGGGAAGCAGATGTAATAGAAGAGATACTGAGGGTATACGGCTATAACAGGATAGGGTTCTCGGAAAAACTTAATGCTTCTATTTCAGAAACGAAAAAAGTGGAAGACCACCTCATCCAGGATAAGGTAGCTGCACAACTTACGGCACTCGGTTTTCATGAAATGCTTGCTAATTCCCTCACCTCCCCTGCTTATCTTAACTTAAGTAAGCTGGAGAAGGATAGTCATAGTGTACGTATCCTTAATCCACTCAGCCAGGATCTTTCTGTTCTTCGGCAATCCATGCTATATGGCGCAATGGAAGCACTTTCCTACAACGTGAACCGAAAAATGAAAGACATTAAGTTATTCGAATTTGGTACTACTTACCATAATTACCCCGACGGCAGGACGGAGAAAAAGCATCTGTCTTTAACGGTATCCGGTGAGCGATATGAGGACAGTTGGGTTATGCCTTCGCAGAAAAGTGATTTCTTCTATTTTAAAGGCGTGATCACCGCTATATTGGAGCGACTGGGTCTTAGCGATTTTTCGGTGAAAGATGTAAAAAGCGATATTTTTTCTGAAGGGCTTTTATATACCAATGGGAACGGTGCTTTGGTAGAATTCGGACTTATAAATAAAAACATCCGAAATCACTTCGACATAGAAGCAGAAACTCTATATGCCGATTTCGACTGGGATCTTATTCTGAAATCCATAAAGGTGGATAATTTTAAACTGAAACCTATTCCGAAATATCCTTTGGTAAAACGAGATTTTGCCTTGTTACTCGACAATGATGTAAGCTTCGGAAAGCTAAAAGAGGCGGCTATGCAAACCGAAAAGCAACTTTTAAAGGACGTGTCTTTATTCGATGTGTATACCGGGAAAAGTCTGCCTAAAGGCAAGAAATCCTATGCGTTGAGCTTTACCTTGCTGGATGAACGAAAAACGCTTACCGACAAACAGATCGATAAGATCATGCAAAAGCTTCAGCAAAAATTTGAAAAGGACTTCGGGGCTACACTGAGATAGAATTTTTGTGAAATACTACTTTTCAGAAATTGGTGGCACGAGTGGGCCTTCTACTATATGAAAGAATCCATGCCGATGGAAAAAATCTGTGGCGATAATTTTGGATCTTTCATCATCGGTGCCGTACAAATACAATTCATCCCCTGACTTCCGAATAAGGATTCCAGTTCCGGATACGGTTTTGAAACGTGCACTGCCTCCACCTTTTTCAACAGCTTTATTAATGGCGTGCGCATCTAACCTGCCGGGAATGATAAAAAATTGTAATTGAAATTTTTGATAGGCTGGATCGTGATAATCAAACGAATCTTTCTCCTCTTTTGCTTTTTCTAAACCGGCATCTGATATTACGAATACGGTGCCCATAAAATTATCCGTAAATATCTCATCTGAATAATTCTCGAGTATCTCCGAAAAATAACTAAACCCATTTGCCTCCTGGAGGTTTTCCAATAATGTCTTGTTTGATGAAAATTCATTCCCCTGATAGGTTTTGGTAACCTCAGACATTTCGGTATTGGTATATTTCTGTGCGAAAAGGCCCGCGGTTACAAAGAGCGTAAGCAGAACGGAAAGAAGTAGTTTTGATCTCATGGCAAAATTTTTCGGATTAAATGTAAACATTTATAACTTGTGAACGAATCCCGCTTGATTTTATTGAAACTTTTTTCAGAATTGTTAAATTGTTGTCTCGTAACATTCTGGTCTTTATTTTTATAAAAAAATCGATATGCTATCGAAAACCAACATGGAAACTGTGCTTCAGAAGACAAGGGATAGAAGGATCTCTTCTGAAGATATCATGACCGAAGTAACCCAAATCTTAGAAGAAACCGGCCGCCAGCGTGATCGGATTTCAGAAAAAATAAAAAAACCTAACACCGGCGACAATTCATTAAAGACCGATCTTCTTAATGCGGATCGTATCTATCACCTCGACGACATAAAAAAACTTTGCATCACCTACCGACTGCGATTTCTGGATTCGAATTTCTTTAAGGGAGAGATCCCGGAAGAAGCAATTTCCAGGATAAGACAGCTGGAAAGAGATCACGATACCACCCTCACCCATTTTAAAGTAATGGCACCCTCCAAACTTCTCAAATTAGAGAATGCAGACGATCCGCTGCTCTTTGCACCAATGGGTAATGATTATTTCTATCTTATCCATAAATGGGGGAATGATCTGCACCCATTTAGGAAGTTGTTAATGTGGCCGTATAAGAATTTCGAAAATCTCGTGATCACCGTCTTCATGCTGAGTGCCCTTCTTACCGCTATCACCCCGATGAGCCTGTTTACCCATACGGCCGCAATGCAGGAATATATCCTCATGTTCCTATTTATGTTTAAATCGGTTGGGGGTATTGTACTCTTCTATGGCTTTGCCAAAGGGAAGAATTTCAATAATGCGATCTGGGACAGTAAATATTACAACGCCTAATCCTCTATACTACTACCGAATACATCTTATCACGTAGTTCTTTTACCTTCGTGTCATTCATGTATTCATCGAAGGTAGTGTATCGGTCTATTACCCCGTTTGGTGTGATCTCCACCACCCGGTTGGCTACCGTTTGGGCAAATTCGTGATCGTGAGTTGTTAATAGTACGGTTCCTTTAAAGTTCTTTAAAGAATTATTGAAAGCAGTGATCGATTCAAGGTCCAGGTGGTTTGTAGGCTCATCGAGCATTAACACATTGGCGCGTATCATCATCATCCTGCTTAACATACATCGAACTTTCTCTCCTCCCGAAAGTACATTCGACTTTTTAAGGGCTTCTTCTCCGCTAAAAAGCATTTTACCCAGGAAACCGCGTATATACACCTCTTCCCGCTCTTCTTCGGTCTTGGCCCACTGCCGTAACCAGTCCACCAGCGACATATCGTTTTTAAAGAAATGTTCGTTATCGAGGGGTAAATAACTCTGAGTAGTGGTTACCCCCCACTGAAAACTGCCGGAGTCTGCCTTCTGTTTATCGTTCAGGATCTCGTAAAAGGCAGTGGTTGCACGCGAATCGCGCGAAAAAACCACAACCTTATCCTCTTTAGCAAGGTTTAAGTCTACATTCTTAAAAAGTATTTCTCCGTCGAGGCTGGCCGTAAGTCCTTCTATATTTAAAATCTGATCCCCTGCTTCCCGTTCTCTTTCAAAGATAATGGCCGGATAACGTCTGCTGGAAGGTTTGATAGCATCTACATTCAGCTTTTCGATCATCTTCTTCCTACTGGTAGCTTGTTTCGATTTAGCCACGTTGGCAGAAAAACGGCGTATAAATTCTTCCAGTTCCTTCTTCTTGTCTTCAGCTTTTTTATTCTGCTGGGCGCGCTGGCGAGCTGCTAACTGGCTACTTTCGTACCAAAAGGTATAGTTACCGCTATAGTGTGTTATTTTTCCGAAGTCAATATCACTAATATGCGTACAAACCGCGTCCAGGAAGTGACGGTCGTGCGATACTACGATCACGCAATTGTCGTAATTTGCCAGAAAATTCTCCAGCCAGGTGATAGTTTCGTAATCCAGATCGTTGGTAGGCTCATCCATGATCAACAGATCCGGATTTCCGAATAGCGCCTGTGCCAGGAGCACACGTACCTTCTGTTTCCCATCCAGATCACCCATCAGGTTGTAATGCAGGGCTTCGTTGATACCGAGGTTTGAAAGTAAAGCCGCAGCGTCACTATCGGCATTCCAGCCGTTCATTTCTTCAAATGCCACTTGTAACTCCCCTATCTTCTCGGCGTTTTCATCTGTATAGTCTTCGTAAAGCTTGTCGATCTCCGATTTTACCGCAAACAACTCCTGGTTCCCTCTTACCACGGTTTCCAACACCGGATATTCGTCGTAGGCATTGTGATTCTGCTCAAGAACAGACATCCTTTTTCCCGGCTCCAGGTGTACACTACCGGAAGTAGGTTCTTGTTTTCCGGCTATGATCTTCAGAAAAGTAGATTTCCCTGCACCATTTGCACCAATTATTCCATAACAGTTTCCTTGTACAAACTGAGTATTCACTTCATCAAAAAGGATCCTTTTTCCAAATTGAACCGACAAATTATTCACTGAAAGCATGTGCCCAAAAATTTTTATAAATTCGCCGCAAAAGTAGCTAATAAACTGCTATTGAAGAAGCGGATACTGTTTTAAATTACTTTTAACTAGTAATTAACACATAGAAGAACGCCTGTGAATTACATTTGCTCTGTGTATCAAAAAAGAAATAGTATTGATTAGAAATCTACTTCTACTCATTGTTTGCTTCCCCTTTCTTTCCTGTGAGAATGGCTCTAAGAGCGAATCTGACATGACCTGGATTGGGGGACAGATCGTTAATCCCAAAAGTGATTATGTGGTGCTGCTCAAGGACAATAAGGTGATGGACACCATTAAACTTGATACCCAGAATTTCTTCCATTATCAGTCCGAATGCATTAAACCGGGGCTGTATTCCTTTCGGCATCACGAATACCAGATCTTTTACCTGGAACCCGGGGATAGCCTTATGTTACGTGTAAACACAGTGGATTTTGATGAATCCCTTACCTATTCGGGGGCTGGTGCAGCACGCAATAACCTGCTGATGGATCTCTTCCTTATGAACGAGAGTGAAAATACGCTGATGCCTTCGCTTTACCGACTTAAACCGACCGAATTTGAAGCTAAGATAGATTCGCTGAGGGCCATTAGAATGGAACTGTACAATGATTATGTGGAGAACCAGGGCTTGTGCTCCGATTTTAAAAAAGTTGCCCTGGCAAATATCGATTACGACTATTACTCTAAAAAAGAGTTGTACACCTCTGCTAACGTAACCAACAAGAACTTAAAGCCGGAAGACTTTCCCGAAGATTTTTACAAATACCGCGAGGGAATAGATTTTGGGAACAAAGAACTGCGTTCTTACTATCCTTATTATCGGTTTTTAAACCGGTACTTTGACAATCTGGCACATAGTAAGAATGAAAATTCGGGGAATTATCTGAACCGTAACAGCTTTGATCATAGCTATCAGAAGATACAAATAATAGACAGTCTTGTGGAATGTGATATTCTGAAGAACAGCCTGTTGTATACCTGTGCGCGCCGTTATCTCATCAATGCAAAGGATATAGATAATGAAAAGCAGATGGTAGCCATTTTCTACCGGATGAACACAAATCCCGAACATCACGAACACATAGAAAAACTTGCCGCAACTACTATGCAGCTTACCCCTGGCAACATATTGCCAAATGTTATGCTGGTGAATTACGACAATGTGATGAAAGATGTTCATTCCGTAATAAATAAACCTACGGTGTTATATTTCTGGTCTGCAGAATCTGTGAAGCATTTCCGAAATCTACATTCTCGTGCGGCAGAGCTAAAATCAAAATACCCCGAATACGACTTCAAAGGCATCAATACCGATACTCATTTTAAAAAATGGAAAGAAGTTGTGTATAAGTCGGGATATAATACCCATCACGAATATCAGCTAGACAATGTAAAGGATGCCGAACAAAAACTCCTTATCAACTCCATGAATAAGGCGATCATTGTGGATAAAGACGGAATAATCCTGGATGGACATTCCAATCTCTTCTCCCCCACTATCGAAGAAAATCTACTAGGCTATCTCAACCTATAAAAAAAGCTTCGGAATCTCCGAAGCTTTATTTTTTTAATTACCTTTTTTATAATCGGCCAGGAATTTTTCCAGCCCAATATCCGTAAGAGGATGTTTTAGTAATCCTTCAATGGAAGAAAGCGGGCCTGTCATCACATCGGAACCGATCTTAGCACATTCAAGTACATGCATGGTATGACGCACTGAGGCGGCAAGTATTTGTGTTTCGAAGCCATAGTTGTCGTATATGAGACGAATCTCTGCAATGAGGTTCAACCCATCGGTAGATATATCATCCAACCTCCCGATAAAAGGAGACACATAGGTTGCACCAGCTTTGGCGGCCAATAGTGCCTGACCAGCTGAAAACACTAAGGTACAGTTGGTTTTAATACCATGATCCGAAAAATACTTGATGGCTTTTACACCCTCTTTGATCATGGGAACCTTCACAACGATCTGATCGTGTAAGGCAGCAAGCTCCTTCCCTTCACGAATGATACCTTCATAGTCTGTAGCAATAACTTCAGCAGAAACATCACCGTCTACAATATTACATATATCCACATAGTGTTTCAGGATATTATCCCGTCCTGTGATCCCTTCTTTGGCCATCAGGGATGGGTTGGTGGTAACCCCATCCAGGACACCAAGTTCCTGCGCTTCCTTTATTTGTTCCAGGTTTGCTGTATCAATGAAAAATTTCATGCTGTTTATATAATTTTTAGATTGGCACAAAAGTACAAAGGAATAAAGGTTCCTTCAATGAAAGCGCCGAAAATTTCACACAAAATTTTGTTGATAAACTCACTTAGGCAAGAATAAATGAATGCGAAAAAGGGATCACTTTAGTTTGTAGTGATTCATCAGCATGCGTTCGTACACTCTACCAGGCAATACTCTCCTTAGTACTACTGAAAACTTCTGAAGGAAGGCGCCAACTCGATACCGCACCTTTGGCTTCCGCGTTTGTATGATCTTGTAAACAGCCCTTGCCATTTGTGAAGGATCCTCCCCCTGGTCTACATGCTCATTCATCATCCTTAAAGTATGGCCATAAGCCTTTTTATAGGGAGAGCTGTCGAGCTCAGGAGCGTGATAACGACCGGCAGCAATGTTGGTTGCAAAATCACCCGGGGCGACATTGGTCATTTCAATACCAAATTGCAACACTTCCATTCGCATGGCCTCTGTAGTGATCTCCAGAGCCGATTTAGTAGCAGAATAGATCCCGCGATAAGGTAGTCCCATGTATCCGGCTATAGAGGTGATATTAATTATCAGTCCGCTCTTCTGAATACGCATTTGGGGTAAAACCGCTTTCATTACCCGTATGGGGCCCAGCACATTAGTATCGAACGCCTTCTGGATCTCGCTATCAGGGGTCTCTTCTACAGGGCCGGTAATACCAACACCTGCGTTATTTATAAGGATGTCAAGCCGTTCCTCTTTTTTTATTACTTCTGAAACTGCCTCTTCTATGGATGCAGTAGTACCAACATCCATTTGGAGCAGCGTAAAATTAGAGCTGGAATTGTATGTATCCGGGTTTCTGGAAGTACCGTATACCGTGTATCCTTTTTCAGTTAGGAAATTACCAATGGCCTTTCCAATTCCTGAAGATCCTCCCGTAATGAAGACTACTTTAGACATACTTAATATCGAATGAAAGCAAAGATGCGTTTATGGGGTAAGAATTGCAAATAAAGCGCATAAAAAATGGCAAGCTACCTACATCACACCGCTACGACCGTCTACCCTTGCTGCGTTCCCGCCCTGGGGGATTCAACAGGAGCTGGTTGTGTAGGACTTGCCACTGCAAATATACGGCAATTTACACGTTTGACAAGGTTTTTTAGTTTACAATTTTAAATAACTATCTTGCCCAAAATTTGAAAAATATCATGCCAGTTCTTAAGTTATTCGTTATTATACTTTTAGTGATCCTTCCGGCTGCATGCGGGGATAAGGAGCTATCTGCTAAGGATCTTTTTTCAATGGAACACGATGGTTCCAAAAAAGGACATAAGGTATCCGAACCCCTGGAAATTTTGGTAAAATCGAGAAAGGGTAAGGCGATCGATTCTGTGATCATCTCCCTCGATGGAAAACGGATGGCCGCTTCCGAAGAAAACAAAGAGATAACCCTCGATGTATCCTCCTTAAATCTTGGAAAAAGAGTGATTGGAGCAAAGATCTATTCGGAAGGAGTAAGCTACGACCTTGTAGATACAGTTGTATTATTAGCCAATGATACACCTGTGCTCTATACCTATAATGTATTGGAAACGTATCCGCACGATATCAATGCCTATACCCAGGGATTGGAATTTGAAAATGACACCCTTTACGAAAGCACAGGTAAATATAAGCGATCGAGTTTACGAAAAACAATTTACAAGACCGGCGAGGTGCTTACAAATGTACCTCTGGGAGATGGATTCTTTGGGGAAGGACTTACTATTCTCAATAATAAGATCTATCAGCTAACCTGGCAGGAGAACACCGGTTTTATTTATAAGTTAGAGACCATGGAAAATACAGGATCCTTTGTGTATGGGGAGAGTCAGGAAGGATGGGGCCTCTGCAATGACGGCACGAAGATCTATAAGAGCGATGGTACCGAACGTATCTGGACTCTTAATCCCAATACCCTTGCCGAGGAGGGCTATATTGAGATCTATACCAATTCTGCCAAGATCCCGAAGGTTAACGAACTGGAGTGGGTAGATGGTAAGATCTACGCGAATATCTATCAGAAAGATGCGATCGCTATTGTTAGCCCCGATAACGGGGCTGTGGAAGGGGTCATCAACCTTAAAGGCCTAAAGGACATGGTAACGCAGCACGAAGAACTTGATGTTCTCAATGGGATAGCGTACAAAGGCGAATCAAATATTCTTTACGTCACAGGGAAGAACTGGGATAAATTGTTCAAGATCGAGATTGTTGAGTAGTTAGAGGATAGAGGTTAGAAATATCGATAGATAAATCCCAAATTTCAAGAACCAAATGTCAAATAAATTCCAACAATCAAAAAGTCAAAGTTGGACTTTGGAAATTGAATATTATTTGTTATTTGATTTTTTGAGAATTGTGGTTTCTAATCCAACTAACTACTAACTACCCCCCTTCCCCCCTTCCCTCACTCAAATAGCCATTTCCCTCAAACCATATTTTATTTTGGTTAAGTTTTTGATTGCTTTGATGTATCAATTCAACTAGCATGAAGAAATCCATCACCATCAAGATACCGGAACCCTGCCACGAAGGCTGGAACAATATGACTCCTTCCGAAAAGGGTCGTTTTTGCAGTAGCTGTGAAAAAGAGGTTATCGACTTCAGTAAAAAAAGAGATGAAGAACTGGTTAAAGAGCTGGAAGGTAAATCCAATATCTGTGGCCGTTTTAAAAGCTCACAGTTAAACCGGGAAGTCACCCTGGAACGCAAAAGCAGCAATAGCCTGCTTCCATATGCTGCTTCATTTTTATTGCCATTAACCTTAATGGGATCCAATCCTGCCGGAACAGATAATACTAAAAAGGATTTTGTCTCCCTGGGTATTGGACGCTACAGCGCCGGACCAGCCGAGCGTATTCAGGTAATTACATCCGGAAAAATTACAGATGCCCTAGGGAAACCAATTTTTAATGTAGAAATTATCGTTAAGGAAAGCGGACGTAGCGAACTTAGTGGCATGCGGGGAGATTATCAGATCAAATCCCTGGATCACGAAACACTAATCTTTAAAAAAGATGGTTTCGTTGCGCAGGAAGTCAAACTCACAAATACCTCCAAGACCATTAATATTAAACTACACCCTTCTGTAGAGGATATTGATATAATGGTGCTTGGAGGTATCGCAGCTCCAACCTCCAATATTCCACCTCCACCTCCTGCTCCGATCGAGGAAATGGTAATTGAGACCCTTGGCGACGTTGTTTATGAGATCGATGAGGTTGTGGAAGGGGAAATAGAGGCAGAGGAAATCATTAACGAGGAAGAAGCTTCCCTGGCTGAAACATTAGAGAACAGGATTCCCAAACTTAGCATTGAGGACACAGCCAAATGGTACGGAAACGTTACCACCGAAGGTTTATCGAAGATCAACGATATTATAAAGGAACAATACGAGCCCGAAAAAGACAGTATCGTAAAAATAAAAGGTGTTGTGATCGATGAAGAGGGCCTGCCTCTGCCGGGTGCTAATATCTTAGTGAAAGGTACTACAACAGGAACCCAAACCGACTTCGACGGGAATTACGAGATGGAGGTTGAAGCCGGACAGGTCTTATCGTATAGTTATCTGGGGTATATAACTAAAGAATACCAGGTAAAGGATGTTCCTGGTACCATAAATATGGTTTTCGATGAGGCAACAATTCTTGGAGTGATGGTAGTTGGCGGCACTTATATCAACGACTCTAGAAATAACGGCGGACCCGTAGGTGCAAAATATGTGGTGGAACCAGAAGAATACAAAACTTCCGAATACACCATATACACAGACCATCAACGTGACAAATGGCAACAAGGCATCCGGGAGGCACACGCAAACGAAATAGAATTCAAACGTTTAAAACAGGCGCGTAAAAAAGCCGCGCGTAATCTTAAGCGCGCAAAGCGCAAAAGGAATTAACATAGCAGCATTCAGTGGGTATCCCTGCGTAATCTGGGTAGGTTTGGGGTATAACAGGAGGTACCTGCTGTAACTGCTATACTAAAAGTTCTTCACCTAACAATAAGTTGCATCATAAAAAGTTATATTTTTACCGAAAATTAGCTTACATGAAGTATTTATACGGAATCGCAGCCTTTGTCTGTGTGATCTTGTGGAGTTCCTGCCGAAATGATTTTGAAACCGTCGCCAGCACCGGAAACCTCGAGTTTTCGAGAGATACGGTTTATCTCGACACGGTTTTCACCAATATTGGCTCCAGTACCTACAATCTAAAAGTATATAACCGCAGTAACGACGATATTAATATCCCGACCATTGCACTGGGTAATGGCGAAGCATCTAATTACCGCCTCAATGTAGACGGGATTCCAGGAAGAACCTTCGAAGATATTACCATACTGGCCAAGGACAGTATCTTTATTTTTATTGAAACTACCATAGACATCAATAATTTTCCGAATCCGGATAATGCTTTCCTCTATACGGATAAGATCTTATTCGATACCGGTGGGATGCAACAGGACGTTGACCTGGTCACCCTGGTACAGGATGCGGTGTTCTTATTTCCTGAACAGTTTGCAGACGGCACCATAGAAACCTTAAATCTGGGTATAGATTCCAACGGCGATGATATCCTGGTTGAAGGCTTTTTTCTCGATGACACCGAACTTAACTTCACCAATGAAAGGCCTTATGTGATCTACGGATATGCAGCTGTGCCACCGGATAAGACTCTCACCATCGATCCCGGGGCTAGGGTCCACTTTCACGCCGATAGTGGGATCATTGTGGCCAATATGGGGTCCATACAAGCAAACGGCGCTCCCAGCAACGATCCGGAATTATTGGAGAACGAAGTGATCTTTGAAGGAGATCGTCTCGAACCCGGGTTTGCAGATGTCCCCGGACAATGGAGCACTATCTGGTTAACGCAGGGCAGTGTAAATAATTCGTTTACCAATACCACTATTAAAAACTCGGTTGTTGGTATCCTGAACGATAACTCTCCCTTAACCCTTGATAATGTGCAGATATACAATAGTGCAAATGTGGGTCTGTTAGGCCGAACGGCAACTATAGTGGGTAATAATGTAGTGATCAATAACAGCGGACAGGCTTCCCTTGCTTGTTCCCTGGGTGGCGATTACGTTTTTAATCACTCTACCTTTGCGAATTACTGGACAAACAGTTTCCGAACCTTTCCTTCAGTTTTAATAGATAATGTGTTGCAGGTTAGTGAAACCGAAGTGGTTGTTGCAGATCTGGTTCGTGCCGAATTCAATAACTGTATCGTCTATGGAACCGAACAAAGAGAACTTGGTTTTGTGAATAATCCTTCGGCACAATTCAATTTCAAATTCAATAATAGCTTGATCCGTTTTGAAGACCCTAATGGCGAATTCACCGATGTTCCAGAATATCAGTTTCAGAATGCCACCCTCTACTCTAATATAGTGAGGAACCAGGACCCGGTTTTCTTTAGTACTGATATGAACGATTTCAACATAGAAACGGGAACTTCGGGAGCGGATGGTATCGGTCTGCCGGGAGTAGGACCCGCAACCGACCTCAACGGTACACCTCGAGGAGCCAACCCAGACGCAGGGGCCTACGAAAGTATTGTCTTCCCCGATCCGGGAGGAACACCATAAAAAAAAGTCCTGCAAATTGCGGGACTTTTTTTGGTTCAACTAATCAATTGGCCGGTTCTTCTATGGCATTTAATCTATTTAGCAATTTATCGATCTTAGCCTCGATCGCGTCTAATCCAGCCCTGAGCCCCTTAGGTGTGATATGTCCTCCTTTGCTCAGGTTTAAAGTTGCACTGGGGCTATTAAACCACCCTGGAAATTTTTTTCTTAATTCCTCCAGTTTCGCGCGTGTCGATCTTAAACAACTCTCTGCTCTGGATTGTAACGCCTTTGCCTCCTTGTATTGAGCAAGAGTGACCAGTTCCGGGTTGTTCTCCATCTCTGCAATATCTGCTTCAAGTTCCTTGAGGAAAGCCTTACACGAATCAATTTGATCCAGGTAGTTCTCTACCATCTCTCTGCTAGGAGGTGTATAACTCTGAGCGATCGTTTTTCCGATTCCGACTACCAGGAGCATACTTAATATAAATACTATTTTAATTTTCATAACAGGCTTATTTTTGTTCCATTAGGACGAATTCCACACGTCTGTTCTTGGCCTTAGCCTCAGGAGAATTTCCTTCTGCTATCGGGGTAGACTCGCCAAATCCTGCACTTGAAAGACGCCCAGGATCTAAACCCTTCCCGGTTAGATATTTCATCACAGACATGGCGCGATTCTCGGATAAGGTCTGATTGGACGTATCGGTTCCATCAGAATCTGTGTGTCCATGAATATTCAATCTAACCTCAGCATTTTGCGCCATCATAGCAGCGATCTGATCGAGTACTGTGTACGAATCGGAAGTTAGTGTATAAGAATTTACTTCAAAATTGATATTGTTCATTACCAGGCGTCCGTCTGTCTTTAACCTGGTATACAAATCGTGTCCTTTACCTCCTATGGCGAAATAAGTAACCATTTCGGATTTTGAAGGGTTCTTGTTTACCGAAGGTGAAATTATGTACAACTCCAGGCTGGTAAACATATTTCGAACATGATCCTCATTGGTCGTAATGTCTGGATCATTTACCAGCATATATCCGTCGAGATAACCCTTCATATAGCCTTTATTGAAGGATAACTGAATAGTATGCCATCCCTCTTTCCATATCCCGGAGGGTAATCGGGAAATATTGTCGGCACCATTCCACATCACTCCATTGCCTATTCTAACATCGTGATTGGCATAGGGATCGACCGAATTCTTAAACTTGATCACATATTGCTCGTTACCTTTATTGTGAAAATACGCCTGCATTTCAACTTTAAACTCTGAACCCAGGTAGTTTTCATTACTGATATTAGGTTTTATGGTGCTGTAACCTGAGATCGTTTCAACCACTCCGTCCTTTTTACCATTGGTGATTACATGGTTATTCTGAAGTGCCCCCTTTACCTGCACCCACTTCGATGGGAACTCTGTTGGGCGTTCTGTATTAAAGTCGTCCACGAAAATTGCCGTGCCCGGATTTATGAAATTACCTAGCGGCAACGTGGAACCCATAGAATTTGTGGAAACTTCCACTACATCGGTATTAGGTTTTGTATTCTTGTCCTCTTGTGAACCGGTCTTTTTCTCGTCCTTGCCTTCTATGACATCAAGTCCGTCGTCTACAGTTTTATTGATCTGTTTATTAGCTCGGTTTTTCGCCTTCCTGGAGATGATACCTCCTACATCCTGTCCAAAGCCACTACTAAAAGTAATTAGCAAACAGATCAGCGCGATGTTTTTAATAAGTTTAGTTGTTTTCATAAGTGAGATATATTGATTATTAGATCACAAATCTCTCATAATGAATAACTTAAATCAATCGCTCTTATGGGGTATATTCAGAAATTATTATTCCTGCTAAATGAGTTTTTGCTTAATTGCCTTGTAGATCGCCTCTGCTCGATTGTTCACATGAAGTTTGGAGTAGATATTCTTAATGTGGGTTTTTACCGTGTGCGGACTTAAAAACACGGTCTCGGCAACATCTTTGTAATTGAGTCCCTGGCTGAGTAGTTTAAGCACTTCCGTTTCACGATCGGAGAGCGGATTATCGATAATACGGAACGAATTAATGATCCGTCTCGCGATCTGGCTACTCATTGGCGATCCGCCGTCGTGCACCTCTTTTATATGGACCAGCAGGTCGGCCGGATTGGTATCTTTCAATAAATAACCCGAGGCACCGGCGCACAAAGATTCGAAAATCGAATCGTCATCGCTCTGCACCGTTAACATGATAAAGTCTATTTCCCCGATCTTCTTTTTTAATTCACGCGTTGCCTCAATTCCACTTTTTCCAGGCAGATCGATATCCATCAGTACCACGTCTACTGGTAGGTTTGGGATAGATGTTATGGCGGATTCAGCATCGGCAAAGGCATACTTACAAGCGAATCCGGCCGATCCATCCAGGATTAGCTGTAGGGTCTGTCTTATCTCATTATCATCTTCAACAATTGCTATATGTATGGTGTCGGTTAACATTTTTTGTTCAATACTCTAATTTACAACTATTTAAATTGAATTTTCCTCCCCCAGATGGGGTATGTTTTCCAATTTTACTGACGTACCATTTTTATTGGATACTATGTTAAGTTTCCCGCCAATTTTTTCGGCCCTTTGTTTCATATTGGGAAGGCCCCTGCCTTCCCCCTGCTCATGTACGTTAAATCCATTACCGTTATCCTTTAAGATCAGTGTTGAATAGTGGTCTGTATGAGAAATACTTAGTTCTACCAATGTAGCGTTGGCATATTTTGCGCAGTTGTGCATGGCTTCTTTAAAAATGAGCACTACCTGTTTCTTTGTTTGAGGATCGAGTTTGATAACATTTAGTTTTTCTGAATAACCTAGGGTACTGAACCTGGTTTCTGAAGTACCAAACAGGTCGTCTCCAAAATCTTTCAAACGCAGAAATGCATCAGCCAGGCTATCTTTCTTCGGATCGATTACCCACAACAGATCCCTGAAACTCCCAGATAGATCCTTAATATTCTCCCTCATTTTGCCCAACCAGTTCGTTGGATCCTTCTTCTCCTTTAATGTGCGCTCTGCCAGTGTTAAGAACATGGAAATCTTGGTGACCTTCGAGCCTAGCTCATCGTGAAAATCGGCTGCATTCTCATTCCGCAACTGTTCTCGTTCCAGGATCAGTGCTTTTTCAAGACGGGTCTCCTGCTCCAATTCATGCATTTTCTTTTTAATACGCATTATATAAAGCATTCTAATAATACCCAAAGCGAGCAGGATATAAAGGGCAAATGCCATATTAGATCTCCAGAAAGGAGGCGCGACCACTATAGAGAGCTTTAATGGGTCGCCAGACCATATCCCCTGGTTATTATGTCCGTCCAGAATAAGTTCATATGAACCCGGGGAGAGATTGTAATACGTAAGCTGAGAGGAGTTACCCGTTTCCACCCAGTCCTCGCTTAGCGGTAAAAATTTGTGTCGGTATTGGTTGAATTCAGGCTTAGTAAAATCCAGAACCGCATAATGCAGTCGGATCGAATTCTCCCCGGCCGAAAGCTGTATTTTGTTGTTCTTCATTCTATTCAAAACAGAAACAAAACCCGATTCTTTTTTCCGAATGCTTTCCAAAGTTGTAATACTCAAATTATACTTCCGAAGATCAATATGTGATTGCACATTATTTAACACACTAATCCCTTTGCTGCTACCAATGAACACCTTGTCATCTGCGTCAATGTATATAGCATTCCGGTTGGAGATATTATCTGCCAGGCCATCTTTTCCCATAAAATATTCTATATGCACGAAGGCTTTCATAGATTCATTATAGATCCCTTTAAAAACTCCGTTTGTGGTGGTGATCCAGAGTTGGTTTTCACTATCCTCGGCTATTCCAAGAATATATTCTGAAGGCAATCCTTCGGGGCGTCCAAATTGAATAAATGAATCTGTTTCTTCAATGTACAAGTTCAGGCCGGTTTGTGTTCCTATCCATAGTCTGTCCTTGCTGTCTCTGAATATCTTTTTGATGGAATTATTACTTAGGTGATCAGATCTACCGAAGGAGGCTGTATAATTTGAGAAATTACCTTCAGCGGTTTCTGAAATTAATTTACTCAAGCCCGAAAAAGTTCCTATCCAAAGTGATCCTTCCTTATCTTTTTCAAGTTGAAGGGTATACGAATTTACCAGCGTAGTGGGAATTTCATTATTAGATTCGTATGTAGTGAATAGCGGTTTCCTAATATCACCATCAATTAATGTAAGCTTTAAAAGTCCGTGATAATTTGTGACCCAGAATGTTTCCGGGCTCTCCTCCAGTATCTCGAACGACCAGAGATGAGGTAATCCATTTTTAGGGGTATAATGCACAAAATCTCCAGGCTCATGGTTCTTATCAAGTTGAGTAACACTTATCCCTCCCTGTCCACTGATCCATAATCGGTCGCGGCTATCGATAAACATATCTCGTGAAAGTTGAAAATGTGGATTCACCAAACTTAAGTACTCTATGGGACATTTGTTGTTTAATATATCCGCTTTAGCTATCCTGTACAGATGGGTGGGCGTATTGATCCAAAGTCGGTCAAATTTATCTTCGATAATACTGTAAACACTAATATTTTCAATACAATTGGGCCTGTGTGGGGGCGGAAAAATCGTGGCATTTCCGGTAGTTTCGCTAAACTTGAACAGTCCGTTGGAATTAGGCATCCAAAGATTGTGCTGTCTGTCCTCGAAAACACTACGGGCAAAACCCGACATCTCACCATAGTCATTCATACCGATCACTTCCTGCTCTTCAATAAATTCGCCCTTGAAGTGAAATTTTTTATAGTAATTGCGCCAGGTGGCTATCCAGATCGCTCCCTCACTGTCTATTACGGTCTTATTAATATGATACCTCGGCAGGGGTTTGTTGTCCGGGGTTCGATATCTACTGATCGTAAAAATACTGTCGAGGTCATACGAACCTTTAAGCAATCCATGAGGGCTTCCAACCAGGAAGTGCCCGGTTTCGTACTCGATATAATTAAAGACCGTGAGATCATCGGGCAGATCCTCATCTGCTATTTTAAGGTTCAGTTCTTTGAAGGTCGATCTTCCCTTCGGGAGCATTAAGGGAGGATAAGTAGCTCGGGCTATCCATATATTCCCGGCTTTGTCCTGCGAAAAGCCCCAAACGGTACTCTTTTTTTCGTTCCACAACAGGTGTTCAGCGAAATTATCCACCCGTCCATCTTTATCTGCTATTCGGTAAAAGCCGTCGTAGGTACCTACCCATATGTTTTTATCGGCATCCTCAAAGATGGCTGTAATATGCTCCTGAGAATCGGTGCTGTTCTTCTCCAGGGGTACATAGCGTATTTCGTCCTGCTCCATTACATGCAGTCCTTTGGGTGTCCCAATCCATATTCGGTCGTTGCTATCGGCTATCAGCGTATTGATCCGGTTATTCCGAAGACCCGTAGTATCATTAAGCACCGCATAGTAGGCATGGAATTTATGCCCATCGAACTTGTATAGCCCATTATTTCCGGCCACCCAGAGATAGCCTTCACTATCCTGGTCAACATCATGTACTATCCGAGATGGCAAACCATTGTCATCGGCATAACGCGTTACCTCGTATAGTTGCCCGTAACCTAGCCGCATTAATAGCATAAGCG
This sequence comes from Flavobacterium sp., assembly GCA_008501705.1. Lineage (GTDB taxonomy): Bacteria > Bacteroidota > Bacteroidia > Flavobacteriales > Flavobacteriaceae > Pukyongia. The sequence continues at coordinate 20,588 of QQUG01000241.1, forward strand.
CTGTAAAAAAACAAAATATACTGTGGCGTTGTTTCAGCATTTATAAATTTTTAATATGCTTAAAATTAACCAATTAAAGGGAAAGGTAAATCCCCTAAATGGGGTATTCTGTGGGCTTCTTAGTATTTAGCGCTGGAGAATAACAATAATTCTTGCGCATCTCCTTCTAACCTAATGCGGTCCACCTGCCGGAGTCCGAGTTTTTCGAGTAACAGTATAGAATTAGTATTTGTTGGGAGGGTGATCCCGAGGATAGTATCAAATTTTAAATAAGCGGTAGCATATTCCATCACGGCAGTTGCTGCTTCAAAGGCGTATCCTTTTTTAGTGTACTTCGGAAGTAATGCAAATCCTATATCCGGATGATCGAGATCCGGCCGTTTGTATAGTCCGCAGGTACCAACAATCTCTCCGCTCTCTTTCATTTCCGAAATATACGCGCCATAACCACGCTCCGAATACTGAGGCAAATATTTCTCGGCAATATAATTTTCGGCATCCTTAAGAGTTTTTATCCCTCGGTCGCCAATATTGGCAACCCATTCCCGTGAATTGAGCAATTCGAGCACGAAGGGTGCATCTTCCAGGGTGTAGTGTCGAAGCTGTAAACGCTTGGTTTCTGTAACGATCATGCAGATTGATCTGTAATGGAACTGGTGCAAATTAGGAATTTTCCTCTATAAAAAAGGATTTTACCCCTTCAAAATTGGAGCAATCCTCGCTGGGATTATTAGGTAAAATACGCTTGTGCCGCCTAGCCCACAGCTCTAATTTTACACCATCATTAATCTTAAAACAAATAGTATGAAATCAAGAGAGCGAAAAGGAAGCGGAGCAGTAAGACTTTCCATTCCTGCCAAAGTAGCCTACAACGCGGATGCTTTTCAGAGAAGTATCTACGATCTGTTGGACGAACTGGGATGTCCTAAATGTTTTTCGGGAGTGGATTGTTATTTCACCACCATCCGCGATTACGTTCTGGACCCAAAAGAACAAGCCATTCAGCCTATAGCTTATGGCGATCCTACACCTCAGCCATCTAAACTGGCTGCAACGAGTACCCTGAGCGTTGGTGTTTCCAAGAACACATCGTATGACATCGGAAAGATTGATTTAGCCATTAAAGATATCTTTGAGGAGATCGGTTGTCTTGCATGTTGTTCGGGGCACGATATTTTCTTTCAGAACCAATTCGACTTCAATTTCTAATTGAACTATGAAAGGATCTATCAACAGCGTGAAGGCGTTAGAATGTCTACCCCAAACAGGGGTAGGCATTATCTATTCGCCTGCTATTGCCAATATTGATTTTCCAAACGGCCTGATAGACACCCTCGAGGTCGAACCTCAGACCCTCTGTATTAGAAATGCCGACGACAGTCTGCAAATTCCCACCAATGTCTTCGAACAGATAAAGGCAATGCCCTACAATAAACTGGTACACAGTATTGGTGCGCCTGTAGGCGGAAGCCTAGCGCCAAAACGCGACCAGCTTGACCTAATAAAATATTCGGCCGATATGTTCGACAGCCCCTGGGTGACCGAGCATCTTAGCTTTAACGCCACAACACAATTCAATACTGGTTTCTTCCTGCCGCCACTTCAAACTGAGAAGGGATTGGAACTTGCGATAAAAAACGTAACCATACTGCAAAATGAGATAAAACGCCCTATAGCAGTAGAAACGGGAGTGAACTATTTAAAACTTAATACAAAAGAAATAAACGACGGTGCTTTTGTTTCGGCTCTCGCCAAAGCCACTAACTGCGGTATCCTTCTAGACATACATAACCTCTTCGCTAACCAGTTAAACGGCCGGCAAAGCATCGTCGATTTTCTTAAAGAGATTCCCCTGGATCAAGTTGTGGAAATGCATATTGCCGGGGGAACCGAGTTAAACGGACTCTGGATGGACTCTCACTCTGGACCTATTGATAAACGATTATTATCACTTACACGAGAGATCCTGCCGGATCTTCCAAATTTAAAAGCAATTACCTATGAAATTTTCGATTCTTACATCCCGGTCGTGGGTGACCCCGTTATTATATCTGAAATGGAAACGGTTCGCGATCTCTGGGAAAGCAGAAAAATACGCTACAAGGCTATTAATAATGAACAGCTCCCGAAAGCTGTTTACAACGTACAAAAACTAAACCGTGAATACCAACCCGAAGAATGGGAAACTTTGCTGGGTAATGAAGTGATCGGCCGAAGTTCTGCTTCGGAAGGAACTGTCCAGGAAGAACGTTTCGAAGTTTATCAAAAGCTCATCAAAGAATTTAGGGCGTCCATGGTGGCACGCATCTTTAAACTCACTACCCGTTATATGATGCTCATATTGGGTGCCGAAGTATTTGCAGCCATCTTAAATCATTTTTGGGAAAGTTATCCTCCGGAGCAATTAAGCTATAAGGAGGCGAAGAATTTTGCCGAATACCTTCAGAAAAAAGATTATAAACTTCCCTGGCTCGACCGACTCCTACGCTACGAAGTCGCTGTTTTGGACACCCTAATGGATGAAACTGCGCGTGTGGTAGAATTCGATGCGGACCCTACTCCCATGTTCAACGCTTTATCACAAGGCAGATTACCTGAGACTATAGGAGCATTGGGAGAATTTGAAGTTGAGATCACCCCGGAAATGTCTAATACGGAGTGGTTGGTACTGGATCACGCTTGAAATAACGGCCTACCCGCCATCATCTCGTTCACCTGGGTAGCGATGGACCCTAGTTCTAATTCGAGCATTGCATATCTACAGATGAATAAATAATCCAGATTAAAATTACTTCAGACAAACTACTGTTTACTTTAACTATAAATCTTTTATGAAGCGGGTAAAGTTTTCACTTACAATCGGTAAAGATAAACTTCTGTCAAAGTAAGCTCTGAAATAATTCGAATACGTCTCGACATTCTCATAGTCTGATATATCCACATACGTAAGTTCAAAATTTGAAGGTGAAATAATACCGTTCAAAATATTATTTACCAAAGCGGTTTTTGAGAAAGAAATATTGGGTTTTGGATCTCCGTGAATTTGAAGAATGAACTCGGTATTATCCTGTGGATCCAAGTATTCGAATCTTGCGATATATACATCCCCGTCTCCTTCAATTTGAGCAATGAAGGAATTAACACTACTACTGGAAAGATCCATATTTAAATCGGATAATGGCAATTCTGTAAACGGAGTCGAAGAGGTACGTATTATTTGGTATCCTCTATTTCCCCTAATATGAATGTTATGTAATCGGTACCTATTAAATATACCGTCGGGCAAGCCATAAGTTAAAGGAGGAAATCCATCAAATTGAGTTCTAACAGCCATGGAATTTCCTAATCCGGAATTATTGTTAGGATGATATCCTTGTAATTCCAGAAAAGTGGATAATGTAAAGTCTGGCGGCGTACTCATTGTGATGAAATTGGTCTGGATAGGTAATGTTTCATAATCAATGATCTCTGGATCGATCAGAGGAGGGTTTTCACTCCAGTAGTAACGTTCTTCTGTTTCATTGTCCCTTATTAACGACATGTAATAACCGCCAAATCCTTCCCTAAATATGGCGTGGCTAGCAAAATCAATTGTTCCCCCATTTGATGGAGAATAACCAACTGCAAAATCAAAATCACCATGACTGGGTCTCTTTAGTGAAGATGATCCTATATTTGTGATGCTAAGTTTCAAACTTTGGGAAGGAGGGTTGTCAATAGCTAGGTTATTCATCTCATAAGTCCCAGGCTCGATTCCTTGATGGACGTAAATTGAATAACTTTGTTCACCATTTTGATTCGTGTCTATATTCATGCTTGTGAGGTCAAAAATTGTGTTCGCCGGTGACTCTACAACAATCTGAGTTTGTTGATTACTCAAGGCAGGACCTTGTCCTAAAATATTTCCTTCAGCATCACTTATAAAAAATGTCCCAGGACCATTAATTATTGTAAAGTTGATATTAAAAACAAAAGTATACTCATTTAAAACCGGATCTTCCATTGGATCAGGATCGTTATCTTCCGTTTCAACTACACTAGAATCCGTGGAACAGGACCCCATAAAAACTATAAAAGCTAATAATAAAATTAATTTCAATTTTGAAATCATGCTTAATTATTTATTTCATTAATTCTGAAACAACGGCCTACCCGCCATCATCTCATTCACCTGGGTAGCGATGGACCCGAGTTTCGATTCATCTTCGAAGTTGGTGAGGGCCTCGTCGATCAGGTTCACGATCTGTTGCATGTCTCCTTCTTTCAGGCCCCTGGTGGTTACCGCAGCGGTACCAATCCGGATCCCACTGGTAACAAAAGGTGATTTATCATCGAAAGGAACCATATTCTTGTTTACGGTAATATCTGCTTTACCGAGTGCTTCTTCGGCTTCTTTTCCTGTAATATTCTTGTTCCGAAGATCGATGAGCATCATATGGTTGTCTGTCCCTCCAGAAATGATCTTATAGCCTTTATCAACAAAAGCCTGGGCCATGACGGCAGCATTCTTCTTTACCTGCACCATATAATGCAGGAAGTCGTCTGTTAATGCTTCACCAAAGGCAATGGCCTTAGCAGCGATGATATGTTCTAACGGGCCACCCTGGTTTCCGGGAAAGATCCCGCTATCCAATAATGACGACATCATACGCGGTTTGCCGCTCTTCAAGGTTATTCCAAAGGGATTCTCAAAATCTTTTCCCATGAGTATGAGTCCGCCACGCGGCCCACGTAATGTTTTATGGGTAGTTGTGGTTACCACATGGCAATACGGGATGGGGTCTGAAATGATCCCTTTGGCGATCAAGCCCGCAGGATGCGCGATATCGGCCATAAGGATGGCACCCACCTTATCGGCAATCTCTCTGAAACGTTTGTAATCTATTTCCCGCGAGTAAGCCGAAGCCCCTGCGATGATCATTTTGGGTTGCTCGGTTATAGCGATCTCTTCAATTTTATCGTAATTTAACATTCCGGTGGCTTCATCCACTCCATAGAAGACCGGATTATATAATTTACCGGAAAAATTTACAGGAGAACCATGAGTTAGATGACCTCCATGCGAAAGATCGAATCCAAGGAATTTATCGCCCGGTTTCAGGCAGGCAGCAAAAACAGCTGTATTGGCCTGCGATCCGCTGTGCGGCTGAACATTGGCATATTCGGCACCAAACAGGGTTTTGGCTCTTTCAATCGCGATGGTTTCTACTTCATCCACCACTTCACAACCCCCGTAATAGCGTTTACCGGGATAACCTTCGGCGTATTTATTGGTGAGGACAGAACCCGCAGCTTCCATCACCTGATCACTCACAAAATTTTCGGAAGCAATAAGCTCCAGGCCGTTTAATTGTCGTTGTTTCTCGGCCTCTATAAGTTCGAATATCTGTTCGTCTCTGGATATCATATTTCAGAAATGTTAATAAAGCACCAAAAATACAAAATGCTTAGGGGTAATACTTCAGAAATTATATATTTGATTAACATTTTACCAACAAATCAAGTAATAAAAATCCAAAACACAAATCATGCCCTTATCCGCAAATAATCCCGATCGACGCAGCTGGCTCGATGTCCCTGAAAACAGCGATTTTCCTATACAGAATATACCTTTTGGCGTTTTCTTAACCCGTGATGATATCATTACCATAGGTACCAGAATTGGTGATACTGCGATCGACCTTGGAGCCTTGCATCAGTTGGGCTATTTTCAAGGTATAGAACTAACCGATGATATATTCCTTCAGGATAGTTTAAACGATTTTATTGCCGATGGCAGAAAGACCTGGCGCCTGGTTCGTAACCGTGTTTCGGAGATCTTTATGAAAGATAATCCAGTGCTGCGTGACCATGAAGAACACAAGCAGCGTGTTTTGTTCACAATGGATGAGATAGAAATGCAACTACCGGTGGATGTTGGAGATTATACAGATTTTTACGCCAGTAAAGAACATGCGACCAATGTTGGATCGCTTTTTAGAGATCCGGAAAATGCTCTAATGCCGAACTGGCTCCATATACCTATTGGATATCACGGCAGAAGTTCGTCTATAATTCCTTCAGGAACTGCAGTGCGAAGGCCAGTGGGACAAACCAAGCCAGGCGATGATGGAGTACCCGGATTCGGGCCTACAAAATTGCTCGATTTCGAACTGGAAATGGCTTTTATCACGACTGCTTCCAACGATCTTGGAAAACCTATTCCCATCGATGAGGCCGAAGATAATATATTTGGGTTAGTCCTCTTTAACGATTGGAGCGCTCGCGACATACAGGCCTGGGAATATGTGCCTCTGGGGCCATTCCTGGGTAAGAATTTTGCATCTACCATATCACCCTGGATAGTAACCCTGGATGCTCTGGAACCCTTCCGGGTTGAAGGGCCGGCACAAGACCCGAAGCCTATGCCATATCTGCAACAGCAAGGCAAAAAGAACTTCGATATAAAATTACAAGCCATAATAAAACCCGAAGGGAAAGAAGAAACCGTGGTCTGCAACTCTAATTTCAAGTATATGTACTGGTCGATGGCGCAGCAGCTGGCGCATCACACCGTAAATGGTTGTAATGTTCGCAGCGGAGACATGATGGGAAGCGGAACCATTTCTGGTCCAACCAAAGACAGTTATGGATCCATGTTGGAGCTTAGCTGGCGAGGACAGAACCCTGTTCCTTTAGCGGACGGAAGTAGCAGGAAATTCATTGAAGATGGAGATACCGTTATACTTCGTGGCTATAGCCAAAACGACAAAATACGTATAGGGTTTGGGGATTGTAGCGGTAAAGTATTGCCAGCCAGAGAGTTATAACTTTGGCATAACCCTTGTAATTTACTCTGCATAACCAATACCCTCTTGTTATGAGATCTACTATTACCCTTATTATGGCAGTACTATTGCTCGGCGGATGTAATAGTGTAAAACGGAATCAGAAATTTCTTGCTCGTGGAAATTACGACCAGGCTATAGATCTGGCGGTTAAAAAACTTCAGAAAGACAAAACGCTTGCCAGGAATGAAGAGCATATCGTTTTATTGGAGGAAGCCTATAAGAAGGCTAATGATGAGGACCAACGCCAGATCAATTTTCTGAAAAAAGAGAATAATTTAAAGTCGAAACGAGAGCTGTACTATCGCTACCAGGGTTTGGAACGCAGACAGCAACTCATCCGGCCATTGCTTCCTTTATATATTTCTTCGGAAGGCAGGAATGCCAGGTTTAAAATGAAAGATTATTCAGATGAGGCTATAGCGGCCAAGCAGGTGCTGGGAGAGGCTTTATGGAACCAAAGCGACAGATTCCTTCAATCGAACGATAAAATGCAGGCGCGAAGAGCATATGACCTTTTGAGTGAGCTACAAAACCTGAGACTAGGATACATGGGGCTCTCCGAAAAGATGGATGACGCCTTGTATTTGGGAACAGATTTCGTATTTGTTAGCCTTAATAACCGTAGCGGCCAGATCATGCCGCGACAGTTGGAACGAGAATTACTCGATTTCAATACCTACGGACTCGATAATTTCTGGACCCAATATCACGCGGAGCGAAATCCGAATATCGATTATGACTACGGTATCGCCCTTAATTTTAGACAGATCGAGTTTTCACCGGAGCGCATTTCAGAAAAAGAAGTAAGACGTACCAAAAGAATTAAGGACGGCTGGGAATACAAACGAAATCGCGAAGGAAAGATCATAAAAGATGAGGAAGGTAATCCTATCAAGGTGGATGTATACAAGACCGTATCTGCTATCCTCACCATCACCGAGCAGTTTAAGGCCGCCACTGTAGGAGGAAATGTGGTTTACAGGGACCTGAACCAGGGAAGAGACATCGATAGGTTTCCAATGGGCACCGAATTTATTTTCGAGAATGTCTTTGCAACCTATAGAGGAGATGAAAGGGCATTGAATGACGATGATCTTATTCTAGTAGAGAACCGTTTTGTTCCCTTTCCCAATAATGCTCAATTATTACTGGATGCCAGCGACAATATAAAAGGCCGGCTGAAGGAAATATTAAAAAATAATATACTCTAATAAGAAGGGGCGGTAATAATCGCTCCTTTTTTCATTATAACTCAATAATTTCTTCCAGGGCTGCCGTCTGTATCTGGTGATGAGACGCCTGGTGTACAACCATTCCATTCTTGATCACAATGAGCTGCGGACTTTGATGTAGTACCTGAAATCTTATGGCAACCTCATCCGAAACCAGTCTGTAGCTTAGCAGATCTAAATAATATAAACGCATCTCCGCAGGATCTATATCGTAGGAGCCTTCAAACTGGTTAAGAACCATTCGGCTTATTCCACAACGGGTGGAATGTTTAAATATGGCCACCGGTTGTGTTTTGGAGATCTTCGAGATCTCGTCGAGTTGCTCCAGGCTCGTTAATCTTTCCCAGGGTAATTGTTTTTTCTCTTTCTTTTCTGAAGGTTCCTTCGAACCAAATAATCCAAATAAGCTCATTGATCTTTTTTTTGCGAATATACAGTTTCAATTATTGGGAATCGGTCAGAATGTCTTTAAAAACCTTACAAAATCGGTCATTTTGTCCTGAATTCAAGTTGGCGTAAGATTTGACCCATACTAAACGAAAATTGAAAAAACGAAAGGTAAACTTTCAGAAAATATATAAACTATGAACTTTAATAATTTTACAATAAAATCGCAGGAAGCTTTGCAGCACGCACAGCAAATTGCACAAAGTATGGAGCATCAGCAAATTGAAAATGAACATTTGCTGAAGGCGATATTTGAGGTAGATGAGAATGTAACACCCTTCATTCTTAAAAAACTCAACGTGAATCTCCCCTTGCTTCAACAAGTATTGGAGAAGCAATTAGAGAGCTTTCCAAAAGTTGCCGGAGGTGAGATCATGTTATCACGTGAAGCCGCCAGGACGGTGAATGAGGCGAGTATCATCGCCAAGAAGATGAATGATGAATTTGTGAGTATAGAACATTTACTCCTCGCTATATTCAAGTCGAAAAGCAGCATCGCACAAGGCTTAAAGGATCAGGGAGTTACCGAAAAAGGTATAAAAGCTGCGGTGGAGGAATTGCGTAAAGGAGACAGAGTAACTTCGGCCAGCGCAGAGGACACCTATAATTCGTTGAACAAATACGCCCGAAACCTCAATCAACTTGCCCGGGACGGGAAACTGGACCCGGTTATTGGACGAGATGAGGAGATAAGACGCATACTGCAAATTCTCTCCCGAAGAACCAAGAACAACCCTATGCTGGTAGGAGAACCGGGTACGGGTAAAACTGCTATCGCGGAAGGATTGGCCCATCGAATTGTAGATGGCGATATTCCCGAAAACCTTAAATCTAAGGAAATATATTCCCTGGATATGGGAGCTCTTATTGCAGGCGCAAAATATAAAGGTGAATTTGAAGAACGCCTTAAGGCCGTTATCAAGGAAGTTACCGGCAGTGACGGTGATATCGTGCTTTTTATAGATGAGATCCACACGCTGGTTGGAGCCGGTGGTGGTCAGGGCGCTATGGACGCAGCCAACATACTGAAACCGGCTTTGGCGCGTGGTGAGCTAAGGGCCATAGGAGCCACAACCCTGGATGAATACCAAAAGTATTTTGAAAAGGATAAGGCCCTGGAAAGACGATTTCAGAAGGTGATGGTTAGTGAACCTGATACTGAAAGCGCTATTTCCATCCTAAGGGGGATCAAAGAGAAATATGAGACGCATCACAAGGTGCGAATCAAGGACGAAGCCATCATTGCTGCGGTTGAACTTTCACAGCGTTATATCACAAATAGATTCTTGCCGGATAAAGCGATCGACCTTATGGACGAGGCCGCGGCACGCTTGCGGATGGAGATCAATTCGAAACCGGAAGAGCTGGATGTACTTGACCGAAAGATCATGCAACTGGAAATTGAGATCGAGGCCATAAAACGCGAAAAGGACGAGGCAAAACTCAAGTCGCTACGCTCTGAACTTGCCAATTTGAAGGAAGAACGAAACGACCTCAATGCCAAATGGATAAGTGAGAAAGAGGTTGTCGATAATATTCAGAATGCCAAGAAAGAAATAGAAGAATTCAAGCTGGAGGCAGAAAAAGCCGAGCGTGAAGGTGATTTTGGGAAGGTAGCAGAACTTCGTTATGGAAAGATCAAGGAAACCCAGGAGCAATTAAGCAAACTGGAAGAACAACTTGCCGAGTATCAACAAGGAAGTTCTATGATTAAAGAGGAGGTTACCAACGACGACATAGCGGAGGTGGTTGCCAAATGGACCGGTATCCCTGTTACAAAGATGCTTCAGAGTGAACGTGAAAAATTGCTACAGCTCGAAGCCGAACTTCACAAACGTGTAGTTGGACAGGAAGAAGCGATCGTTGCAGTAAGTGATGCTATAAGGAGAAGTCGGGCTGGTTTGCAGGACGCCAGGAAACCTATTGGTTCCTTCCTATTCCTGGGGACTACCGGGGTTGGGAAAACCGAACTTGCAAAGGCTTTGGCCGAATACCTTTTCGACGATGACAACGCTATGACTCGTATAGACATGAGTGAATACCAGGAAAGACACAGTGTAAGCAGATTGGTAGGAGCTCCTCCGGGTTATGTGGGTTATGACGAAGGTGGACAACTCACCGAAGCGGTTCGAAGAAAGCCTTATTCGGTGGTATTACTCGACGAGATCGAAAAAGCCCATCCGGATACCTTCAATATATTGTTGCAGGTATTAGATGAAGGCAGGCTAACCGATAATAAAGGGCGGGTGGCCGATTTCAAGAACACCATCATCATCATGACCAGTAATATGGGAAGCCATATTATACAGGAGCAGTACGAGAATATGAAAGATCTCGACACGGCCATGGAGACTGCTAAGATCGAAGTACTAGGCTTATTGAAACAATCGGTAAGGCCTGAATTTCTCAATCGGATAGACGATATCATCATGTTCACTCCATTGAACAAGGAAGATATTAAGGAGATCGTGAGATTACAGCTAAAAGGAGTAACCAAAATGCTCTCCAAACAAGGTATCACTTTAGATGCCACAGAGGAAGCGATCGCTTACCTGGCCGAAAAAGGGTACGATCCGCAATACGGAGCACGGCCTGTAAAACGGGTTATCCAGAAAGAAGTTCTTAATGAGCTTTCGAAAGAGATCCTGGCAGGTAAGGTTCAGACCGAAAGTATTATCCTAATAGATAGTTTCGATAATTCCCTGGTATTCCGTAACCAGCAGGATCTGATAAATTCATAATACTGGTTAGAGTTCCATAAAAACTCATTTATAATTGGTTGGTTAGTAGCCGCCCGTAGTTGTGAGACTGCGGGCGGTTTTTTTATTTTGTGTAAATGAAAATGAGTACTTTCGTACCGATGAATTTTCTAAGAGATCTACTTGTCTTCGGCTTCATTGTTTCTGTGATTTTTGGCTGTGAAAAACGGCCTGAAGCCATCGCAGATAGCAGGGTTAACGACTATGCTTTGTTCGATACAACCGGTGAACTTCACCGATTATCGCATTATAACGACAGTAAGGCAATTGTACTTTGGGTGCAGGGTAATGGTTGTCCTATCGTTCGAAATGCCGTGAGTGATTTCAACGAGATCGTGAACGATTACAAGGATAATGGATTTACTTTTTTTCTTCTGAATAGTAATACCCAGGACGACCCGCATGAAACTAGTTTAGAGGCGAGTAAATTCGATTTTGCAGCACCGGTTTTGTTAGATAACAACCAGTTGGTTGCCGATGCTTTGGACGTTAAGATCACTTCCGAAGTCATTGTACTGCATCCTACAAGCAGGGAAATTATCTTTCGCGGTCCGATCAACAACCGACTAGATTATGGGGCTCAGAAGAACGATCCCACCGAAACCTACCTTCGCGATGCTTTAGATGCACTGCTACAAGATAAACAACCGGTTTCCAAAGAAAAAATGACGAGAGGATGCACCGTGACCCGACTTTCAAAACTGGAGAAGGAAGATACACTTACCTACACTACAGATATCGCACCAATCCTTGCCAATCATTGTGTTATGTGTCATAACCCTAATGGGATCGGCCCCTGGTCCATGAGCGACTATGAAACAGTACGTGGCTGGTCTTCCATGATGAAACAAGTGCTAATAAGTAAACGAATGCCGCCCTGGAGTCTGAATTCTAATAGCCATACCTTTAAGAACGATATTGGGATAGAGGATTCACTGGTGCGAAGGATCGTGTCCTGGATAGATCAAGGAAGCCCTCGCGGTACAGGTATAGACACGCTAAAATTAATAAAGCCTGTCTCCAACGACTGGGAATTAGGAATGCCTGATAAGGTGATTAACCTGAAGAGAGAAACTGTACCCGCCACGGGATTGATCCCCTATCGTTACCAGGAGATCGACCTGGAATTTGAACGGGATGTTTGGCTGAAAGCCATAGAGATCAAGCCCGGTAACCCAAATGTGGTACATCATGTATTGCTATCCAGCGCCCACGAATTGGAAAAGAGTCCTATTTCCGATAGAATGATCAGTCCGAAGGTTGACAATTTCATCGCAGTGAGTACGGGTAAAAAACAAACAATGGCATATCCGGAGGGAACCGGGATATTTATTCAGAAAGGAACAAAAATAACAGCCCAGTTACACTACACCCCGTATGGAATCGAGACCGACGATGTAACACAGATCGGTTTTTACCTCCTGGATGAGGAGCCGGATGTGGTCTTCCGTTCACATAATACACACAATCCCACTTTTAAGATCCCGGCTTTCGACATGAATGTGAAATTTAT
>QQUG01000082.1 GCA_008501705.1 Flavobacterium sp.
CGGTATAAGATCCGGCTGCCTGACCTGGAGCGATCACAAAGTTAGGAACTACTACCTCACCATTGGTGAAGTTATTATCATCATTAAAGTCGATCCATACTTTCACGTTCTGGTCACCATAACCTGTTGTAAAGGTGATACTGTTCGTACTACCTGGTGCAAGGTTAGCAATAAGGTTGGTGAAATCACCATATCCTTCACAACCGGAAGGGTTGTTGATCTCTGCAACGGCTACCAATTGGAACCCGTCACCGAAAGAACAATCCATTGCCGGGGTACAAAGTACATTATCTATTGTAACAGACACACTATCATTAGATGGGTCTGAATCTCCAGCTAGAACGGTTGACACTTCTATATCGTATGTACCAAGTGCAGATAGATCTGCAGTCTGTGCGAAGTCGAAATTCGCTTCATCTTCCGATAAGAGCGGACCGGCAAATGTTTCTACTACCGGAGAACCTCCGTTAACCGTATACTGTACATCGAAATTAGATTGCGTAGCCGCACCAAAGTTTCTTAAAGTAACCGAAATGGTTTCGGTATCACTCAAGCCCGAACCACTTACCGGAGAAGTAATATCTATTGCTCCCACATCGTTAGCAAATAAGTGGGTAACATCTTTGGTAAAACTATCGTTAGCACTAAACTGGTCTCCAGGTAGTAATGCGGTCACCTCTATCGAATAGGTTTGTCCTACAGTAGACATATCTACAGTAGTAGCAAAAGTAAAGGTATCGAGTTGATTCGCATTTAAGGTACCTGTATAGTTCTCTGTGGCCACCAAATTTCCGTCTACTCTCAATTCGAGAGGAATAAGTGTTTGTGTAGCAGAACCAAAGTTTCTCAAATTGATCTGAACGCTTTCTGTAGCGGTTAATGGACCATTATTGGGCTGTAGTATATCTGTAACTCCCACGTCGTTTGCAAATCCACTCGATAATGAGAAGGCAGCTACCTGAGTTCTCCATTGATTGTTGGATGAGAAATAATCGGAAGTAAACCAGAAAGTAAAGTTATTCGGGTCCATGGTCATATGCGAATAATCCCCGTAACGATTACTGTTTGTTCTTACTCCTGGTCCATCAATAATAATAGTTTCCGCAACGGTCATCATCCCTAAAGGATCTCCGTTAAAACGTCCTGTATATCGTAAGGAAGGAGCTAAAGTTGTACTACCGGTAGTATAGCCCAAGGCAATATTTCCGGCTGCATCCATAGCCGCGCTACTCATCAGTCTACTGTGTCCGTCTGCAATAGAATAAGTACCTTCCTGGAAGATCGTCCAGGGATCTACTCCTGTATTACGTAATTCGATCCAGCGGATACCGCCGGTCTCCATTGCATCGATAAAAGTATTGAAGGTAATTAACCAGGAATTATGAGTTCCAAAATCTCTGTAGTTTGCTCCAAAAGATACAATACCACCATGCCCGGCAAGTCGCTGACTAGTTCCCGGTTGACGTAATGCACCATTACCGTTTCCAAATAACTCCCCTGCGTCGAAAGGTGTAGTAGGAATCTCCTGGGGTGTAGATATAGTTGAATTTGCAGTATTGGTCCAGTCCATATCGATTTCCCAAACTTTCAGGTGGTCGAAGGTGATCGAACCTGTCCAGCCATCATCCTGCAGATATACAATATATCCAGGTGTGTTTGGATCTATGGTAGTTCCTGTAAGGTTAACCGCAGCAGGACTCTTTACCTGGTTTGGGTTAACAACGATCTGTGGAAGGTTGAAGATAAGGATCTGCGGACTGGCTCCACCAGCGAGCATCTCATCTCTTTCCATAACAAAACCCTGCGTAGTTGAACCATTCAGGTTAACTGTTCCGTAGTAACCATCATGCCAAACACCGTATTTTGGATAATCTGGAAAACCACTGAACTGATATTGCCAAACGTTATAGGCCCCTGTTGGGTCATTGGTTACTGAAACCCCAATAGCAAGCGAGTTGTTCAATGAACCAAATTCACTTACCACCCAACGATCGGCCAATTGATCGTAAAGAACAATAGGGTCACCGCTGTTTGATGGAATACCTAAAAAGGCTGACAACGAAACAGGTCCCACAAGTAGTGTCCCTGTTTTATCGAATATCTTAACTAAGGAATTAACCGAATGCAAGTAGTGATTAGGACCTACAGCTCCGGTTGGATCCGGAGGAAAAAATCCGGATTCGGATGAAGAGGCACCGATAAAATTCTGCTCGATCGGCATACTTTCGATCTGGCCCGGTTCGGTTTGCAGATCTGGAATAACGGTGGTAGTGTTTACAGCCTCCATAGGAGTTGTGTTTCTCTGGTCTATCACCATAGTTTGGGTTCTCGGATCGTTAAACTGTCCGGACTCCATTACCGGGAAATCTCTTAGTGGGATCGTTTGACCCATATAAGTTCCGGTAATAATTTCACTGGGAGGGTACGTCTCCTGTGCGCTAACACCAACGCAAATGATAAGCGCTAATGCAAGCAGGTAGTTTTTAAAAATCATAGTTTAAGCTTTAGCTGATTAAATTTTTGAGACTGGGAAGGTACGGCTAAATTCTGAATTCAAAAACCCAGTAATTAAGTAGAGAAACCACAGATCATTAAAAGTGGGAAATAGCACTTAATCCGTAATAATTAATTATTTTTGTGCTTTGTTCAAATTACTTATAAAAAACAACCGATGATTCACTTTTTTGGAGATGTAAAAAACACTGTTTTTGCTGTCCAATCCTCTGGCGATCTTTCCGCGCGAACCATAGAAAAACTTACTTGGTTATTTGGCAACCAACCTAAAATAGAACAGTCCGCAATAGCGGATTTTTTTGTTGGCCCGCGTGCCGCCATGGTAACCCCCTGGAGCACAAATGCCGTGGAAATTACCCAGAACATGCATATCTCCGGAATTGTAAGGATTGAAGAATTTCACAAGGTAGACGAAGGATATACAGACTTCGACCCCATGCTTGCCCAAAAATACAGTAAGCTTGACCAGGAAATTTTCGATATGCATATCGATCCGGAACCCATTAAACTAATAGACGATATTGCTGCCTACAATTTATCGGAAGGCCTGTCACTGAGCGATGATGAAGTAGAGTACCTGAACAATCTTTCGGTAAAATTGAACAGACCCTTAACAGATAGTGAAGTATTTGGATTCAGCCAGGTGAATAGTGAGCACTGTCGACATAAGATCTTCAACGGTACTTTTGAAATTGACGGAGAGGTTATGCCTTCCTCCTTGTTCAAACTAATTAAAAAGACTTCCGAAGTAAATCCAAATGATATTGTTTCAGCTTATAAGGACAATGTCGCCTTTGTTCGTGGCCCTGAAGTAGAACAATTCGCCCCAAAATCACCTGATAAACCCGATTATTACCAAGCTACCCCATTTAAAAGTGTGATCTCTCTAAAAGCCGAAACACACAACTTTCCCACCACAGTAGAACTGTTTAACGGTGCTGCCACAGGCAGTGGTGGTGAGATTAGGGACCGACTGGCTGGCGGGAAAGGCTCCTTGCCTCTCGCGGGTACAGCCGTTTATATGACATCCTACTCCCGATTAGCAGAAAACAGGCCCTGGGAAAAAGCCATGGATGAACGTCCGTGGTTATATCAAACCCCAATGGACATCCTAATAAAGGCCAGTAATGGAGCATCCGATTTTGGGAATAAATTTGGACAACCCCTAATAGCGGGTTCGGTGCTTACCTTCGAGCATAAGGAAGACGCTCGAAAATTGGGCTACGATAAAGTGATCATGTTAGCCGGCGGAATTGGCTACGGAAAAGCCTCCCAGGCCATAAAAGATATACCCGAAGTTGGGGATAAGATCGTTATTCTTGGGGGTGAAAACTACCGTATCGGGATGGGAGGAGCTGCGGTTTCCTCGGCAGATACCGGCGAATTTGAAAGCGGGATCGAGCTTAACGCCGTACAACGTTCTAATCCCGAAATGCAGAAACGTGCTGCCAATGCAGTACGAGGGATGGTGGAAAGTGAAGAAAACCCCATCGTTTCTATTCACGATCACGGTGCCGGCGGACACCTGAACTGCCTTAGTGAACTAGTGGAAGAAACTGGTGGCCATATCGACCTGGACAAACTACCGGTGGGAGATCCAACACTTTCGGCCAAGGAACTTATAGGGAACGAATCACAGGAACGAATGGGGCTGGTTATAGGTGAAAAGGACATTGATCAATTAAAGCGAGTTGCCGACCGGGAACGCTCTCCTATGTATGAAGTTGGCGAAGTAACCGGAGATCATGCGTTTTGTATTGAAAGTGGCAGCAAAGGGGATAAACCTATGGATTTTGCCCTGGAAGATATGTTTGGCAGTTCCCCAAAAACAATAATGAAAGACCGTAAGATGGGGCGCACTTATAAGGACGCCAATGTCGAATCCGGCAAGCTGCATGAATACGTATCGCAACTTTTACAATTGGAAGCGGTAGGTTGCAAGGATTGGCTTACTAACAAAGTGGACCGCTGTGTTACAGGACGTGTGGCTAAGCAACAATGTGCCGGCCCGCTTCAACTGCCATTGAACAACTGCGGGGTGATGGCCCTGGACTATAAAGGAAAAGAAGGTGTGGCAACTTCTATTGGCCACTCCCCGGTTAGCGCCCTGGTGGATCCGGTTGCGGGTTCGCGTAATTCGATCACAGAAGCACTCACAAATATTGTTTGGGCCCCACTGGAAAAAGGACTAAAAAGCGTTTCTCTTTCGGCCAACTGGATGTGGCCGTGTAACAATGAAGGTGAAGATGCGCGATTATTCGAAGCGGTAAGAGGTGTAAGTGATTTCGCTATCGAGTTGGGTATAAATGTTCCTACCGGTAAAGATTCGCTGTCTATGAAGCAGAAGTATAAAGATGAGGAAGTGATCGCACCGGGAACGGTAATCATATCTGCGGCAGGACATTGTAACGATATAAAAAAGGTGGTCGAGCCCGTATTGCAGAAAAACAAAGGAAGTATTTACTATATCAATATCTCCCAGGATGACTTTAAAGTGGGAGGCTCATCTTTCGCTCAGATACTTAATGTTGTGGGATCTGAAGTCCCTACTGTGAAAAGCGCTGCCTATGTAAAATTAGTTTTCAAAACCATTCAAAAACTTATTTCTGAAGGAAATATAGCAGCCGGTCATGACGTGGCTTCGGGAGGATTGATAACCACCTTGCTCGAAATGTGTTTCGCAGATAATCAATTAGGAGCCAGTTTAGATCTTTCGGAAGTTGGAGATTCCCTAATGAACATTTTATTTTCTGAAAACTGTGGTCTGGTAATTCAGGCTTCGGAAAATGCTTCAGTAGAAAAATTACTTTCAGAAGAAAACATCGAATATCATAAAATAGGAAGTGTAGCTGAAGGTGATATCCTTCAAATTACGCACGATCAGGAATTTGAACAATTCAATATCCCTGAATTGAGAGATGTATGGTACCACACTTCATATTTACTGGACCAAAAACAAAGCGGCCCCGTTAAAGCCGGGGAACGATTTCAGAATTATAAGAATCAACCACTAACCTACAAGTTTCCTAGCCATTTTACAGGAAAATTACCAGAGTGGGATACTTCCAAACCTCGCATCAAAGCAGCTGTTATACGAGAGAAAGGTAGCAATAGTGAGCGTGAAATGGCTTATGCAATGCACCTTGCCGGTTTTGATGTGAAAGATGTACACATGACCGATCTAATTGAAGGTCGCGAAACATTGGAGGATATAAAATTTATCGCAGCCGTTGGAGGATTTTCAAATAGTGACGTATTGGGTAGTGCCAAAGGATGGGCCGGAGCATTTTTATATAACGAGAAGGCTAAGAAAGCCCTTACCGAGTTCTTTGCAAAGGACGATACACTTTCCTTAGGTGTTTGTAATGGTTGTCAGTTATTTATCGAACTGGGACTCATCAATCCTGAACATGAAACCAAGCCTAAAATGCTGCATAACGATACGGGCAAATTTGAGTGTTCCTTTACCTCGATCGAGATACAGGAGAACAACTCGGTTATGCTGTCCACCTTATCGGGAAGTAAACTGGGTATCTGGGCGGCCCATGGCGAAGGGAAATTTAGTTTTCCTCTATCGGAAGAGCATTATAATATAGTAGGAAAATATGGCTACGAAGACCTGCCGGCCAATCCAAATGGCAGTGATTATAACACAGCCATACTAACCGACAGCTCTGGCCGTCACCTGGTGATCATGCCACACTTAGAGCGATCTACTTTCCCATGGAATTGGGGTTATTACCCTACGGAAAGGGAAGACGAAGTCTCTCCTTGGCTGGAAGGATTTGTAAATGCACGAAAGTGGCTCGAATCAAAATAGACCATTTCTTTAATTTCTGAAATACGAGACAAACGGCAAATCAGTAGGCCGCAACTGTGAATTATTTTTCCTAATTTGTGTTCCTGTAATAAAGTGATCATGACCGAAGTAAAAAGACTCTTCGACTTCCCATACTACCAGTTAGAAAAATTCCCATTAGAGGCTTCCCTCGTTAGCAAAAAAGATGGAGAATGGATAAAAACCTCAACAAAGGAAAACCTCGACAAGGCCAATGCTTTTAGCCGGGGTTTGATTAAACTGGGTGTAAATCCTAATGATAAGGTTGCCATTATATCGATGACCAACCGAACCGAGTGGAATATATGTGATATCGGTATATTAC
>QQUG01000181.1 GCA_008501705.1 Flavobacterium sp.
GAGCAGATGAGCGAGGAGGAAGTGGCAGCTGTTGTAGAAGAAATAATAAGAAAAACCGGAGCAGATTCCATGAAGGATATGGGAAAAGTGATGGGTATGGCAAATAAAGAGTTAGCAGGTCGCGCAGACGGTAAGACCATCTCTACCCTTGTAAAAGCAAGGTTGTCTTAAATAGATATTGGCCCCGTAGTTCAACTGGATAGAATATCAGATTTCGGCTCTGAGGGTTGGGGGTTCGAATCCTCCCGGGGTCACTACAAGCAGAAAACCACGCCTATGGCGTGGTTTCTTGTTTCCATCAGCGTTGAAAACTTGTTTTCAAAAGCGAGATGGGAACAAGAAACACCATGCGCAAGCATTGGTTTTCTATTTGCAAAGGCGAGCCAACTGAGGATCACGCAGTAATCCGGGTTGGTATCAAAAGCGATTTGAAACAAGAAACACCATGCGCAAGCATTGGTTTTCTATTTGCAAAGGCGAGCCAACTGAGGATCACGCAGTAATCCGGGTTGGTATCAAAAGCGATTTGAACTGAAGTTCACCCCTCGCGCTTCAGGAAGTTTTATCGGTATAGATGCCAGCGCACCATCTGACTCCTCACTAAAATTGATCCACCGGATCAATTTTACACGTTCGGTCCCTATTTGCAAAGGGGAGCTTTGTCGGGATCACGCAGTAATCCGATCTCCCGCCTGTTGGTAGCTGACCAATATCATAGTAATTCGACGGATTGAAAAATACCTTTGGTAAAATTCCTCGTCCGTTTAATTATGAAAAGCCTGGCCATTTTACGATCCCGGACCATCTCCTTTTTTAAAGAGATTGGAGATATTTCGTATTTCGCTTTGCGTTTTTTCAGAGAAGTATTCACTACGCCTTTTGAATTCAAGGAATTACTTAGACAGTGCTATAATATGGGCAATCGTTCCATACTACTTGTGGGGGTTACAGGATTTATCCTGGGATTGGTGTTTACCCTGCAATCGCGCCCTACTCTTATGGAATTCGGAGCCGAATCGTGGATGCCTTCTATGGTGAGTATTTCTATTGTTCGTGAAATTGGCCCTGTGATCATTGCATTAATTTGCGCCGGAAGGATAGGCTCTGGAATTGGCGCTGAGCTAGGATCTATGCGAGTGACCGAACAAATTGATGCCATGGAAGTTTCGGGGACTAATCCATTTAAATACTTAGTAGTAACGCGAATTCTTGCCGCAACTTTAATGTTGCCATTGCTTATCATATTTGGCGATACCGTGGCTTTAATTGGCTCGGCTATGGTTGAAAATCTGAAAGGTGAAGTTTCCTATCTGCTGTATTTTAACGAGGTTTTTGATGCGCTTAAATATTCTGATGTGGTTCCGGCCACCATTAAATCATTTTTCTTTGGCTTCGCTATCGGACTGGTTGGTTGTTATAAGGGATACTACTGTGGCAAAGGAACCGTAGGCGTTGGTGAAGCATCTAATGCGGCAGTTGTTTATACGTCAATGTTACTGTTTGTTATCGACTTTATCGCTGTTTTTGTAACCGATATATTCTTTGAAGTTTAATGAAGGTAAAGAGAGACATATCGCCCGTACTAGAATTGAAAGAACTTCGGAAAAGTTTTGGAGACAACCAGGTGCTTAGAGGTTTCAATTTGCGTATGTACGAAGGTGAAACCCTTGTAGTGATGGGAAAATCCGGATCGGGGAAGTCTGTGATGATAAAATGTCTTGTAGGTTTGATTCAGGCAGATTCTGGGGTGATTCGCATAAAAGGAAAGGATATAACACAACTGGGGCAGACAGAACTGGATATACTTCGTACCCAGATTGGTTTCCTCTTCCAGGGAAGTGCTCTCTATGACTCGATGACTGTAAGGGAAAATCTCGAATTCCCACTTCGGCGTCATAAAAAGAAATTAAACATTTCAGAAACCAATGAAGCTCTGGTAAAGGAAGCCCTCGTAAACGTGGGTCTCGAAACGGCTATGGACCTAATGCCTGCCGAACTTTCGGGCGGGATGAAACGCAGGGTAGCACTGGCAAGGGCACTAATTCTCAAGCCAAAGATCATTCTGTATGATGAACCCACAACAGGGTTGGACCCGATAACCTCGAAGGAAATCATCAATCTAATGCGGTCCATCCAGCAAAAATATAAAACCTCGTCTTTAATAATAACGCACGATGTGGATTGTGCGCGGGTTATTTCAGATAGAATAATCCTACTTGTGGATGGGGTGAACTACAAAGAAGGAACTTATAACGAACTTATTGCTTCAAAAGATCCGAAGGTTAAAGCCTTTTTTAAAACTTAAAAATTATGCAAAAGTCAGCATCACAAAAAATACGGTTGGGAATGTTTGTAATTCTTGGTACAGCCTTATTTGTATCGGCATTGTACATTATTGGAAACCGGCAAAACCTGTTCGGGCGAGACTTAGAATTGCATGCCGTTTTCACCAACGTTAACGGATTACAATTAGGAAACAACGTGCGATATTCTGGTATCAATGTAGGTACGGTGAAAGGGATCGAGATGACAGGACAATCTCGCATTGTAGTTTCCATGCTTATCGAGGAAAAAATCGCCTCGAGGGTCAACACAAATGCCGTGGCAACCATCGGTTCTGATGGTTTGGTAGGAAGTATGCTTATCAATATTCTTCCTCAGGAGGGTACTGCGGTTCCCATTAAATCTGGAGATACTATACAAACCTATACCAAAATTGGGGCGAATGATATTCTCAGCACCTTAAGTGTTACTAATGAAAATGCGGCCATTCTTACTTCAGATCTGCTAAAGATTACTACCAAGATTATCGACGGAAAAGGAACAGTGGGAATGCTGATAAACGATACTATAATGGCCCAGGATCTAAAACAAAGTATCAATCAATTAAAAAGAGCAAGTACCAATGCCAATAATACGATTTCGCGATTGAGTGAGATTATCGAATCGATGAATTTTACTGAAAGCACGGCAGGCGTGCTTCTCAATGATACAGTGGCTGGCAATAAAATGAAGGATATTATCGAAAACCTGGATATTTCTTCAGAAAATATAGTTCAGTTAAGTGAAAATCTGGAGCAGTACATGGGTGAAATTCAGGAAGGTGAGGGTGCATTGAATTATCTAATCAAGGACGAAGCGTTTGCACAAAATATGGATTCAACACTGCAGAATATAAAAGAATCGTCCCGTCGCCTCAACGAAAATATGGAAGCATTAAAACACAATTTCCTGTTCAGGGGTTACTTTAAAAAGCTAGAGAGGCAGCGGAAGAAGGAGATAAGGGACTCAATTAAAAAAGCAAAATCATGAAGATCGAACACCTAGAAGAACGGATCACAGACTATAAGAATTCTATTGAGGCTGTAGTGGATAAAAAGACTTTTTGGATTTCAGAATTAAAGAACCTGATCCTTTCAACACTTACAACCATTGTGACCAGGTATGATATAGGATGGAAGGTACAGGAACTAAATTGGATCTATACCAATGAGGCTGTCAATATTACTTTCCACTCGTTTCCTAATGAACTTATTGATTGCACCAACCGAATTCCAAAATATCAATTTATTCCGGGGGGTTCCCTGGTTTTTTCACAAACCTATAATGGCGATATCTTCGTTTTTATCCTATATCCTTATAATGATTCCGGTAATGCGCAAAAAGACATGCTCGAAATAGGAACTTTCGGTCCCAAGGACATTTCAGAAAAATTCATTGTTGAGAAAGTTGATGAATTTCTGAAAGAAATTATCCGCTGGGAATTACCTAATCAGAAAAGTAAAGTGGGCTATAGTTAAGATTGATCAATAGTTGTTTAAACGGCAAACGGTTTGCCATATCAGTTCCTGAGGAGATAATACTTGATAACATCTGCAGTAGAAACAATCCCTACTAATTTTTTGCCTTCTACAATAGGAATGGCACGAAATCGGCCTTTGCTTAGTTCTTCAGCCACAGAATCGATAGATGTATGTGGTTCCAGGGTGTATGGATTAGGAGTCATAATATCGGCCACAGAGAGTTCGTAGTATACCGCATTGCTGTCGTCTAATCCCGCTCCATTGATTCGATACATAAAATCGATCAAACTTATCATTCCAACCAGGTTGTTGTTGGAGACTACCGGTATATGGTGATGAAACTTGATTTTTTCATAAATATGTTTCACATCAATGATCTTCTGACCGGGGGAAACACTTACGACATCCCTCGTCATTATCGAAGCAACAGTTGCAGGTTTCATATTCTAATAATTTATCGGTTACAAGCTTAAAATAAAGGTAAATAACAGTTTTTACAACTGATGAAAGTCATAGTTGAACCTACTGTTTAATAATAACTTTGTTAGTAATACCATATGAAATAGCAGTGATATGAAAACTAAAACAATCCTGGAATTATTAACACTTTCGGCGAGTTTGTACCACATCGCTAAGGATACACATTTATTGGAAAAATTGCATGAAATCTCCGATAAAGGAAAGGAAAGCATCAATAAAGTAGCTTCGGATCCTTTATTCGATGAAGACGGGAATGAAATGGAGTTAGTGGATAAGATGCTTCATAAAGCAGCGGAGGTACGGCAGGAGCTGGAGACGAAGATAGAGGAAATGGTAGCAGCCTTTTATAAAAAGATCAATGTTGCTCACCTGGATGAGATCAAGGCATTGAATGAAAAACTTGAAAAAGCCGATATGACCATTGCTTTATTGGAAGCGCGAATGAACAAAGTGGAATTGAAAGTATAACATGGGAATACTTACAGGTATAGGGCGAAAATTTAAATCGGTTTCCCGCTATAATCAGATTCTTAAGGTCCTTATAAAATACGGCTTTGAAGACCTGGTCCAGCATCTGGAGGAACGGAACAGATATACCTTCCTGCGAAAGTTGATCCCTAAATCGTCCAGGAAGCACGCACTGATATACAATAAGTGGGAGAAGATGCGGATGGTTTGTGAGGAATTGGGTCCCACTTTTGTAAAATTTGGGCAGATTCTTAGTAACCGCCCCGATCTTATTCCCTTAGAACTTACCCTGGAACTGGAAAAACTGCAGGACAAGGTTCCTCCTATGTCTGAAGAGGATGCGAGGAAGGTTGTTGAGGAAGAATTAGGTGAACCGGTTGCGGATCTGTTTGCATGGTTTGAGCCGTCATCTTTTGCTTCGGCATCTATGGCCCAGGTACATAAAGTGATACTGCATTCGGGAAAACGGGTAGCCTTGAAGATTCAACGTCCCGGAATTGATGCGATCATCCTGGAAGACATCAAGGTTATGTATAAGGTCGCACATATCCTGGAGAAACGAATACCGAGCCTGGAGAACTTCGATCCGGTAGGGCTGGTGAAGAATTTTGAAGAGTCCATTATAAAAGAGATGGATTTCATAAACGAATCGGTAAACGTTCAACGCTTCTATAACAATCTTCAGAATGACAAAAGCAGAGACCAGTTCGCCAGCGCTCCCAGTGTCTACCAGGAATTTACTACCCAGAAGATATTGGCGTTGGAATTCATCAATGGTATAAAGATCGATAGGCTGGACGAATTACAATTAAACGGATTCGACAAAAATGTAATCGCCAGAAGGTTAACCAAAAGTTTCTTCAAACAGATATTCGAATATGGATTTTTTCATGCCGATCCACATCCCGGAAATTTGCTCGTATTACCGGACGGACGGATATGTTACCTCGACTTTGGTATGATGGGAAACATCCTTCCCAGGGACATTGAGATCTTTGGTAAATTGTTCCTGGCCATAACCCGTAAGGACGTCAATAAGATCATCAAGGCACTCCAGTTGCTGTCTAACGAGATCATCATCAAGGATATTAGAAGCCTCGAGTACGCTATTACAGAATTCGTTGAGAAATACTATGCCAAAACGGTTCACAAAAATGAAATGAGTACCATCTTAATGGAACTAAAGGATATTATTGTTGCACATGGTTTGAAAGTACCTTCGTATTTTTTTCTTTTTGCACGTTCACTCGTAACTCTTGAAGGGGTTGTTCAGAAGCTGGATCCCGAACTGGATCAATTCGAGATCGCCCGGCCATATTTAACCAGGGCGGTAAGTAAGAATTTCGATCCATTGATGATGGGTGAACGGTTAATTAACTCGATCTATGAATTGAGCAAATATATGGAGGAGTTCCCGCGTGATCTCAAGAATGTCATCAGGAAGATTAATAGCGGTCAGATCAAAGTGGATCTTACACACCGTGGTATCGACCCTATGGTACATACTATCAACAGGGTAACCAAACAACTAGTGAGTGCCTTTATCATAGTAGCCCTCATCATCGGTGCCGCATTATTTATTTCTGCAGAAGTTAAACCCATATGGACCAATACCTCTATCTTCGGAATTATATGTATAGTATTGGCGGTGATCGTGGGTATGGGAATGCTACGCGATATCAGTAAAGGAGATTACGATCGCTAGTATTAAATTCATCCAAAAAAAAGCACAATGGATTACATTGTGCTTTTAATTTACTCAAGACTCCTTAAAAGCTTTCTTTAAGTGGCTGAAATCTTCGGAAATTTCACCCTGGAAATGATCCCAACGTTTGTTTTCTTTTTTTTCGTACCTGGATTTCAGCTCGTCTATAAACTTCTCGAACTCTTTTTTACCT
>QQUG01000182.1 GCA_008501705.1 Flavobacterium sp.
ATACTTGCAAGAGATAACCCGGGAGGATGTAATGCGCGTTTATAATACCTACATTAAAGGTAAACATTATGTGATGACCAGTGTGGTTCCGGTAGCCAGCCCTCAACTTGCCGTAACCGGGGCAACCGAGGCAACCGTTTGGCAGGAGGAGATCACTGCCATGAAAGCTAACGAACAGGTAGCTCAGGGAAAAGAAGCCGAATACGAGAAAACTCCTTCAAAATACGATAGATCTGAACCTCCGTTTGGAGAGGCGCCGCTCTTCAAAATGCCAACCGTTTGGGAAAGCGCGGCCGATAACGGCATGAAAATTCTGGGGATCGAAAATAACGAGCTTCCTATTGTAACCTTTACTATTAGTATTCCCGGCGGACACCTGCTCGACCCGGCGGACAAGTCGGGACTGGCCGTATTCACAGCCGATCTTATGAATGAAGGTACTGCAAGTAAAACTTCTGCCGAACTGGAAGAGGCTATAGGACTCCTGGGCTCCAGCATTTCTATAGCCGGAAGTTTGGAAGAGATCAATATCTCCGGGAGTTGTTTATCGCGAAATTTTGAACCAACCATGGCATTGGTAGAGGAGATGTTACTACAACCCCGTTGGGATGAGGCAGATTTCGCAAGACTGAAACAAGAGTGGAAAACCGGTCTAAAAGGAAGGGAAGCCAATCCGAACGCTATCGCCGCACTTAATTTTAATACATTGATCTATGGGCCTGATCATATAGCAGGGATGCCAACCAGCGGAAATTTAGAGACCGCAGAAAATGTCTCCCTGGAGGATGTAAAAGAGTTTTATAAATTTCTGAAACCGGCCGGTGCGAGCTTGAAAGTGGTAGGTAATATTGATAAAGCCACTGTGAATAGTGCCGTAGAGAGCTTGGTGAACAATTGGAATGGCGAGGGGGTTAGACCTTCTAATATAGAAGTTACCAACGCTACCAATGAATCCACACTCTATTTTATAGATGTTCCCAACGCTAAACAATCTGTACTTTATATTGGTTCTCTTGCCTTATCTGCAACCGATCCCAACGCGGCCAAACTCAGTTTTGCCAACGAGATCTTAGGAGGTGGCTCCAGCGGGAGACTTTTTCAAACATTGCGTATTGAAAAGGGATATACGTATGGGGCCTATTCACGTATTCCGGATCGTACTATCGAGGCGCCGTTCACGATCAATTCCAGTGTGAGGGCTAATGCTACGCTACCATCACTGGAGATCATTCAGCAGATGATACGTGATTACGGAGCTGGATTTACAGAGGAGGATGTAGAACTCACCAAGAACAAAGTGGTAAAGCAAAATACCCGTGCCTACGAATCGCTCAATGCCAAGCTTGGCATCCTAACCCATATCGACAAATTTGGTAAGCCAAAGAACTTTATCGATCTGGAACAACAGCAATTGATGGAAATGACCTTAGTGGATTTTAAGGCTACCATAAATAAGTATATGCAGGAAGATAAAATGATCTATGTGGTTGTGGGTGATAAGGCAACTCAATTGGATGAGGTTAAAAAACTTGGAAAAAAGGTTGTGGAGTTGGATATCTTCGGAAATGAAATAAGCCAACTACAAGCCGGCGACCTTTAGGTTTAACGGTCGCAGGGTAATGGCTGGTTCATGGTAGGGTAGGACATATTTTTTCTGAAGCTGAAATGCCACCATTCAGTACGTATAGTATTGAATCCAAACTTTCTCATCCCGTCGATAAGTATTTTTCGGTTGGCTAAGATTTCTTCAGAAAAATTTAAGTTGTCTATATGGGCCTCTCGCCCAAAATGATCGTAATCGCTACCCATTTCCACATAACAGCCTTCCAGGGTAACCAAAGTTATATCCACCGCCGCCCCTTTATTATGAACAGAACCTTTTCCGTATGGATTTGCTACATAGGTAGCTCGTGGGACTTTTGCCCACATCTTCTTCTGAACGTCGAGCGGACGGTAGCAGTCGTATAATTTTATGCGGTATCCTAACTCGCAAAAGTACTGGTTTGCCTTCAGCAGGGCTTCGGCCACTTCCTGCTGCAGCAGGCAGCTGGCACAATCGTATAGTATCTCACCAATGAAATTGTTACTGGTTGCATATCGTATCTCATAATCAAATTCAGAAGAAAGTTCACTTATATCCACCAACTTTGATTGGGAAAAACTCTTACTACCAAGCAGGAAGATCAAAACGAGGAAAATTTTATTCATTACTGTTAAATTTAAGTATAATTTAATTACATACTTATTCAAGCTGTCGTAACTTTGAACAAAAGAAAAGTCATGGATGAAATTAGTGGGAAAGTAGCGCTTATTACAGGGGGAACCAAGGGAATAGGACTGGGAATAGCCGAAGCTTTAATGATGAAAGGTGTACATGTTGCCGTCACCGGCCGTTCCCTGGAAAGTGCAGAGGAGGCTGCGGCCGATCTAAATACGAAATTGGGTAACTCATGTCGTGCCTTAGGCCTGGAAGCTGATGTTCGTGATTATGTGAGTCAGGAAAAAGCCATGAGAGCTGTAATGGCGGAGTTTGGGAAGATCGATGTAGTTATCGCGAATGCCGGGATAGGGCATTTTGGGAGTGTAGAATCACTTACAACTACACAATGGCAGGAGACTATAGATACCAATTTAACAGGAGCTTTTTACACACTAAAAGCAACTGTGGATGCCCTGAAGGAAAGTAAGGGTTATTATATTTCCGTTTCCAGCCTGGCAGGTACAAATTTTTTCGCGGGAGGCTCTGCATATAATGCCAGTAAATTTGGCCTAACAGGTTTTACACAAGCGGTAATGCTGGACCTGCGAAAGTACGGAATAAAGGTAAGCACCATTATGCCTGGTAGTGTAGCCACTTATTTTAATGGAAATGAACCAGATGCTTCCGACGCCTGGAAAATTCAAATAGAGGATATTGGTAAGTTAGTGGTCGATCTGCTGGAAATGCATCCTAGAACCTTGCCATCCAAAATTGAAGTTAGACCAAGTATGCCGCTGGCTGCCAGAAAGTAAGTTAGGCGTAACGCTCCTGATCCCGGGTTTTTAATTCTTCGATCCAGTTCACGGCATCATCTAGGCGATGAAATTTTTTAATATATGTTTGTGAAAACAGTTTCTCCAGGATCACATTCATAAGTCCTATTTTATTATAGGCAACGATGGCATAGGCCTCCAGTTGATATCCGTGCTTGTGAAAACACATCCAATCCTGAGGATGGAGGGAATAGGAGTTTATCCTGTTGGATATATAGCTCAACTTAACATCACGGGAACCGAAATAATTGTATATCTGTTCTATAACAACTTCGGCCAGCGCCCAGTTAAAATGAATTCCTTCGTTGATCTCGGAGATCACATAATCATCGAATATGTAAAAGTTTCCAAACGGCTCGGAGATCTTATGTCTGTATATGAACTTATATTTTGATTCTTCAATTTTCATTTCGATGGTTTTTTAGTTCAATTAAGTTTCAGAATGCAATAGGTATACCTAATTAAGCGCTGAAAATGAGTTTTCGCCCAATCGAGGTTTTTATCGCCCAATTAATGATTGCAAATAAAAAAAGTGGCCCGAAGGCCACTTTTTTCTACGTTGTTTAAAAGGCTATAGCATTAATTAGCAGAAAGCAGGGCCAGGAATTTGTCCAGGTTCGGGAGGATCACAATACGTGTTCTCCTGTTTTTAGATCGCCCCTCTTCGGTATCGTTATCGGAGATAGGAGCGTAGCTGCTTCTTCCCGCCGCAATAAGTTTTTCCGGCGCTACTCCAAACTCATCCTGAAGTTTTCTGATAACCGCAGTGGATCGCTCTACACTAAGTTCCCAGTTATCTTTAATATATGCTCCCGGTTTAACGGTTCTCGCATCTGTGTGTCCTTCAATAAGGACTTCCATGGCGGGTTCACTGTTAATTACCTCTGCCAGGCGCTGAAGCAGGTTGTCTGCCTTAGGATTTACCCGGTAACTTCCCGAATTGAATAAAAGTTTGTCTGAAATTGTGATCATTACCACAGTTTCATCAATGTTGATCTCGATGTCGTCTTCCTGTCCTTCGGCGATCAGGTTGTTGTCAAGATTCTTCTTGAGGTTGTAGGAAACGATAAGATTCATAGAATCCTGAAGTGTTTTGGCTTCAGCTAATTCGGTTTGATCCACATTGGCAAGGGCAGCTTTCATCTGCTCCTTATCTTTGTTGGAAAGGACTACGTTTCCGTAATTTCTAAGACTATTGCTTTCCAGATCTACATTCTCCTGGGTAAGTGAGTTGATCTTCGCATTGTAATTGGCAACGCGCTCTTCGATCTTGGCGTATTTAGCTTCGATCTCTTCTTTTTCAAGCTGTGTTTTGGTAAGGGTGGATCTGGTGTTGTTGTACTGGTTCTCAAGTTCAACATACTTCTTTTTAGACACACAGGACGCAAGAAGTACAGTTCCTGATAACAAGGTTAGTGCAATTAGATTTTTCATTTAACTAAGTATTATGGTTTGTAATACAAAGATATGTGTGCGAAGTTGAAAAGTTTTCCCTACGAACTGCTATTGTTATGTTAAATATCGACGCACAATCTTAACAAGAAATCTCCGACCCAAGAATTAAGGTATTTTTTAACCAAGGTATTTTTTGAGGATATGACTCTTATAATCCTTTCTTAAATGCCGGATTGCTTTTTCCCTGATCTGCCTCACTCGTTCCCGGCTCAATCCAAATGTATCCCCAATTTCCTGAAGACTCATGCCCGGCTCGTCTGCCAATCCAAAATTGAGTCGGACCACATCTGCCTCTTTATCGGGTAGGGTGTTGAGAGCTCTTTCGATCTCAATTTGTAAGGATTCACGCAATAATTCCTTATCCGGTACAGGGCTTTCCTTCGAACGAAGTACGTCGTATAAGTTATTCTCATTTTCTCCTTCCTGAAAAGGAGCATCCATGGAGAGACTTTTACCGGATTGTTTTAGAGCCGACTTAACCTTAGCCGGAGTTTCGTCCATTTCTTTGGCGATTTCGGCAATGGTGGGTTGTCGTTCGTAGATCTGCTGCAGGTGTAGAGCCGCCTTTCTCACTTTGTTCATTAGGCCTATCTTGTTTAAAGGTAGTCTAACTACGCGGGATTTCTCGGCAAGCGCCTGAAGAATCGATTGCCTGATCCACCATACGGCATACGAAATGAATTTAAATCCGCGTGTTTCATCGAAGCGTTTTGCGGCTTTTACAAGGCCTACGTTTCCTTCATTTATGAGGTCGGGCAGGCTCACGCCCTGGTTTTGATATTGTTTTGCAACTGAAATTACAAATCTAAGATTAGATCGCACCAACTTGTCTAAGGCTCTCTGATCACCTTCACGAATGCGCCTGGCGAGCTCTACTTCCTCTTCTGCGGTGATCATTTCTATTCTGCTAACATCTTGTAAATAAACATTTAGGGATTTGGTTTCACGATTCGTAACTTGTTTCGTAATTTTCAATTGTCTCATATAGTCGCGGTCTGTTTTTTTAGGTTAACCATCCATTATAACATTCAGAAAGGAGAATTCAAAAAACTTAACATAATATGTTAAAACGGTGTTTATGAGGCTAATAATTATGTATTTTATAGTAAAAATTGATTTATGTTTTTTTTTCTGAAGAAATGGCTACTCCAAATTCCTACCGGTGTACCTCATCCCGATGATAATACGCCACTGGATCTGTCTAACCCGGCCGATCTTATTATATATGTTGTACTTCCGGTCATTGTGCTAATTTTGTACCTTGTTGCCCTGAAACCAAAAAAGTAAGTGCTGCTTTGAAGAAAATAATTATCTGTACCATTTTATTGCTTTTGTTCCTGCCGGGCAATTCCTTAGTTATCGCCCAGGAACCTACTTTTAGCAAAGTAAAAGTGTTCTTTGAGGACAACAATATGCTGGAACGGCTAGCCGGGTTGAATTTTGATGTGGATCATCCCGAGTTCGAAGACAAGCAGAGCATATCCCTTTATCTTACTGAAAATGAAATCGATAGACTGCGAGCAAATGGATTTCAGTATGAGATAACCATCCCCGATTATAATGCCTATTACCTGGAAATGCTAGCAAACGACCTGGAGAACCAACAGCAAATGACCCGATCATCGAATGTGGCAGATGGATTCGATCTTGGTTCTATGGGAGGGTTCTACACCTTCGCTGAAGTAGAAGCCAAGTTGGATGAAATGAAACAGAATTATCCAAACCTTATAACTACAAAAACCAGTATAGGTACGAGTATAGAAGGCAGGCCAATATGGATGGTTAAAATATCCGATAATCCTAATATTAATGAACCGGAACCGGCAGCCTATTTCGATGCCTTACACCATGCAAGAGAACCACTTTCCATGGCCGCGACCATAAACTATATGTTCTGGTTACTTGAAAATTACAGTACCGATCCCATGGTTCAGTTTCTGTTGGATAATCGAGAGATCTATTTTGTTCCTGTTGTTAATCCCGATGGCTATTTTTACAATGAGACCACAAATCCCACTGGAGGAGGCTTCTGGAGAAAGAATAGAAATCCTAATAGTGGTGGCTGTGTAGGCGTAGAACTCAACCGAAACTACAGTTTTGGATACGGTGTAAACGGATCCTGTTCCAGCACCGACCCCTGTTCCGGGACC
>QQUG01000233.1 GCA_008501705.1 Flavobacterium sp.
TTCGTCGTCCATATCGTGTATGGACTTGTCTTCATAGAATATTTTACCATCATCCGGTTGAAACAAACCAAGTAAGCATTTTAAAAGTACAGTTTTACCACTACCACTTGCACCAATAATAAGGTTGGTTCGTCCTCTTTCAAACACAGTTGAGATTCCCTTGAGAACCTCATGTTCTCCAAAACTTTTATGAATGTTCTCTACGTGTATCATCAGCTTAATAACAAAGTGGTTACTATATAATTAGTGAGGATGATCAGTACACTGGTCCATACAAACGAATTTGTACTTGCCTTTCCTACTTCCAGTGCTCCTCCTTTCATGAAATATCCCTGCCAGGAAGGTACCGTTGCAAGTATAAAAGCAAAGATAAAGGTCTTAATAAAGGCATAAGTTAAATGAAAAGGCTCAAAGGAGTCCTGTAGACCGGTTACAAATTCGCCGGGGGATGTAAAACCACCGTACACACCGGCCAGAAATCCACCAAAGATGCCCAGGAACATGGAAAGCGCTATTACGAAAGGATAAAAGAGCAGTGCAATAACCTTGGGAAAAACCAGATAGTTCAGGGAATTTATTCCCATAACATCCAGGGCATCGATCTGTTCGGTGACGCGCATGGAGCCCAGGCTGGAAGTAATGAACGAACCCATTTTTCCTGCCATGATAATAGAAATAAAAGTAGGAGCAAATTCGAGGATCATGGATTGCCGTGTTGCAAATCCTATTAACGATTTAGGGATCAATGGATTTTCGAGATTGAGTGCGGTTTGAATGGCTATCACGCCCCCCACAAAAAAGGAAATGAAAGAAACTATTCCCAGGGAACCAATGATCAGATCGTCAATTTCCTTAAAGATAAGTTCTCTTAGAACAGACCCTTTGGTAAATCCACTGAAAACCCTTTTCAGCATTAAGAAATAGGAACCAACGTCTTTTAGAGCTCTAACAATTATCATTCTACGCTAAAGTAACAAAATTAACCGATTGAATGAGTGGAATAGTTTCGGTAAAAACAACTATTTCTGTTGTAAAAGAGTCATCATTTTATGAAAGATCTCTGTGTTCTCATAAATTCCGTTGAAGTTAGCTGCTCCGGGCCCATAAGCAAATACAGGGATCAGGGTTGCCGAATGTCCTCCGGTTGAAAAGGTGGGTTTAATAGTATTGTAATCGTTTTCACCAGCCGCCAGCGTAAACCCACCGGTTTCGTGATCTGCAGTAACGATCACCAGGGTCTCGCCATTTTTTTTGGCAAAGTCCAAGGCTACACCTATGGTTTTGTCGAAATCCAACTGTTCTCCAATTAAATATTCGGCTTCATTTCCGTGTCCTCCCCAATCGATCTGAGATCCTTCCACTATGAGAAAGAAACCTTGTTCGTTGGCAGAGAGATAATCTATTCCCAGTTGGGTACTCTCTGGCAGGAAATCGCCTCGTCCTTCTATCATTTTAGGCATGGCATTATCTGCCAGTAAGATAAGCTGTTTCTTTTTTGAGACTTTATCCGGTAAAGATTCTGTATGAATATCGAAGTTATTTTTTCTGAAATCTTCAAACAGGTCTTTTCCATCCTCACGTCTATTGAAAAACTGAGTTCCTCCACCCGCTATGAAGTCTACTTCACTTTTCGCAAGATTCTCTGCTATAGCCTCATACATACTTCTTTGGAATACATGTGCATAAAAAGCTGCGGGTGTTGCGTGCACTACCGAAGAAGTAGAGATAACCCCGGTTGCGTAATTTCTTTTTGATAATATTTCTATGATTGTTGGAACCGAATCGGTATCCGGATCCACTCCAATGGCGCCATTATAGCTTTTAATTCCGCTGGCAAAGGCCGTGGCTCCCGCCGCCGAATCGGTAACTAATTCTGCAGAAGAAGAGGTTTTTATTAATCCGATGTTATTAAATCGTTCAAAATTTGAAGTTTCATCATTAAAATAAAAGCTTGCCGAAACCTGGCTTAGTCCCATCCCGTCGCCAATAAGCAGGATAATATTTTTAGGTTTTTTTTGAATTGCTGTCGGACTTTGAGTCCATCCTAAAACCGAGGTACACAAAAAGAGGAGAAGAAGTAGTTTTTTCATTTGTTTTTTCATTGAGCTCTAATTTATAAAGAATCAAGTCGCAAATCGTTAAGGGGACGTTATAATTTAGAGAAGCTTTCTTCGGATATTACGCCAGCGTAATTTTCGTATAAATTTCCCTTCCGCAGACGAGACCAGATAGCTGTTTTTTTCCGAAATAAACCCCTTTAAACAAGTTAAGAAGTAACTAAGACTCTTTTTTTTCCAGGCTAATTTCAAAGCAGCGATCAGTGTTAGTAAAAAACCATATCGCATTCTTTTAAACGCGGCTCCCTGCATATAACCCGACCGTTTGGCATAAGCTGTGGCTGTTGGTTTTAGGTGTTTTACTTTTAACGATTGAAGTGTTTTTAATTCCCAGCCGTGATATTGAGCAAGTAACTCGTCTATGGTGTCCCAGCCCATCGCTTTTCTTAGCCCTTTTATATCACGCAGACATTCTTTTCGGTAAGATTTTAAGGCACCTCGAATGTGATCTTTCCCGGTGAGATCTTCAAGTTCCCAAGTTCCGTTCTTTTCGATATAACAAAACCCGCCGGCGAGACCTACGTTTTCGGAGTTTTTGAAAACATTGGCAATAGTTTCCAAATAATTCGAAGGGAAGATAAGGTCGGCATCAAATTTACAGATCACATCAAAATCTGTATCCAATTTTTCGTAGCCCTTGTAAAAGGCATTGATCACTTTCGATCCGGGGGCATGCGCTTCAGAAGAAACAAGAGTAACTCCTTCAATAAATGAGTATCTGGCCGAATACGTGTTAATGATCTCTTGTGTTCCGTCTGAGGAATTGTCGTTCACCACCACGATCCTGGATGGCCTTAAAGTTTGGTTGATCAGGGAATCAAGCGTTTTTCTTAAGAAGGCTTCTTCGTTATGCGCGGGTATGACAACATAAATTTTCACCTGGTTCTTTCGGCATAAATAAGATAGTAGCGTGGCGTAAACCTTCTAAGAATAGGCCTTATGCCTACCTTTCTTACTGGATTGGTAAATTTTTCACGTTTCTTGATACGCCAGCCTGCTTTTTCCAAAAGCCAGTCGAATTGCCAGTCTTCAAACTCGTGGTAATGTCGATCTCTTTCGTCTGTTTTACTTCGGTAAGCTGATGCAAACCATAGTTTAAGAGGCACAGATGCCACCAGTTTTTTTGCTTTTATATCCTGCAAAACATTAAATGGAGAAACAAGATGTTCGAAGATCTCGAAGGCTGTGACCACATCGTAATCCATAGATTTTACAGAAGTTGTATCGAGATCCAGATCTTCACCCGTGGTATTGGTTACGTTAAATCCCTCCTTTATCAGTATCTCCGAAAAAGGGTTTTTTACACCAAGATCCAGGATTTTATCATCCTTGCTAACAAACTGTTGTAAAAAATTGAATGTGTATTTATAACGCTTTTTAGGATATTTGCCTTCGTACATTACACTCTGTATACAATAGCATTAATGTTCATTCCTGCACCTACGCTGGCAAAGATCACCAGGTCCCCCGGATTTACTTCATGATCGTCTAGCTCACGCTTTAAAACCAGGTCGTATAATGTGGGAACAGTGGCAACACTGGAGTTTCCTAATTTATCAATGCTCATAGGCATTACATCGGCCGGAGCTTCTTCACCATATAATTTAAAGAAGCGTTTTATTATAGCTTCGTCCATCTTTTCATTAGCCTGATGGATAAATACTTTCTTTACTTCTGAAATGTCACAGCCACTCTCATCCAGACATTGTTTCATGGCTCCAGGCACATTGGTGATTGCAAATTCGTAGATCTTCCGTCCATACATTTTAATATAGCGACGAGCGTCTGTTAGTTCCTGATTATTACTTTCTCCGAAATAGATAAAATGAGCCTCATCGTAAGCATACGTAGCACTAAGGTGAGATAAAATACCGCTGTTAGGATCGTCTGCAGACTCGATCACGGTAGCGCCTGCCCCATCACTGTAGATCATAGAATCCCGGTCGTGCTGATCGATCACTCTCGACAGCGATTCGGCACCTATTACCATACATTTTTTAGCCATACCACTTTTTATATAGGCATGTGCCTGTATAACTCCTTCAACCCAGCCCGGGCAACCAAATAGTATATCGTATGCGACACAGCGTGGATTTTTTATTTTCAGTTGATGCTTAACTCTGGAGGCAATGCTTGGAACTGTATCACTTTGATGTGTTCCGTATTTAACATCGCCATAATTATGGGCCACTATTATATAATCCAGATCTTCCTTATCGATATTCGCATCTTCAAGCGCTTTCACGGCAGCAAAAAGCGCAATATCGGAAGTTGTCATATCATCAGAAATATATCTCCTTTCAGATATACCTGTGATCGCCTGGAATTTCTCAATAATTACTGAGTTCTCATGACCAAATTTGGTTCCGTCTTCATTGTAAAAACTGTGCTGCTCAAACTGATCGTTTGGAGCCACACCTTTTGGGATATAACTCCCAACCCCTGTTATTTTCGTACTCATAATTCAGTAAGATTTTGATAAAAATAGGTAAATGTGTTTATACAAGCTTAAATTGCGTTCATAAACAGTTGCATACGGCAAAATTACAGCCTTTTACTTAAATATACTTAAAATATAGGCTTTATCCGAAGGTTTGCTTTGGCAAACGGCAATATCACGATCTATGCTTCCATAAAAGACTCAATGGGTTCGCAGGTGCAGATTAGATTTCGATCGCCATAGGCATCATCTACCCTTCGTACAGAGGGCCAGAATTTATTTTCTGAAATATAATCTAACGGAAAAGCCGCAGTTTTTCTGGAGTAAGGCAGGGACCAGTTATCCGAGGTAACCATCTCCTGTGTATGTGGTGCATTTTTTAGAATATTGTTAGGATCTTCAGCACTCACTTCGTCTATTTCCTTTCGAATAGAAATAAGTGCATCACAAAAACGATCTAATTCTTCCACACTTTCACTCTCGGTAGGCTCTATCATCATAGTTCCCGCCACCGGAAAGGATACGGTTGGCGCATGAAAACCGTAGTCCATGAGTCGTTTTGCAATATCAACCACCTCAATGCCTTTCTCCTTAAACGGACGGCAATCGATGATCATTTCATGGGCTGCTCGCCCCTGTTCACCTGTATACAGTACTTCGAAATGCCCGTGTAGACGGTCTTTGATATAATTTGCGTTCAGGATGGCGTACTGTGTAGAGCTTCGTAATCCTTTCTCGCCTAACATACATATATACCCATAAGATATTAAACAAACTAAGGCACTTCCCCATGGCGCTGCTGAAATAGCAGTGATGGCCTTATCTCCGCCAGTTGGAATCACGGGATTAGATGGTAAAAATGGAACCAGTTGCTCGGCCACACAGATAGGGCCTACTCCGGGACCACCACCACCATGTGGTATGGCAAATGTTTTGTGCAAATTAAGGTGGCATACATCGGCGCCAATGGCGCCCGGGTTTGTAAGGGCAACCTGTGCATTCATATTCGCTCCATCCATGTATACTTGTCCGCCATTCTCGTGAATTATACCTGTGATCTCAACTATATCACTTTCATATACCCCGTGTGTAGACGGATAGGTTACCATTAAGGCTGCCAGTTGGTCTTTATGTTCCTCGGCTTTTGCCCGCAGATCCTCTACGTCGATATTTCCTTCCTCGGTAGCTTTAGTCACCACTACTTTCATGCCGGCCATTACTGCACTTGCAGGATTAGTACCGTGGGCCGAGGAGGGAATTAGACAAATTTTTCGGTGGTGGTCACCGCGCGACTCGTGGTAGGCTTTAATAACCATTAATCCGGCATACTCACCTTGAGCTCCCGAATTGGGCTGCAAGGAAGTACCTGCAAAGCCGGTGATCTCGGTAAGTTGATCCTCTAGTTTTTTAAGCATTTGCTGGTAACCTTCTGCCTGCTCAACCGGAACGAAAGGGTGAATATTTCCCCAGCGGGCGTCACTAAGCGGAAGCATTTCGGCCGCTGCATTTAATTTCATAGTACAGGAGCCCAGGGAGATCATGGAATGGTTTAACGCCATATCCCAACGCTCCAGCTTTTTAATATATCGCATCAATTCGGTTTCACTATGGTACGAATTGAAGACTTCATTTTGAAGGAAGGGAGTATTACGGGAAACTTCCGAAGGGATTGCATTTCCTGTCATCATTTCGGTAAAACGGATACTATCTTTTTCCTTCCCAACTGCTTCAGCAAAAATATTTATGATATTATTTACCTGCGCAATACTCGTGGTTTCATTCACTGAGATCTGAACAGTTTCCGAATCCGGGTAATAGAAATTTACCATGGCGGCTTCGGCAATAGGACGTACTTTATTAGAGTCTGCTTTTACAGCAATAGTGTCGAAATAATTCTCATTCAATTGGTATATACCCAATTGTTCAAGGCCATCGGTCAGGGTTGCCGCTGCATTATGAACTTTGTTTGCAATATAAGTAAGGCCATCAGGACCGTGATAGACCGCATACATGCCGGCCATAACTGCCAGTAGAACTTGTGCCGTACAGATGTTTGAAGTTGCTTTATCCCTTTTTATATGTTGTTCTCTGGTTTGCAAGGCCATTCGCAGGGCCCGATCACCATTCAAATCTTTGGTAACGCCAATAATACGGCCTGGAATATGTCTTTTATATTCTTCTCGGGTGGCGAAATATGCTGCATGAGGGCCTCCGTAACCCAGAGGGATCCCAAAACGCTGAGTTGTACCCACGACCACATCGGCACCTATTTTTCCCGGGGCTTCCAGCTTTATCAAGCTTAGAATATCGGCGGCTACGGCCACCTTTATGTTCGCCCCATTCGCCTGCCGAATGAAATCGGCATAATTATAAATTTTTCCTGTTTTACCGGGATATTGAACAATGGCTCCGAAGAAGTCGGGAGTAAAGTCGAATTCTCTATGGTCGCCTGTAACAAGCTCGACTCCCAAGGGCCTTGACCTGGTTTCTAATAATGATAAAGTTTGGGGTAAAATCTCTTCAGAAACAAAAAATTTCACCACATCATTCTTTTTCTGATCCCGATCCCGGACAGCAAATAAGAGGCTCATGGCTTCGGCTGCTGCGGTAGCTTCATCTAGTAGCGAAGCATTGGCCAGTTCCATGCCTGTAAGATCGGCTATCATGGTCTGAAAATTGAGCAAGGCTTCTAATCTTCCTTGTGCTATTTCTGCTTGGTAAGGCGTGTAAGCGGTATACCAACCCGGATTTTCAAGTATATTTCGCTGAATCACCGCCGGTAAATAAGCTTCGTGGTACCCCAGGCCAATATAGGTATCGAATACCTTATTCCTAGCAGCGAGTGCGCCAATATGCTCCAGGTACTCCTGTTCACTCATTGCTTCGTCTAACTTCAGTTTGTTTTTGATTAGGATCTCATGTGGAATGGTTTCCATAATGAGTTGATCGAGGCTGCTTGCATTGATAGCTTTAAGCATCGTGGAGAGGTCCTTTTCACGTGGCCCAATATGTCTCAGGGCAAAAGAATCTGTATTCATTTACTGGAAATTAATGATTCCGCAAAATTACGATTTAAACCGTAATAAAATGATGAAAAATAATTCCCCCGCTTAAGTATTTTTCCACTAAAGTCGAGAGTTACTAACACTTTGGCTATTTTTGTGCTATGAAGTACCTTAAGGCAGCCTTCAATTTCTATCTGGATAGTAGCATTCACGTTGCGATCGCAGTGTGTTCATTGCTTTATCTCACGGTTTTCGAATACGATATCGAACTTACCTCAGAACTGGTAGGTTTTGTTTTTTTTGGTACGATTACCGCATATAATTTTGTGAAATATGCAGGAGTTGCCAGGTTTCATCACCGGAGCCTCACCGAAAAACTCCGTGTGATACAGCTGTTTTCGCTCTTATGCTTTGGGATACTGGTATATTATGCTATTCAGCTGCCACCCAACCTCTACTGGCTTATGGGATCGTTAGGGCTGGTAACTTTTTTGTATGCCATACCCTTACTGGGGAAGAAAACCCTAAGAATGCTGTCCGGGTTCAAGATCTTTGCGGTTGCAATGGTATGGGCCGGAATAACTGTACTCGCTCCCTGGCTGGCCATTACGGAGGTAATCACTGCAGACGTCTGGTTATCCTTCGTTCAGAGATTCCTAATTGTAATTGTATTAACCATTCCGTTTGAGATCAGGGATCTGCGTTTCGATGAAACAGCGCTGGGAACCTTGCCTCAGAAATTAGGGGTGACAACTTCTAAGTGGGCTGGTGTACTGGTTATGTATTTGGCATTTTCTCTGGATCTGTTCAAGGACGATTTTAGTTGTGCTCATTCGAGCGCATTTGCCATCGCCTGCTTCCTGTGTGCATTGGGACTATGGGGTGCGAATGAGGATCAGAAAAAATATTACGCTTCTTTTATTGTAGAGAGTATTCCTATAGCCTGGCTTATAATATTTTATTTGCTGAAATATTACTTCGAGATCTCTTGCTGAATGGTCTTTCGAATATCCTCTTTCTTATCCTCGGGCATTGTTTTTAGATCAGCCTTCTCTATGATCTTGGTGAGTTTTGTGTTCTCAGACGAATGCTCTCTGCAAACACGACAATATGTTTGATGTAATTTCATGAGAACACGTTCGAAGAAACTCGACTCATGGTACTGCGACTTATCACATACATGCGCCGCTTCACTACACTTAAAAAGTATTCCAAAATTCATTTAAAACCAATTATTCTGCAGGCACATCGCCAGAGATCGCCTTACCCTGTGGATGATAACCCAAAGGTTAGACGGCGTTATATTAAATTCATTACAAATGGCTTCCGTATCAAAATTTTCAATAGTTTTTCTCTTGAAGATCTGTGCCTGACGGTCGTCTAATTTACCTAAACAATTTAAAATAGCAAGTCCTAATTCTTCATTTTCCAGACTGTCCTCTGCAGTTTTGTCGAAAGGATCTTTAACCCGTTCCTCCAACCAGTCACCTTCAGAATCCTCTCCGCTGTAATTCACTCGTATTTCCGCTTTTCCTTTGTTGGAATTTATTCTTCTGTAGTGGTCGATGATCTTCCGTTTTAAGATCGATATGAGCCAGGTTCGTTCGGAGGCATCACCTTTAAAGTTATCTTTGGATTTCAGACCAGCCAGGAATGTTTCTGAAATAAGATCCTGAGCGATTTCGTGGTCGTTTACACGAACGATAGTATAGTTGTACAAATAATCTGAATATCTGTCAACCCATTTATCAGGATATAATAAATCTTTTCCCATAGTTTATTCCAGAGGACTTTCAAAAATAGGAAAGTTTAGGCAACAAACTAGCATTATTAATGGTGTTTTAAGAAATTAGTCAACTATGAGCATTGTCATTTCGTATTTTCTGTACCTTATTATCTTTAGCTGAATTTTTGAAATTAATAACAATGAAAAAAATAATACTTATAAGTCTAACGATCTTACTGAATATTAGTGTGTTCGCTCAGGATTCAGACTGGTTTTATGCTACTATGGCACGACTGGACGCCAGGGAATTAAAAGAAGATATTCCCGGTGAAATTGACATTTTAACTGAAAAAGGATATGAAGCGGTCGTATTTATGTCACCATCAGCTGCAGAGTTGCTTCATGATCGCATTTTAGTTCACGGCCCCGGGTATATATTCAAATCCTCTTACGATGAGGCCATAAGTTCGATAAATAAGACGATCACGACTACATCCAGCCGCATGGCTTTCACTATTACTGAAGATGAAAAAGTGTCTGAAGTACTAGAACTGATGAACGTTCAGAATATTGAAGATCATATCCTCGAATTGGAGAATTATGGTACCAGATATCACAATCTCGCCCAGGGAACTCAGGCTGCTATCGATCTAAAAGCCAAGTGGGAGGCCATGGCGGCTTTTTATGGAAGAACCGATGTTAGTGTTCGTTTATACAATCACAACAATACCCCAATGCCATCTGTGATTATGACTATCACGGGGGCTCAATTTCCTGATGAGTTTGTGATTGTTGGAGGTCATCTCGACTCTACTTCCAACCAGGGTAATAACGATGCTCCGGGTGCTGACGATGATGCATCGGGTATAGCAACAATTACTGAGGCCGTAAGAACCTTGTTTGAAGCAGATTTTTTTCCCCAGCGCACCATTGAGATCATGGCATACGCTGCCGAAGAGATCGGATTGGTTGGTTCGGGGGAAATAGCTCAGGAATACAGTTCCAATAATGTGAATATTTCGGCTTACGTTCAATTTGATATGACGAATTATAACGGTTCCGCAAACGATGTGTACTTGATAACCGATTTCACCAATAGTTCGCTAAATGGATTCCTAATGCAGCTTATAGACCATTATAATGCGTCAGGAGCGCATCAATTCACCTATGGCACTTCACTATGTAATTATGGCTGCTCAGATCATGCGAGTTGGTACAATGAAGGTTATATGGCAGCATTTCCATTTGAAGCAAGCTTCGGACAACACAATCCGAACATTCATACCGCAAACGACACCTTTAGTATTTCAGGAACAGCAGATCACGCTCTTAAGTTCGCCAAACTATGTGTCGAGTTTCTCGTTGAGACAGCGAAACATGATGGACTTGTTGGGATAACCGAGGTATCGGAAGAATTATATGAAATCTATACTTTAAATAATACCCTGTATTACAATTTCGATACATATGTGGAATCAATTGATTCTATTGTGATCTATGACATAGGGGGAAGGGCCATTATAGCGGTAGATGATACTAAAAATGAGGGAAGCATTACCTTGACGCATCTCTCTTCCGGTATTTATATCGTTAATGTTCAAACAACCAATTCCGAAGTCGTGAATAAGAAAATTATGATTGAATAAATAACACTTATTCAGAAGCAAATAAAATTAATTCTTTAAGAGTCCCGCCCGTCTGAGTAATGCATCAGGATTGGGTTTTTGGCCCCTGAACTTCACGTAGAGCTCCATAGGGTCCTGTGTTCCTCCTTTGGATAGCACATGATCCTTAAAGCTAATTGCGACCTTTTTGTTAAAAATCCCCTCCTGTTTGAAATATTCGAAAGCATCGGCATCCAGGACTTCCGCCCATTTATAGCTGTAATAACCCGCCGAATAACCTCCCTGGAAGATATGTGAAAAGGAAGTACTCA
Organism: Flavobacterium sp.; assembly: GCA_008501705.1. Taxonomy (GTDB): domain Bacteria; phylum Bacteroidota; class Bacteroidia; order Flavobacteriales; family Flavobacteriaceae; genus Pukyongia. The sequence goes on from QQUG01000233.1 coordinate 11,225, forward strand.
TGCAAGTTTCGATTGTTTCAGGGAAAAGTCGGGTAGCTTCAAAGGCCTTGCTTTCGAAGGCCTTTACATTTTGTATTCCAGATGGGTCTGCACCATGCCAGGCTATATCAAGTAAGCCAAAACTAATCTGGCGTAAGGTTTGCATACCCTCGAGGAAGGTCGATGATTCCTTGATCTTCCGAACGTACTCCATCGGAATTAATTCTCTGGTCTTATAATGGGTAGCGAATAATTCTAAGGTTTCCTTTTCATAGCACCAGTTTTCAAGGATCTGACTCGGAAGCTCTACAAAGTCCCAGTATACATTTGTCCCCGATAAGCCCGAATAGTTTGTATTGGCCAGCATACCATGCAGTGCATGACCAAATTCATGGAAGAGGGTCGTTACTTCATTGAAGGTAAGTAAGGATGGTTTACTTGCCGTGGGTTTGGTAAAATTACACACGATCGATATATGGGGACGTTCATTCTTACCTTCCTTTATTTGCTGAGGTCGGTAGGAGGTCATCCAGGCCCCGTTACGCTTACCGGGTCGTGGATGGAAATCGGCGTAGAATAAGGCTACAAATGCCCCGTTCTGGTCGGTAACAGTATAGGTCTTCACATCTTCGTGATACACGTCCACTTCCTTTGTTTCCTTGAAATGGAGCCCATATAGTTTTCTTGCTACGGAAAACACACCGTCGATCACTTTATCTAATTCGAAATAGGGTTTAAGTTTTTCATCGTCCAGATCGAACAACTTTTGCTTTAATTTCTCCCCGTAATAGGCACTATCCCATTTTTCAAGTTGGTCGATTTGATCGGTTTCCCTGGCAAAATTTTCAAGTTGGTCGAACTCTTTTTGAGCCGCCGGTTTCGCTTTTTCCAGTAACTCATGAAGAAAAGTGGTTACCTTTTCGGGGGTCTCTGCCATGCGTTCTTCAAGCACAAAGTGGGCATGAGATTGATACCCTAACAGTTTAGCGCGCTGATGTCTTAAATTGACGATCTTCAGTACATTTTCTTCGTTATTGTATTTGTTTTTCTGAAATGCCCTGGCCCCAAAGGCAAGCGATAACTTTTTCCGAAGTTCCCTGTTTTCAGCATATTTCATGAAGGGAATGTAGCTGGGATAATCGAGGGTGATCACCCATCCGTCTTTGTTTCGTTCTTTGGCAGTTTGAGCAGCGGCCTCTTTTGCACCTTCCGGAAGCCCCTTCAGGTTTTCTTCTGAAGTGATATGCAGTTCGTAGGCATTGGTCTCGGCCAGAACATTTTCCCCAAAAGTTAGGGTGAGTTTCGCAAGCTCCGTATCAATCTGCCTCAATTTGGTTTTATCATCCTCTGAAAGATTTGCCCCGTTTCTGGCAAAGCCTTTATATTGCTTTTCCAGCAGCATTCGCTGTTCGGGATCGAGCGGCAGATCGTCAATTTGATCGTAAACCGTTTTCACCCTTTTAAACAAGGGTTTATTCAGCAAGAGATCATTGTTAAAATTTGTAAGCAAAGGAGATACTTCCTGGGCTATCTGCTGGATCTGGTCGTTGGTTTCGGCGCTATTGAGATTAAAAAATATACTACTAACAAGATTTAATTGTTCGCCGGTTCTTTCCAGTGCTTCTACCGTATTTTCGAAAGTGGGGGGCTCTGTATGTGCTGCAATCTTTTCTATCTCCTTGTTGGTGTCTTCAATGAGCTTTTTAAAAGCAGGAAGAAAATCGTCGTTTGCAATTTGGGAAAAAGTAGAGGTTTCAAATTTTTGTAAGAGTGGATTCATGGGGATTTCAATTTCAATAGCAGATTTCAGGTTTTCAAAACCCTATTTCTTCAAATTTTTAGCGCCTTCTTCAACTTTTAATTTAAGTCCGTCCTTATAGGCTACAACTTTATCCAGCACACATTTATCGGCCGAACCAATGATCTGTGCAGCTAGTATTCCGGCGTTTTTTGCTCCGTTCAGTGCAACCGTGGCAACAGGAACTCCTCCAGGCATTTGAAGGATGGAAAGCACAGAATCCCAACCATCGATAGAATTGCTCGACTTAACGGGAACGCCAATCACAGGTAAGGGAGACAGCGATGCGATCATCCCGGGAAGGTGGGCGGCACCGCCCGCACCGGCAATGATCACCGAAAATCCGCTTTCATGGGCGTGTTTCCCGTAATCGAATAGCTTTTCCGGGGTGCGATGAGCAGAAACAATATCTACTTCAACCTCGATATCAAAGCCTTTTAAAATGTCTATAGCTTCCTGCATTACCGGCAGGTCGCTGATACTTCCCATAATTACTCCTACTTTACTCATATCGATTTATTTACTAATAACTTTTATCGAATTTTTCACTTCTTCAGCAATTTTTCTTGCTTCCGAAAGACGTTCGTTTACGATGGTAACATGCCCCATTTTGCGAAACGGACGCGTTTGTCGCTTCCCATAGATGTGGGGTGTAACCCCTTCCATGGCCAAGATCTTCTCTATATTCTTGTATACCACGTCGCCGGTATGTCCTTCGGCACCTACCAAATTTACCATAATACCACCAACTTTACTATCGGTCTTTCCAAGGGGTAAATTTAAAATTGCTCTCAGGTGTTGTTCAAATTGATTGGTATAACTGGCCTCAATACTGTAATGTCCACTGTTGTGAGGTCTGGGAGCTACTTCGTTTACCAGGATATCACCTTCTTCAGTCTGAAACATTTCCACGGCCAGTAATCCAACATGGCTAAATGCGTTGGACACTTTCTCGGCTACTTTCCGTGCTTTATGAGCAACATTCTCGTCTATCCGTGCAGGACAGATAACATATTCCACCTGGTTAGCTTCCGGGTGGAATTCCATTTCAACAACCGGGTAGGTAATTACCTCGCCTTTCGGATTTCTTGCTACGATCACTGCAAGCTCATTTTTAAATGGGATAAGATCTTCTGCAATACATTCGCCTTCCAACAGATCATCAATGTCTTTGCGACTTCTTATAATACTTACGCCTTTACCGTCGTAACCTCCTGTGCAGCTTTTCCACACAAAAGGAAACTCAACTTCATTAATTTCTATTGCCCTTGATAATGATTCAAGATTTTCAAAGAGTCGGAAAGGTGACGTAGGGATCTCATGACTCTTATAAAATTCTTTCTGTTTTCCTTTATGCTGAATATGCCTAAGGGTAATGGACGAAGGGTACACTTGTAAGCCTTCGTTTTCCAGTTTCTCCAGGGCTTCTATATTAACACCTTCTATTTCGAAAGTAAGCAGGTCCACATCTTTTCCGAAGGAATAGACCGTATCGAAATCCATCAGATCACCCTGAACAAATGTATTACAGGCTATACGGCATGGAGCCTCCGAACTGGGGTCCAGGACCTTGGTTTTAATGTCGTATTTGCGGGTTTCGTAAAGCAGCATTTTTCCTAGCTGGCCGCCGCCTAAAATTCCGAGAGTAAATTCAGAAGAAAAATAATTAGCCATGCCGCAAAGGTACAATCTTCTTTGCAATTGTTATCTTTGCAACTTCGTTATGTGGCGAATTATTAGATCATTATTCAGAAAGAAAAGAAAGCGAATGAAAAACATCGTATTATTCGGCCCGCCGGGTGCCGGAAAAGGAACCCAGGCAGAAGTTTTAAAAGAGAAATATCAATTAGTACATATCTCCACAGGGGATCTGTATAGATACCATAAAAAGAACAACACTGAGCTTGGTAAACTGGCAGCAAGCTATGCCGACAAAGGACTTTTGGCTCCGGACGACCTTACCAACAATATGTTGAAAGAGGAGGTGTTGAGAAATCCTGATGCTAACGGATTTATTTTCGATGGCTATCCTCGTACCGAAAACCAGGCAGAGTTTTTGGACGATTTTCTTACTTCAATTGGAGACGATGTGAATGCCATGGTTGCCTTGGAAGTAGAAGATGAGATCCTTGTACAACGATTACTCGAGAGAGGTAAGACTTCGGGCAGGCCTGATGACGCCAACGAAGAAGTTGTAAGAGACCGGATAAAGGTATACTATGATGAGACTTCTATTTTGAAGGATTATTACCAAAAGCAAGATAAGTACCACGGTGTGGACGGAGTTGGTTCCATCGAAGAGATCACGGAACGATTGAGTACCGTGTTTGACAGTCTTTAGATTTAGTGTTCAGTAGAACATTGAAATACGAAGAGACCAACATTCCAAAATACTAACATACCGCTTTTATGACCGAAGGCAACTTTGTAGACTACGTAAAGATCCATGTTACTTCCGGGAAAGGAGGTAAGGGCAGCGCGCACCTTAGACGGGAGAAATACATCCCGAAGGGCGGCCCGGACGGAGGAGATGGCGGGCGAGGTGGCCATGTGATCCTAAAGGCGAATAAGAATATGTGGACCTTGTATCACCTGAAGTTCAAGCGGCATTACAAGGCTGGTCACGGAATGGCCGGTGGAAAACAAACCAGTACAGGGGCAGACGGGGAAGATGTTTATATAGAAGTCCCCCTCGGAACTGCAGTGAAGAATACAGATACCGGTGAATTACTTCAGGAACTGATGGAACACGGAGATGAACTCATCATAGCCCGTGGTGGTAAAGGTGGAAAAGGGAATGCACATTTTAAAAGTGCTACTCGCCAGACCCCGCGATACGCGCAGCCCGGACTGGAAGGCGAGGAAGGTAATTTCACCCTGGAGATGAAAGTCCTGGCCGATGTAGGCCTCGTGGGATTCCCGAATGCCGGCAAATCTACTTTGTTATCGGTACTAACGGCAGCCAAACCCAAGATCGCCAACTACGAGTTCACTACCTTAAAACCCAATCTGGGCATCGTAGAGTATCGCGATTACCAGACCTTTGTGATGGCCGATATACCCGGTATCATCGAAGGAGCTGCCGAAGGCAAAGGATTGGGGCATTATTTTCTGCGACATATCGAACGAAACTCAACCTTGCTATTTCTGGTTCCCGCCGATGCGGACGACATCAGGGAACAATACGATATCCTGGTAGATGAGTTGAAACGCTACAACCCCGAATTGTTGGATAAAGAACGCCTGGTGGCAATTTCTAAAAGCGATATGCTGGACGAAGAGCTGAAGTTGGAATTGAAAACAGAGCTCGATAAGGATTTTAAGGGAATCCCGTATCTGTTTATCTCTTCAGTTGCTCAGCAAGGCCTGAAGGAGTTGAAGGATAAATTGTGGGAGATGTTAAATACGGATGAGAAGATTTGAGCTGCCAGCCAATCAAAATTCGTTAAAGAATAACAAAACCGAAAACCGCAACCTCCTTTTTTAAGTATATTTATCTAAAATATGCTTATGAAAGCCATAATTTCCATTGGTGTCGTCCTTCTAATACTATCCTGCGGTGCAACCGTGGCAGTGGATTACGACCAATCCACAGATTTCAGTCAATATCAAACCTATAACTTTTATCCCGATATAGAATCGGGCCTGAACGAACTGGACGATAAGCGAATTATAAAGATCGCCGACAGTCTGCTGCTGCAGCGTGGTTTTATACGTTCGGAGTCGCCTCAGTTCTATATTAACTTTTTCGCTTCCGAATTTCTCTCGAATTCGCGAAACACAATTGGCATTGGTGTGGGTGGCTGTGGGGGCAATGTAGGGGTTGGAGTGAGCGGTGGCATTCCCATTGGCGGACGAGTGGTGAACCAGCGCCTTACCATGGATTTTGTCGATGCCACGGCAGACGATCTTATCTGGCAGGCCGTAGCCGATGGAGAATTAAAGGAAAAAGCAACTCCCGCCCAAAAGGAGGCATATTACAAAACGGTAATTTCTAAGATCCTGAAAAAATACCCTCCGAAGAAGAAATAAATGTCGAAAAAAATTGTTTTTATCTTTGCACTCAAACCTACGCTATGAAGAAATTGTTATTGTTTTTACTTTTTCCAGCCCTGATCTGCGCTCAGTCCTCATTTCAGCAAGCAGAAGAATACTTCAATAATGAGCAATTCAACAAGGCAAAACCTTTGTTTCTCGAATTCCTGAAACAAAACCCCAATCACTTGAAAACCCGAGAATACCTGGGCGATATAGCCGGTTATGCAAAAGATTGGGACTCTGCTATCACGTATTACGAATCCCTGGTGGAGGAAGATCCTAGAAAAGCTAATTACCATTTCAAATATGGTGGGGCAATGGGGATGAAGGCTCTGGAAATAAGTAGAATTAGAGCCCTGGGGTATGTAGGAGATATTAAAAGTTCCTTCGAAACAGCAGCAAAACTGGATCCCTTTCATATCGAGGTTCGCTGGGCACTGGTGGAATTTTATATCCAGCTTCCCGGTCTAATCGGCGGAAGTGAGCGAAAAGCAATAAAATACGCCAACGAACTGCTAAAGATCTCCGCTGTGGACGGTTACCTGGCTAATGGCTACATTGCCGAATACAGTGACAGACCGAAGGATGCAGAACGGTATTATAAAAAGGCAATTGAGGTTGGTGGATCCGCTCATACCTACGAAAAACTCACCAATCTGTATGAGACAAACAACAGGCCCGAGGAGGCCATCCAAACGGCTGCAGTATCCCTCAAAAAGCACCAACGAAACAGCCTTAATTACCAGATTGGTAAGATCGCAGCCCAATACAACCAGAACGCCGAATTAGGCATTAATTGTCTTCAGAAATACATAGAAAACCACTCTGTAAAGGACGGTGTGCCCAAAGATTGGGCCTATTATCGCCTGGCACAGATCTACAAGAACCTGGGTAAGAAGGAGACGGCCCTGCGATGGATCAATAAAGCCCTGGCAGATCGGCCTAATTTTGAAGAAGCCCGGGAAGAGAAACAACATATCCTGTCTCTTTAATTATTTGGGCAAGCCCCTATAGTAGTAACTATAGGGTCGGGCTATTGGCTGTAGTTTTGTTTCACAAAAGCTACCTGCCGCTATCCCTCTTGCAATTCAAAATACTACCTTTACAAAAAATTTTTAGTGCCCATGCGAGTACATTTTATTGCTATTGGCGGAAGTGCCATGCACAACCTGGCTTTAGCCCTATATGCTAAAGGATACCAGGTAACGGGTAGTGATGACACCATCTTCGATCCATCAAAGACACGATTGGAAAAAAAAGGATTGCTTCCGGAGGCCTTTGGTTGGTTCCCCGAAAAGATCAGCAATAAACTCGACGCAGTGATCCTGGGGATGCACGCCAAGGCCGATAACCCCGAATTACTAAAAGCCAAAGAACTCGATCTTACTATATATTCGTATCCGGAGTTCTTATATCAGCAGGCACAGCATAAAACCCGCGTGGTGATAGGTGGTTCTCACGGTAAAACAACTATCACTTCCATGATCCTGCATGTAATGCATTACCACGACAGGGAAGTAGATTATATGGTGGGAGCCCAACTGGAAGGATTCGAGACCATGGTGCGCCTTACCGAAGATGCCGATTTTATGGTTTTGGAAGGCGATGAATACCTTTCATCACCCATAGACAGAAGGCCAAAATTTCATCTGTATAAACCCAACATTGCTTTGTTAAGCGGGATAGCGTGGGATCACATCAATGTGTTCCCAACCTATGAGAATTATGTAGAACAGTTCAACATCTTTGTTAACGAGATCACCAACGGAGGAGCAATTGTATACAATCGGGAGGACCCCGAAGTGAAAAAGGTAGTGGAAGGCTCTACTAACCCAATTAAAAAATACCCATATGGAACTCCTTCCTATCAGGTGGAAAATGGCACTACACTTCTCCAAACACCGGAGGGACCCATGCCGGTAGAGATATTTGGAAAGCACAATCTTAATAATCTTGAAGGTGCCAGATGGATATGCCAGCTCATGGGAATAGACGCAGACGATTTCTACGAAGCCATTGCCTCCTTTAGCGGTGCGAGCAAGCGCCTGGAAAAACTGGCCGAGTCTAACAATTCGGTGGCATACAAGGATTTTGCGCATTCCCCCAGTAAGGTAAAGGCAACCACCCGGGCCGTGAAGAACCAATATCCCGACAGACATTTGCTTGCCTGTCTGGAATTACACACCTACAGCAGTCTCAACCCGGTGTTCCTTACGGAGTATAAATCGGCGCTGGATGCTGCAGACACCGCCCTGGTATTTTACTCGCCACATGCCGTCGAGATCAAGAAACTACAACCTATTTCCGAAGCACAAATTGCAGAAGCATTCCAAAGAGATGACCTGGTAATATTTACGGAGCCCTCAAAATTCAAAGAGTATTTATTCTCGCAAAGTATGGATCACACTTCACTATTACTGATGAGTAGTGGTAATTACGGCGGACTCGATTTCGAAGAGGTAAAGTCGTTATTTTAGGGGGTTATGTAATATTTTTCGTTGATGGCGGTTATATAATAAAACCATCGCAATGAAATTATACCCATTTTTTTTTCTAATACTAGTTTCTTTGATCGTGATATCCTGTAACAGTGATGAAGGAGGAGATGTCCAGTTACCCGATGATGATACCAGTAGCTTTTATGCCTTCGAGATAGGTAATACATGGAATTATCAATATTATAGTCGATATCGCCCGGATGAAGATTTTATTCCCATGGATTATTTTGAAGAAAATAAGATTGTGGGTGACACAGTGATCAATGGGGAGACATTTTCGAATTACGCGCTACGCTAACTGGCGAAGATTCCGTGCATAGTATTGAACTGGAAGACGGTGAAAGCAGGTATTTACGTGATTCGCTCGGTTACCTGATCGATCAGCACGGGTACATCTATTTTTCCACCGAAAATCCAAATGAAGAATATTTTATCAGGGCCGTAAGCTCTTCACTAGATCTTTATGGGATGGCCTTGCCTGGACTACATAATATATCGGTGCCAGCGGGGGAATTCGATTGTTCAGCGGAAGTGATTTACGTGAAATATAATGAAAACGGAGAACTACTTCCGTCGATGTCGGAGCAATTCTATAAAGAAGGAGTTGGAGAGATCCTTACCCAATATTCTGTTATAACTGATTCATTTCATCGATACGAAAAACGTCTTCTTAACTACGAGCTCGGTAACTGACCGTAGATATTTTCGATAAATTCTTTGTGTCCTTTTTTACATTCCAGTATAAGCTCACTTTTAGCCAGCTCGTAGTCTGTTTCATTTTTATCCTGGGATAGCTTGAACTTTCCTTCCCATTTGGTGATCTCTATCTCAAAGGCCTTGATATAATTCACCATTCTGTCCATTTTGGGGTTGTCCTTCTCCAGTATGAATTTTGGGTTGTCACCCTCGAGAAATGCCGTCATATCGATCATGGTATTTTTCACAGCCTCTGTATCTGTTATTCGATGAATAATACCACTAATATGCACAATAATATAATTCCAGGTTGGTAATTGTTCGGTGGAATACACGGATGGAGAAATGTAGCAGTCGGGTCCTTTAAAGACCACTGTGGCTTTCGCGCCATTGGTTAGAGTCGCAACCTGTGGATTTTGGGAGTCGATATGGGCGACAAGGCGACACGAGTCTTCATTGTAAATAATCGGGATATGGGTAATAAAGGAGTCGTTGTTTTGCGCGGTGACCAGCATTCCGAAAGGGAAGGCCTTGATCACTTCGATCATTTTCGACCGATCATGAGATTGGTGGTAGGGAGGTGGGTACATGTTCTAATTTCCAAATATCAATGTTCAAATAACAATTCAACTGTAACGGCCCAAGCCTTAAAAATGTTGCTTCACAATTTATCATTTTTAAGCCTTGCACCACCCCTTCAATGGGGCAGGGTTTGTTATTCATTTATAATCCAAATTGACGCAAATGATGGTCCAGATGTTGCATTTTATGGTAACGGCCCAAGCCTTAAAAATGTTGCTCCGCAAGGTGTCATTTTTAAGCCTTGCACCACCCCGACAATGGGGTCATCCATCAAGTTCTTACTTACAACCCAAACTGTCGTAAATGATGATCCAGATGTTACATTTTATGGTAACGGCCCAAGCCTTAAAAATGTTGCTTCGCAATTTATCATTTTTAAACCTTGCACCACCCCGACAATGGGGCAGTTTTTGTTATTCATTTATAATCCAAATTGACGCAAATGATGGTCCAGGTGCTTATATTGCATTTTGCCCCATTGGTCATTGGTGAATTTCCCAAAAGAGGGGTGATCTCCCCAGTCCTCCTTCTCCAATTGCGCGCCCAGCTCGTCCAGAAGCGCATTCAGTTTTTCTTTTTCAGCATTAAAATCTCTGTCTTCCGTCTGTTTAAAAACCTTTACCGTTGGCAAATTCTTGCGCCATAGTCTGTCGTTATACATAGCTTTCTTGAAAAATGTATTAAAAAACCAATTGGGCTTCAGGTTATAATCGTCATGTTGCAGCATAATATTTAACGGTCCCTGGCAGTGACGAAGCATTTGGGCGGGACTCATCTTTCCCCACTGTCGTTCAGAATTTTCATTCAACTGGCCTAGCCTGTTCTGTACTTCTGTAAAAGTGTTTCTGTCTAATAAGGATTTCATCAGTTCTGGATTTTTACAGTAGAAAGATACAAACATTAGATTAGTTTTCTATCTTTGAGAAACGCGTTTCGGCGCCTACTGCACACTAACTTCCCTCCTTTAAAGCCTGTTTGTACCAGCTCCATTACGGATATGGGCATGGCAATATCTATGTTATGTATAATACAAAAGACTCATTTTCCATTAAATGCTGGAACGAGGACGATCGCCCTCGGGAAAAACTGATAAAAAAAGGAAAAACAGCTGTAAGCGACGCCGAACTTATAGCCATACTTCTTGGATCCGGCAGCAGGGATGAAAGTGCTGTAAGTCTCGCAAAAAGAATACTGTCGAAAGCGGAGAACAATCTCAATGTACTAGGGAAATTAAGTGTAAAAGACCTGTGCAAATTTAAAGGTGTGGGCGAAGTAAAAGCCATTAATATTATTGCCGCCCTCGAATTGGGTAACCGCCGCCGCGCACAACAGGCTCTGGAACTTCGTAAAATTACTTCGAGTGCTTCGGTTTTCGAACTTATGCAACCTCTTATAGGACAACTGGACCATGAAGAATTCTGGGTGGTATATCTCAATAATTCCAATAAAGTGTTACAAACCAAGCAGCTTAGTAAAGGCGGTATTACAGGAACGCTTGTGGATATTCGTATAGCTTTAAAACAGGCATTAGAATTGGGTGCAGTAGCCATGATCATGGCTCATAACCACCCCAGCGGAACCTTAAAGCCCAGTGAAAGTGATATTAAATTGACCGCTAAGATCAAAAAAGCGGGAGAAAGTCTGGATATAAGCATTCTTGATCATCTTATAATAACCGAAAAAGCGTATTTTAGCTTTGCTGATGAACAAATGCTATAAGGCACATGCTGTTAATCTTTTCGCAACAAATCACCCCTCGCCTCGATTTTATTTTTAAGCATGTCTGCACCCGTATTCTGGATCTGGAGATTGGATTTACATCTGTTATTGAAGAGTTTATAGCACACCAGGGCCCTAAATTATCCTATGCAAAACAACCCATGGGTAATGAAATGTTCGTGCAAAGTTTTGGCTTGCTTGAGCAGAGTGGGGTAGAGGACCTTGAAGTACAGGTGAAAACATGGGAGGAGACCTTTTGCTTCTTTCAAGTGGGAGAGAAAAGCGATCTGCCATTCGATATTTTTTCTGCCGCATTTTACCTGTTAAGCCGCTATGAAGAATATCTACCTCATGTAAAAGATTCGCTGGGCAGATTTCCGGCCACCGAAAGCCTGGGATATCGGGAAGGGTTTTTACTACAGCCTGTGGTCGATATTTGGGCGTATAAGTTTAAAAATGTACTTCAGCAAAAATTCACAGATGTATCATTTCCGAAGAAAAAAGGGAAGATACATTCACTCATAAAGATCGAACAGCCTTATGCCTATATTCAGAAAGGCTTTGTAAGATCACTGGCAGGTTATTTGAAAGATCTCGCAAAGTTCAGATTTAAAAGTGCATTCAGGCGTAGCCGGGTGCTAATGGGTATTGGTAAAGATCCGTATAATGTGTACGACTGGATAGTTTCGGTAAGCAAACAAAGCGAGAACCCTATTACGGCATTCTTTTTACTTGGCGATCATCCCAGTTTAAAGGATGGTTTTAACTCCCGAAGAAAGAAATTTAAACAACTTTTGAAATATATCAACGATTATAACGAAGTTGGATTGTTGTTTTCCTACCACGCTCTCAATGATACAGAGATCCTTAAATTAGAGAAACGACAACTAGAGGAAACAACGCTGAGAACACTCAGGTCCTCGATGAATATAGACTATCTGGTTGTGTTACCAGAATTGTACCGAATGTTGGTTGAGCAGGAAATAGAACGGGATTTTTCTATGGTTTATGAGGATACTCCCGGTTTTAGAGCGGGAACCTGTACTCCTTTTCTTTTCTATGACCTCGATTATGAAATAAAAACACCTCTTGTAATTCACCCTGTTGCATTCACAACGGAAGGTTTTAATAATAAATACGAATCGGATAGCCTTCAACGCATATCGGCCATGCAGCAATTGGTACTTGGTCTAAATGGAACCTTCTCTATCTTTTTTAATGTTAGAGATTTTACAGACGAGAAAAGCAATGCTATATGGCGAAATTTATTTGAACAACAGTTACATACGCATGAATAAATCGATCACAGATGTTTTCTTCGACCTGGACCATACGCTTTGGGATTTCGATCGAAATTCGGCGCTGGCATTCTCACGCTTGTTCAAGTCGCACCAAATCAAGCTACAGCTTTCAGAATTTATGAAGGTCTACGAACCCATCAATTTTGATTACTGGAAATTGTACAGGGAAGATTTAGTAAGCAAGCAGGAATTAAGGCGAGGACGTTTTAGAGACGCTTTTCTGCCATTTGGGATTTCATTCTCCACCGAAGAACTCGATGCGATGGCAGTAACCTATATAGACGAATTGCCTAAAGACAATTATTTATTGGAAGGAGCTATCGAAATACTGGAATATCTCAACCCCCGATATCAACTGCATATTATTACCAACGGATTTGCTCAGGTTCAGGCACTAAAACTTCAGAATAGTAGAATTTCACACTTTTTCAATACGGTTACTTCGTCTGAAGAGGTAGGGTTAAAGAAACCCCATCCTGTTATATTTGAAACGGCCCTGGGAAAAGCATCGGCTCCTCCTCATCAAAGTATCATGATAGGAGATACTTTCGAGGCAGATATTCTGGGTGCTGAAAAAGTAGGAATGCATACCTTATTTTATAATTATCGCAGGGATATTGTTCCGAAGTCCTATAGTGTGGTGAATCACCTGTACGAGATTAAAACCCACTTGTAGCATACTATTATCCCATAAGTGCCGTTTAATTTTAACGTAAAGCCCCTCTTTATGAAACGAAACCTATTAAGGCCATTTGCGGTCCTGTTCTTAAGTTTGCTGGTTGTGGCCTGTGTAAAAGATACCGATTTCGACCAGGCCGATGATATTGCACTTACTCCGGTGGTAGAACTAGATCTAATCTATTTTGATATCGATGCTGGCGAATTTTACGACGACATAAACGAGATTCCCGTTCTTACAGTTTCAGACACAACTGAGATCCGTTTTCTGGATGATACCGAAATCCAGGAAAGCTTGAGAAGGGCCGATTTCTACTTTAAATTCACCAATAGTATCCCGCGAAATTTTCAGGTAGATTTTCAATTCCTGAGCGAACAAAACGATACGACCTATACAACGCAAACCACCGTTGTCGAAGGAACTGTTGCATCACCCGTTGTAACCATATTTGAAGAGATCATCGAAACAGATGAAATCTTACAACTTACCATGGCAAACAGGGTAGTGGTATCTGTCACCATCCCGGATTCCGATCCCGACCTGGAAGGAAACCTTAACCTGAAGTCGAAAACTACATATTACCTGGAAATAAGAGATAGACAATAATTACTATGCAGAAACTGTCTATACTCATAATGGCTTTAAGCCTATCGGTGTGCTTTGCACAAAATAAACAGATCCTCTACGGATTTGAAGAGATCCCACAAAATCTGCTGTTAAATCCAGGGGCCAAAGTTCCTCAAAAAATGCATTTCGGAATTCCGTTTCTCTCACAAATTCATGTAAATGGGGGATCATCCGGCGTTACAGTATTCGATATTTTTGGCGAATCCAGCGTCGATATTAATACGCGGATCAGAAACAAGATATTCGAACTTAAAAACACAGATTTCTTTACAGCTACGCAACAATTGGAGATCATCAATTTTGGTTGGCGGGCGAGTAATGAAATGTATTTTTCCGGGGGGATTTACCAGGAACTCGATTTTATAAGTTATTTCCCCAGGGATCTGGCCATTCTAGCCTGGGAAGGTAACAGGGATTATCTCGATTATCCCTTCGATCTGGGTGAACTGAGCGCAACGGCCGATCTACTCACCGTGTATCATTTTGGTGTGAACAAGCAAATTGGTAAGAAGCTCACAGCCGGCCTTCGGATAAAACTGTATTCCAGCATGATGAGTATACGAAGTACCAACAACCAGGGAACATTTGTTACTACTTTAGGAGGGGCGGAAAGTAATAATATATACGAACACACCGTAAATAATGCAGAAGTTACTGTGAATACCTCGGGGATCGCATCTTTGGATGGGATGGACAGTGCCGATATCCCAGGCGAGATCATGGGGCGTGCTTTTTTTGGAGGTAATTTCGGACTTGGCCTGGACTTGGGGGCAACTTACGAGATCAACAGGGACATCACAGCAAGTGCCAGTATACTGGATGTAGGTGCGGTTTTTCATTCGAAGGATGCAGAGACATACAAGGCGACGGGTACCTATACCCTGGACGGGATAGAATTGATCTTTCCGCCACTTAGTGCGGGTGAGCCTACTCTGCCTTATTACGATAATCTGGAAGATGAGATCGAGGAGGAAATACCTATAGACACGATCACTAGTGGCTATACCCAGTTCAGGCCAGTTAAGATGAATACTTCTGTTAAATATAGCTTCGGAAAAGCCATAGGGAAGGGTGTGGATTGTGATTGCAGGAATATGGGCGGGAGTATTGAAAGACAACAGGCGGTGGGGCTGCAATTCTACAGTATATTAAGACCAAAGGGACCTCAAATGGCCGGTACGCTTTTCTATTATCGCAGATTATGGGATTTTCTAGCTGCAAAAGCTACCTATACGGTGGATTCGTATAGTTTTTCCAATGTTGGGCTGGGACTGGCCACCGATATTGGTAAATTCAATTTTTATATTGCAGCCGATAACTTGCTACGCTACGGCAATTTGGCAAAGGCAAAAAGTGTATCTTTACAGTTGGGCTTCAATATAAAATTTTACGAAGAATGATCAAGAGAATACTGCTGCTGGTTTTTATAACTGGCTTCATTTTTAATATGAATGCACAAAAATCGGCTAGTGATTACAGTTACGTAGTTGTTCCCGAATTGTATGAATTCCTATTTGAAGAGGATCAACATCAATTAAACTCCCTCACTAAATATCTATTTAATAAATACGGTTTCAACGCCTACTTTCCTTCCGAATTACCCAACGTAAAAAGATGCGATGGCCTTCAGGCCGAAGTATTAGGAAAGCCGGGCTTTATTTATACCAGGATCACTGTGGTCCTTAGAGATTGCTATGGAGAAGAGATCTTCAGAAGTGAAGAGGGTAAAAGTAAATACAAGGAGTATAAAAAAGCATATCATGACGCCTTGCGTAAAGCCTTCCTTAGCATAGAAGAGTTAGGAGTAAACCAGAAGGAAATAAAGATCTATGAAGATGAGGTAGAAAGTTTGAAAGACAGCCCGGTAAAGACCGAGATCGAAGTGACTAAAGTCCCTGCCACCGTGGTAAACGATAGTAAAAGCAATAGTTCTATGGTTTTACATTTGCCAATGGCCAAATTCTCAAATTATGTGCGGGAGGGGCGATCTTACCTATTGCGTAAAACCGAGGCAGGATATTCCCTCTACCTTGAAACAGAAGCTGCGGAAACCGGCCTGGCACTCGAAGGAATGATCCTGGTAGATGGCGACACCCTGTCTTACATTTCCGAAGCAGGAGATGCCCAGGTGATATTTCACGAGAATGGCGATTTTACTTTGCAGAACTCTGTAATGAAAGTAACCTATACGCATATCGACTAGAAATCGTACTTATCCTTCCAAAGCCCTTTCAGATAATCTCTTAGTGCATTTTCCCTTTTATTATTACCTGGTTTATAAAAAGTGGTACCGGCAATTTCCTCGGGTAGAAATTCGTGGGAAACAAAATTTCCATCGTAATTATGGGCGTATCGATAGTCTTTCCCATAACCTAATTCCTTCATTAATTTAGTAGGCGCATTTCTTATGGATAAAGGCACAGACAGATCCCCGGTCTGCCTCACCGTTTGCTGCGCAGCTCCTATGGCTTTGTACGATGCATTACTTTTCGCCGAAGTAGCGAGGTAGATTGTACACTGGCTGAGAATAATACGAGCTTCCGGATAACCAATTGTGTTCACCGCCTGAAAGGTACTGTTAGTAATAACCAGGGCAGTTGGATTTGCATTCCCAATGTCTTCGGAAGCTAATATGAGCATACGCCTGGCGATGAATTTTACATCTTCACCACCTTCTATCATTCTTGCAAGCCAGTACACTGCAGCATTTGGATCACTGCCACGTATGGATTTAATAAAGGCTGAAATAATATCGTAATGCTGTTCGCCGGTTTTGTCGTATAAGTCTGTATTTTTCTGAACTTTTTGTTGCACCCCATCATTCGTGATCTCGATCTTTTCTGAATCTTCCGAAATAACTACCAGTTCCAGGATGTTGAGCAATTTGCGGGCATCACCCCCGGATAATCTAAGTATGGCGTCGGTTTCCTTAAGGGTAATTTTTTTCTTCGATAGTAACTCATCAGTTTTTATAGCTCGTTTCAATAGAGCTTCAAGATCTTTTTTACTGAAGGGTTTCAATACATAAACCTGACAACGCGACAATAAGGCGGGAATTACCTCGAAACTCGGATTTTCGGTGGTAGCCCCTATCAAGGTGATCCAACCTTTCTCTACGGCTCCTAAAAGCGAATCCTGTTGTGATTTACTGAAACGGTGGATCTCATCTATAAAAAGTATAGGATTCTTAGCAGCAAAAAGGTCGTCGCTCTTTCTGGCTTTATTTATTACTTCCCGAACGGCAGCCACTCCGCTATCCACCGCACTCAGGGTATAGAATGGGCGCTCCGACGTATTGGCGATAATAGATGCGAGCGTAGTTTTTCCCGTGCCGGGAGGGCCCCAAAAGATCATCGATGACAGCATACCCGATCTCAACTGGGAGGAAAGAGCTCCTTTTGGCCCAACAAGGTGTTCCTGACTTATATAGTCTTCCAGAGTTCTGGGCCGGATTCGTTCTGCAAGGGGTTTATTCATGAGAGTTTAAAATTACAATTTTATAGCAGGATGCTTACTGACATTTTATCATAAATTTGAAGAAGGGAGTATTTTTTGAGATAGACCACTTATATGGCGAAGGAATCGAATTTACAATTTACGAACGATGTTATTGTGTACCCGCTACTCATGGTAATGAGCCTGTGGGTAATTTTCTGGTTAGAATTTCGCTTTGGATGGCATTTTAAATATTATGGTATCTATCCGCAAAAGATAGAGGGATTAAGAGGAATCATTTTTGGGCCTTTTATCCACGCAGACCTGCAGCATTTGTTCAATAACAGCATTCCGCTGTTGGTGCTGGGGACGGCTTTATTTTATTTTTACAGAAACCTGCGATGGCGAGTACTGATATTGGGAACAATATTAACCGGTTTACTTACCTGGATCATAGGTAGACCGGCACTACACATAGGAGCAAGTGGCGTAGTCTACCTTTTAGCCGCTTTTCTTTTTTTCAAAGGAATATTCTCAAAACAATACCAGTTAACGGCGTTGGCTTTTGTCGTAGTATTTTTATATGGTAGCCTGCTATGGTATATTTTTCCTATGGACCCAAAGATTTCATGGGAAGGTCATTTATCCGGATTTGCCGTAGGATTTGTTTTTGCGTTGCTATTTAAAAGAAACCCAATTCCCAAACCAAAGTATGCATGGGAGGAAGAGAATTTCGATCCCGAAAACGATCCGTTTCTCAGACATTTCGACGAGGATGGAAATTTTATTGAACACATCCCGGAGGAGGAAATAACAAGAGAGGAAGAGTCTAAGGTGATTATTCGATATACCTTCAGAAATAAAGAAAAGAAAGACGGAGAATCTTCAGATTAAAGTCCTCGCTGGCGAATCATTTCATAGAGGAACACCCCACAGGCAACAGATACATTTAACGAATTAATTTTACCCAGGACAGGTAGGGAGGCACTTTGGTCTACCAAAGATAAAACCGATTTCGACACCCCTTTTCCTTCAGATCCCATTATGATCGCCAACGGACCGGTTAAGTCTGTATCGTAAATGGTTTGTGAGGTTTTTTCAGTTGCAGCAATTGTTTTTACGCCCGATCCCTGCAGATAAAAGATGGCATCTTTTATGTGGTCTACTTTGCAGATCGCCAGGTTAAATATTGCACCCGCCGAAGCCTTTACAGTATCTCCACTTATGGGTGCCCCGCCTTTTTTCTGAATTATAACTGCGTCTGCACCGGTACATTCTGCGGTACGAAGGATAGCACCAAAATTTCGCACATCACTTACCTGGTCCAGAATAATGAAGATCGGGTCCTTTTTGGTTTCCAAAAGGTTCTCTACGACCTCCTCCAGTGACTTGAATGAGATAGGGGATATGCTGGCAATAATACCCTGGTGATTACTTCTAATTAATCGATCCAGTTTTTCTATAGGTACGTAATTTACAGATACTGCCTCTTGATCCAGATCCTTAAGAATGCCATCAATTTTTGAAGATGTCATTCCCTTTTGGATATAGAGCTTATCTATGGGTTTCTTGGACTTAACTGCTTCCAGCACCGGATGCCAACCAAATATTAGATTTTCTTTTTTCAAGCTATTTTAATTTAGGGTAAAAATAAAAAACCATCCGTTTAAAACGGATGGTTTTCAATAAATTATAAAATTATAATTTTATTTGGCTTATTCTTATGGAGCTAAGTACTTAACTCTGTACCATACAGCAGGTAATAAGAAGTTGTCTCCTGTGTCACCACCTTGAAGCACAACTACATCAATTGTTCCGCCATTCCAGGTACCTGATCCATTAGGATCTCCGGCCTCTAGAGGGCAATCACATTCTGCAGCTCTTGAAATATATACCTTTCCGTCATTGGTTGTGATAACGGTCATGAATTCGAAGAAATCACCAGATTGGAAAACTGAAGCATCTACATTAAACAGATTCGCCATATCGGCAGTTGTAAAACTAACGTTATATGGGAAAGTAGTAGTACTTCCAAATTGAACTGCTTCAGTAGGAGCGCCTGTAAAGTCACCAACTACCCAGAATTCAACAGAAGTTATGTTTCCAGTTGGATCTTCTACATAAGCATCGAAAGATGCAGTAGTAGGATCATCACCAATGTGATACTTCACAATTGAAGTTCCGTCTGAAATAGCAGATCCTTGCCAGGTATCTG
>QQUG01000152.1 GCA_008501705.1 Flavobacterium sp.
TAAGCCGATGGAATTCGCCATCATTAACCTTTACCTTAACATCCATAAAAACGGCCACATCCCTGCCTTTCTCTGCCTCGATCTTTTTAATACGTTGCGCTAATTGCCATAACAGGTCGGGTTTATTTCTCACATTTCGATTCTGCTTCGCACTTAACATACTCGAAAAACCGTAGCGTTCTCGTTCTCCGGTGGTTTTGTCTTCTATCCAGACCGTAAGCAACCCACGTTTCGAGCGAAGCATCATTCGCCAGCTAAGTCGATGTGCCTCTTCGGTCCACAGTACATCGTCTTCAAAGAACCAATGGCGAAGTGGAAGAGAAAGCTGTACAATGAAATAAACAGAGAGAACACTCAGTAGAATAGGTTTATATTTCGGGACAATTACCTGCCCTTCGGTATAGACAACTTTTCTTTTCCGAAGGAACCATTTTTGTAAGGTTTCAGAAGAAAAAAAGAAAAAGGCAAAAGCCATAGACATATAAGGAAAGATACCTATCTGGAATACGATAGAATTGAACAGATGAAAGAAAACCGAAATCCAGAATGCCACTACTCGGGTACGTTTCCACAGCAAAAGAGGAACAATTAGCAGATCGAATAAAATCCCTACATAGGCAATACACCAGTGTACCCAGTTTTGCTGCAGGAGATCACCAATTAACCAGTAGTGCTTTTTCCCGCTCATAAAGTATTGTGCTACGGTTGCATCCAGCCAGTCGGGATATAACTTTGCGATAGCCGCATAAGTGTAAACGATCCCTACCTGTAAGATTACAGTGATCTTCACCCACTGCGGCATAGATGGAGATTTAAATCCCCTATTTTGCCGGGCATCGAGAGAAAACCATCGATTAGCTGGCAAAAAGACCATGATCCAACAGAGTAACATCATGAGATAATAATGGTTGTTGTAGGAGGTCTTTTGCATTAAATATACCGCCGTCCACATGAGGGCGTAGGCAGCCATACTGAAGCGATACTTATATCCAAGCATGACGCAAAGCCCAAAAACACCCATGACCGCAAAATAAAAATACATGCCGTTACCAGGGAGAGGTTGTAAAAAATCGAAACCTATAAAATTGAAAGTAAATTCTGGTTCTACGAGGGTGCGTTTCACCCAGCCCGTGGCGATAGCTCCAAAAGCTTCTATGGTAATGAGTAATCCAAATACAACCCGCCAGAGTACGAGTCCTGTGTTGTCGATATGCCTGAACAGGATCTTATCCAAAATTCTCTAAATAGTTTCTAGCGAAGGCTTCGTCTTTTTGTATGGCTTCTTTTAGATCTGCCATAGTTTCGAAGGTTTCTTCCTCTCTGATACGGGCGATGAATTCGATACGCAGATTTCGGTCGTAAAGATCCTCATGGAAGTCGAGGAAATAAGTCTCAATGGTTTTATTTTTACCACCAACGGTTGGGTTGGTTCCAATGCTGGTTATCCCGTACACCAGGGATCCGTTAATTTCGGCAAAGACAATATACACCCCATTTCCGGGGATAAGTTTGTAAGTTTCTTTTATATGCAGATTGGCCGTGGGATAATCGATGGTCCGGCCAATGCGCTTCCCATTTACCACCACCCCGCTAAGCATGAACGGATACCCAAGATATTGGTTGGCCGTTTTTATATCACCTTCTTCAATGGCTTTTCTAATCTTGGTTGAACTAACTGTAACCTCACTGATCTCCTGGGCAGAGATTTCTTCCACTTCAAATTCGTAGAGCGATCCAAATTCACGAAGATCGTTTATACTGGCAGTTCGATTTCTCCCAAAGCGGTGGTCGTAGCCAATTATAACCTTTTTTGCCCCTAGGGCATGTACCAGAATATCTCTTACGTATTCTACAGCAGTCATCCTGGAGAATTCTACTGTAAAAGGATGCACGATAAGGTGGTCCAGGCCGGTCTTGGATAGTAGTTCTTTTTTTTCTGAAATGGTATTAATGAGCTTTATATCGCTTCCGTGTTGAAGCACCATACGAGGGTGGGGAAAGAAAGTAAGCAGTACAGATACCATTCCTTCCTTGGCTGCGGAGGCTACCAGACGTTCCAGGATGGCTTTATGGCCTACGTGGACCCCATCGAATGTCCCGATAGTAACCACAGCCGGTTGGTCACTTTTATACGAAGTTGCCGAACTGTATTCTTTCATCCTTACTTTCCGTTAAAGGTATTCATGGTAATATTGATACCGGCCAGGCCGAAACTTTCTATTATTTCGCGGCTTTTTTTAAAGCGCTCTCCTAATTTAGCACTTTCTTGCTCTGTCCATTCTCCAAGGACGTAATCCACCTGTCTTCCTTTTGAGAAATCGTCGCTTATTCCAAATCTAAAACGATTGTATTTAGTGGTCTGCAAAACATTTTGAATGTCGTGAAGTCCGTTATGTCCGCCATCGCTACCCTTGGTCTTTACCCGCAAGGTACCGAATGACAGATTGAGGTCGTCTGTGATCACCAACAGGTTTTGCAGCGGGATCTTCTCTTTTTCCAGCCAATATTTCACTGCCTTTCCGCTAAGGTTCATATAGGTACTGGGTTTAAGTAAAATAAAAGTTCGACCCTTCTTTTTATAGGTGGTTATATCACCTAGTTTTACAGTTTCCCAACTTAGGGATTCATCTTCTGCCAGGCGGTCCAGGATCTGAAAACCCACATTGTGTCTCGTGTTTTTATATTGAGCCCCTATATTTCCGAGCCCGGCGATTAGAAATTTTTTCATAGGATCACCATCTGTAAGTGGAGCTTCGGACTTATTGCCGAATAATTTTCTGAAAAATGCGAACATTCAGTCTAATTGAAAAGTAAAAATAAAAAAAAAGCACCCGGCAAAGGCGGATGCTTTTAAATATATTCTTGAGAAGTCTTTATTCTTCTGCAGGAGCTTCAGCAGCAGGAGCTTCGGCACCAGCCTCAGTTCCTTCAGCACCTTCTTCAGCACCTTCTTCTCCTTCAAGTTCTTCTTCTTCGTCTACTTCATCCACAATTGCGGTACGTGAAGTTCTCACCTGGCAAATAACAGTGTTATCCGGGTGGAGGATCTTGTAGTCGTTAGACGCTACAGAAGTAACATACTTCTTGCTTCCAATTTTCATTTCAGTAATATCAACCTCGATAAAATCGGGAAGATTTTCCGGGATGGCCTTAATTCGAAGTTTACGAGTAACGATACGTAAAACTCCTCCATTTCGAACACCTCGTGAGTTTCCAACCACACGAACCGGGATCTCCAGCATTACTTCCTTATCGTCGAATATCTGATAGAAGTCGATGTGTAAGATGCGGTCGCTAACCGGGTGGAATTGTATGTCTTGTAGAATGGCATTAACTTGAGTACCATCTTCCAGGGTAATTACAACCGTATGTACATCGGGAGTATACACAAGGTTTTTAAATGCCAGTTCATCTGCTGAAAAGTGAATAGGCTCGTCTCCTCCGTATACTACGCAAGGAACCTTTCCAGCATTACGCAAGGCTTTCGTTGCCGATTTGCCCACGCTTTCTCTTTTAGATCCGTTGATTGTAATTGATTTCATTATATAATTTTAGTTTATAATAGTTCCTGCGCGTTACTCTTAGGGAGCTAAGGCTTCAACAAGCCTGTTTTGGCGTAGGAGGGTGCAAATGTAGCTTTTTTTCTGAAAAGACTAAAGAAAAGTAGTAAAGAAAAAGTAGAATTAGCACTTGGCATCTACGCCTTGCTTCCTGTGTCTTTTCTCTTGATACTGAATTTATTACATCAGGAACTTCGAGCTAATCGACTTATTCGCGTTCACACTTAGCATTACATCGGCAAACAGATTGGCACACGTTAGTACCCTGATCTTTGGGCTCGATTGCCTTAGCGGGATAGAATCTGTTACGATAAGCTCTTCCAGTTTAGAGTTTTCAATACGTTCGTAGGCATTTCCGGAAAGAATTGGATGCGTACAAATAGCACGTACACTCAGGGCACCGCGTTCCATCATAAGATCGGCCGCTTTAGCCAGTGTCCCGGCTGTGTCCACCATATCGTCTACCAGGACCACATTTTTCCCCTGAACGTCCCCTATTAGTTCCATATGTGAGATCACATTGGCTTTAGCACGCTGCTTATAACATATTACCACATCACTTTCAAGTGCCTTCGAATAGGCATACGCACGTTTAGAGCCACCCATATCCGGGGAGGCAATGGTTAGGTTATCCAGGTTTAAACTCTTGAGATATGGAAGGAATATGGTTGAAGCAAAAAGGTGATCCACAGGCTTTTCGAAGAAGCCCTGGATCTGGTCTGCGTGCAGGTCCATGGTAATGATACGCGTTGCACCTGCTGTTTCCAGCATCTTCGCCACAAGTTTTGCGGCAATTGGCACGCGAGGTTTGTCTTTTCTGTCCTGGCGTGCCCATCCAAAATAAGGCAGGACAGCGGTGATATGCCTGGCAGAGGCGCGTTTGGCCGCATCCAGCATCAATAGCATTTCCATGAGGTGGTCGCTGTTTGGAAAAGTAGAACCAATGATAAAGACCCTGCTTCCTCGCACCGATTCCTCAAAGGAAGGCTGGAATTCACCGTCACTGTAGGTTGAGGTTATGATCTTTCCAAGAGGAATTCCAAAGGCATTGGCGATGTTCTGTGCGAGTTCTTCACTTTGTTTACAAGGGAATATTTTTGGTTCTGGAATGGGTGCGGACATTTTGAGTTACGTTGGTTTGCTGCAAATGTAAAATTATCGTTATGGATTTCGTAAAAATGAAAGCTTGATTTACTAACAATTTTGATTTTATTGTTTATTTTTGCCCACCCCTGAAGCCTTGGTGGTGGAATTGGTAGACACGCTGGATTCAAAATCCAGTGCTTAACGGCGTGCGGGTTCGATTCCCGCCCAAGGTACAATAAGACACAAAAACAGCAGAACGCAAGCGAGCTTCAAAAAGGAAGCTCGCTTTCTTTTTGAAGTGAGGCGAAGCGTTTGTTTTTGTGTCTTTCAAGCGCAGCTTGAAGGGAACATTTGCGAAGCAAATGAATCCCGCTCGTCAATGTTAGATTTGATCCGTATAGGAGTGAGGCGAAGCGTTTGTTTTTGTGTCTTTCAAGCGCAGCCGGAATCGAATATTGGCTTTGTTGGTGAATCCCATCAAATTTCCTATTAGAGTTCATCTGTTTTTATTCATTTCAGGACAATTTATCACAGAGCTTATAAACATTCTGTATTCTCTCTTTCAATTGTAAGAAAAAACGGACGTTTTGTAAAAAATAATTGTAAAAAGTTAAAAATAAAAGTATTACATCGAATAAATATACTCTTTAACGATGATGCTTAATATATTTACATATAAATAATTAGCCTCCGGATTCACAATTATTATAAAAACCGCCCAATAGACGGCTGAGAATATTCGGTGGTCAATAAGTCTCTGACAATTCATCCAGGGAAGAAAGTCATATTAGTTTTATTATCATAAGTCTATAACTAAACATTCCAATTGACTGCCTATAATAAGAGGTCGACCTAGCCCGTTGGCCTCTTACTTATTGTAAGAATACAAAGAATAAGTCAAATCATCATAAAATCAATCTTGCCAATGCATCCCACCTTGTCATTTAATAATTTTCTATTGTCATTTTTTATTGAGAGTATCAATTTGCAGGCTCTCAAGTTTTCCCACCACTTTTCTCACTTCAATTCCGAAATCCGTATTTTTGCACTTCAGAAATAAAGAATATGAAAATCGAACAGATCTATACCGGATGCCTCGCCCAGGGAGCCTACTATATTGAAAGCAATGGAGAAGTAGCTATAATCGATCCGCTGCGGGAAGTAAAACCTTATATAGATCGTGCTAATGCAGACAATGCTACCATCAAGTATATCTTCGAGACGCATTTTCATGCCGATTTTGTTAGCGGTCATCTTACGCTTTCAAGAGAAACCGGCGCCCCCATCATTTTTGGGCCGAATGCGAACCCAACCTTCGATGCGATCATAGCCAAGGACGGGCAGGAATTTAAACTGGGAGAGATCACCCTTGTTGCGCTTCACACACCTGGGCATACGATGGAAAGTACAACTTATCTGCTCCGGGATGCCAACGGAAAAGATCATGCTATTTTCAGTGGTGACACTTTGTTCCTTGGAGATGTAGGAAGACCGGACCTGGCGCAGAAAGCAGCTCATATGACGCAGGAAGAACTTGCCGGAACCCTATTCGACAGCCTGAGAAGCAAGATCATGCCGTTGGCAGACGACGTGATCGTCTACCCGGCTCACGGTGCCGGATCGGCCTGTGGAAAGAATCTAAGCAAAGAGACTGTGGGGACTATAGGCGAGCAAAAAAAGACGAATTATGCCTTACGAGCCGATATGAACCGTGAAGAATTTATTAAGGAAGTAACAGCTGGCCTCCTGCATCACCCTCAGTATTTTCCGCTAAATGTGAAAATGAACAAAGAAGGATATGAGGATATCGATGAGATCATAAAACGAGGAACCCACGCCCTGACGCCGGATGCTTTCGAAGCTGCGGTGAATGAAAGTGG
>QQUG01000066.1 GCA_008501705.1 Flavobacterium sp.
GGAGGAATATACATAATCCCTGTCTTTCAATAACTCTTCGATGGCCCATTGATATTGAGAGAGTTCCATTTTATGAAAATTCCCGAAAAACGTGAGATTAACAGATTTGTTCTTCACATCCTCTTCGGTAAACTCACCCCTGGTTACATTAGGACGGGTTGCAATCACCGCCAGGATCATTGAGATCGTGCTCGACACTACGAATATGGCCGAAGGCGTAATAAGAAATGGGTTGGTATCCAATTTAGACAAAAGGTTGGACAGCACCAATGAAATGATAATTGCATTCACCGAAAGCAGGATGTTGGCTTTGGTATCGGCGATATCACTTAGTTTAATATGATTACGAAGTGCGACGCGGTAAAAGGTTTGTATGCCTCTTTCAGGACTGGCATCCTTATATTTTGCTTTTAACTCAGCTTTTAGCTTTTCCTTTTTAATTTTTTTCCTGTCCTTTTTTCGTTTTTTAATAAGTTTCGCCAGATTACTTTCTTTAACGGGCTGCCATTCTTTTAGCGCGTATTCACTGTAAAATTGATGTTCTTCTATAAGCATCCGTATATTTTCATTCCGCCATTCCTTGGGACTATAGGTCTGGATATCCTGAGCGATGAGCTCCTGTCGAAGAAATTCGCTGGCTTCATCAAAATAATCCTTTCCAAAATGGGATGCATCTGCATCCTGTATCATTTCCTCTAGTTTATTCTTTGGGTCCTTGTCGAATTTGGTCGCGAGTATACATTTTTCCACTTCATCGATAACATCTGTATCCACTTCCTGGGATTCGAGGAATTTACGCGCTATTTTGGCGCTTTCTTCTTCGTGGTTCTCCCTGGTTTTTATATACCCCGTATCGTGTAACAAGGCAGACAGCCTGAGTATTAACTTTTCCTTCTCGTTCAGTTCGGAGTTGTCTATGATCTCATTGATACTTTTTAAAACACGTTTAGAATGTGTATAATTATGATAGAGAAAAGTTGTTGGAAGCTCCTCCTTGAATAGATTTAGGATATATTCATCTGCTGCCTGTACAATGTCGTTCATAGGTGTTATCTTTATGATGCACAAAATACTAAAAATAATCCTCCAGTTTGTTCATATGAAGTTTTTTTACCAATCCATTATTCTCATTTTAAGTTCAATATTTTTTAGTTGTGGTAGTTATAAGCCAAAATTCATTTCTGAAGAAAATACAATTCCTTCAACGATATCAAATTCAGAAATTGAAAAGCGTATTTACCTGGTAGGTGATGCCGGTGGTGCTCCCGAAAATGAAACCAGCCTGGCACTGAAGGCTTTCGAAAAACTGACCTCTGAATTATATACCAGTGAGGATCACCTCATCTTCCTGGGTGATAATATTTACGATAACGGATTACCGGCAAAAAGTCATAAAGATCGTAAACAAGCCGAACACCGTATAGATGTTCAGCTTGATGCGGCAAAGAAGTTTGATGGTGAGACCCTGTTCATCCCCGGTAATCACGACTGGTACAGTAAAGGAGTGAAGGGCTTAAAACGGCAGGAAGAATATGTGGAAGAAGCACTGGACGATAACGAGGCCTTTCAGCCCGAGAATGGCTGTCCTGTTGAAAATATTTCCTTATCGGAGAACATAGAACTCCTGGTCTTGGATACACAGTGGTATATCGCAGATTGGGATAAACACCCCACCATAAACGACGATTGCGATATTAAGACCAGAAAGGGATTTTTCCTCGAGGTGGAGGATAAACTAAAGGACAATAACAATAAGACCGTAATCATTGCCATGCACCATCCCGCCTATACGTACGGATTGCATGGTGGCTTCTATAATTTCAACAAACATATTTTTGCTTCCAATAACAACATCCCCTTGCCAGGGATTGCCAGTTTAGTAACCCTAATCCGTTCCCAGGGGGGTGTTTCCCCCCAGGACAGGTTTAATAACCGGTACAATGAGCTTATGCGCCGCCTGATAACCCTTGCAAAGGGAAACGACAAAGTTATTTTTGCTTCCGGTCATGAGCATACCCTTCAATATATAGAAATAGAATCACTAAGGCAGATCGTATCGGGATCGGGATCTAAAAGAGCACCGGTAAACCTTGGGAAGGGCGCCAAGTTTGTTAGCGGTGAGCAAGGGTTTGCGGTTTTGGATGTGTTTAAAAATGGAGGCTCCAGGGTAACTTTTTACGATGCGACGAACGGTGATCCCATTGAAGTCTATACCTCTGAAGTTTTTCCTGCGGATAAGGAATACGATGTTTCCGGATTACCTGATGAATTTCCCGATACCATAAAAGCAAGTGTTTATGAAAAAGAGGACACCGAAAAATCTGACGGCTATGAATGGTTCTGGGGTGATCACTACCGGGACCTCTACGGAACCCAATTAGAAGTTCCCGTCATGACCCTTAGGGATTTTGAAATGGGCTTTACCATAGATCGCAAAGGAGGCGGACATCAGACCAAATCTCTCAGACTGGTGGATTCTGAAGGAAGAAATTTTGCCCTGCGAGCTTTAAAGAAAAGTGCAGTGCAGTTCTTACAAAGTGTTGCCTTTAAAGATACTTATGTTGAAGAAGATTTTGAAGAAACACTCACCGAAGAAGCTATTTTAGATTTCTATACCTCAAGCCATCCGTATGCTGCTTTTGTGGTACCCAAGCTATCCGATGCCTTAGGCATCTATCATACCAATCCTTTTCTGTTTTATATGCCCAAGCACAAGGCACTGGGTGAATACAACGAAGAATTTGGAGATGAACTATACTTTATTGAGGAAAGGCCGGACAATGGCTTTCTGGATGTGGAATCCTTTGGTAAACCAGATGCCATTGAGAGTACAAGTGATGTACTTGAAAACCTTAGGGACGACGAGAAATACAGGATGGACGAACCGGCTTTTATCCGGGCGCGATTATTCGATATGATCCTGGGCGACTGGGATCGTCACCAGGATCAATGGCGGTGGTCGCGATTCGATATATCGGATGACGAGAAGATCTATCGTCCTATCCCACGTGACAGGGATCAGGTATTTTCTAATTATGACGGGGCATTACTTGATTTTATGAAATTGCTAATTCCCGGAACAAAGCAGTTTCAGGAATACAGTCAGGATTTCAAAGATCATAAATGGATCAATATGGCGGGGATAAAAATAGATCGAACCTTTACCCAAACATCGGGAAAAGAAGTGTGGCTGGAACAGGCTCAATTTATAGCAGATAAGCTCACAGATGAGGTGATCGATGAGGCCTTCAGGCAATTACCTCCCGAAGTACAGAATGAAACTTCAGAAAAAATAAAGCGTATGCTTAAAGCCCGCAGAGGGAAGCTAGTTGCATTCGCCGGGAAGTACTTTGACCATTTAACAAAACTGGTTGTTTTAACTGCTACCGATAAAGATGATCATATAGAAATTGTTCGCGGAGATAATTTTACCGAAATCTCCATATCGAGGATTAAAGACGGGGAAGTTCAGCCGCCTTTCAAAACCAGGAAGATAGAGCGTAAGAAAACCAAAGAAATATGGGTTTATGCCCTGGATGACGACGATAACTTAGTTGTAAAAGGCAGACCTAACAATCCGATACGTATAAGAATAATAGGAGGACAGAACAACGACACTTACACTATTGAAAATGGTAGAAGAGTGAAGGTATATGATCATAAAACTAAACCAAATACGGTAGTAAGAAAAGGTGGAGCCAACATAAATTTTGTTGATAATTACCGTTACAATATCTACAGATACGATAAATATATAGATGGGGCCACTTCCTTTTTCCCGGGTATTGGCTTTAATCCTGATGATGGGATGAAAGTGGGAATTACTATTTCGTCTGCCGATCGCGGTTTTAAAAATGATCCTTTCCAGGTGAAGCATACTTTAAAAGGGGGTTATTTCTTTGCTACACAGGGCTTCGATATTCAGTATACGGGAGAGTACGCCAATGTACTAAACGAATGGAATGTCATGGCAGGAGCGCGTTTTACTTCGGAGAATTTCACCAGGAATTTTTTTGGTTTTGGAAACGAGACCATCAACCAGGATGATGAATTGGGATTGGATTATAACCGGGTAAAAACTGCAATTCTCAGTGCCAAGACAGGTGTGGTAAAAAACGGTCATTACGGGAGTAGGATCGAGATCACAGCCGAGCTGGAGACTATAGAGGTAGAGCCAACAGACGATCGTTTTATAGCCCAGGAAATTGCAGATCCTACCTTCTTCGATGAAAGAAAATTCTTTGGGATAGTGGATGTTACCTATAGTTATGCCGGGTATGATACCAAGGTGGTTCCTACCAGGGGAATGTTCTTTATAGTGAAATCGGGTGTTTCGATGAACGTGAAGGACAGTGAAAGAACATTTGGATATATACAACCGTCCATGGAATTCTATAATGCGATCACACGAGATCGCAAGCTGGTATTAAGATCCCAGGTTCAGGGTCAGTTTAACATTGGTGATTCGTTCGAATTCTACCAGGCTGCAGTATTGGGCGCCAATACAGGTCTTCGGGGATACAGGACCGAGCGATTTAGCGGGGAAAGTACCCTTGCATTTAGTGCAGACCTGCGGTACAGTTTGTTTAAGTTTAACACTGGCCTGCTCCCACTAAAACTAAATATCTTTGGTGGCTATGATTATGGTAGAGTATGGCTGGACGGAGAAAATTCTAACACCTGGCATGATAGTGCAGGAGGAGGGATCATTATTAACGCAATTGATACGCTTTCGGGACAATTTGGTCTCTTCAACAGCGACGACGGATTGCGATTTTCATTCGGTTTTGGTCTTAGCTTGTAAGGCAGAGACCAGCTGCATGTTATTTTTAAAAGGAAAGAGGAGCTTTTTTACGGATTTATAGTGTCCTTGAACGAAAACACATTTCAGAAGAAGACATTAGTTTTTTATACTTAAAAATCTACCGTTTATTTGCAGAGTAATCCTGGTATAGTGTTTAAACGGTGTAAGAAGTTTTTTCATAAAAGGGATTATATTGGTTAGTTTTATGCCCTTCCATTCTTGGAAGGGTTTTTTCTTTTACCAACTTAATCCAGTTCTAGAATATACAGATTTCTACCTCCGGATCCGTTTTCTTCATCGGCTATATAAACCGAATTTTCATCCCTAAAAGAGATACTTTCTTTCTGTGAAGTATGATTAAGTTTAATTTTTTTTACTGAACCTTTAAAGAAGTTGTCCGAGGAATAATTTGAAAACATCCAAACTTTGTTATAGCTAAGCAGGACCAGCCTGTTTTGTTTTCGGTCTATTGCAGCCGCAGTTACCTGGCAATCATCATCATCCTCACAAGTTTTAAAACTGTCTATCAATATGGCCGTATGATAGCCGGGCTGAGCAGGTAATTTGTAAAGTTTGGTGGTACCATCAAATTTCGAGCTTCTGTTACGGGTGAATAAGTAGAAGTTTCCATTGAGATAAACAAAGGCCTCTACGTCGAAGTTGCGGTTTTTTTTCTTAGGCGGAAATTTATCCTGATCCTCAAATTGAAATGAGATCTTTATGGCTTCCATTGCCACCTTGGGCAATTCGTGACGGGTGGTAAGTTGATAAATTACCTGGTCCCGTCGTTTGTTACGATTATTCCCAAAATCGCCAATATAGATATTCCCTTCGTCATCGGAGGTAACATCTTCCCAATCTTCGTTCTTACCATTGGTGATTTCGATGGTTCTATCGATCTTATTCGTTAAGGGATTATATCCGTAAACTATAGCCTCGTTCCCTGAATCATTCACAGACCATAATAGGGGACTCCCGTCCGCAGTGCTAAAACCACTAATTTCCTCAAGGGTTTCTGGTAATGAATGCACAAGGGATAGTTTTCCATGATCCTGACAAGTAACCGTAGTTACAAATAAGAATAAAAGAAGTGTGAGTTTAAAGGTGTGTACAACAGGTATTGCCTTCTTCAAATCCACTAATTTGATAGTTTCGGGTGGTTATCGGAAGAACGCATCGTCCATGCATCCAACATCCAGCTTGTCTTTTCCAGATCGCCTATATAACTCCCGATAAGGTCTATAGTCCCTTCGTCATTGGCTTCCCCTGCCTTATCGATCACTTTTCTCATTTGCTCGATCATGGTGCTATGGTCCTCTAATAAGGTCTTTACCATGGCCAGATCCTCAAGATCGGAAGAAGATTCGGAAAGATTTGAGCTCTTTAGGTAATCTGAATAATTGCTTAATGGTTGAAAACGAAGGGTTAAGATGCGTTCGGCGATCTCATCCACTTTTAATTTGGCGTCGTCATACATTTCTTCAAACTTTGCGTGTAAGTCGAAAAAATTACTACCTACTACGTTCCAATGGAAATTGCGAAGTTTCTGATAGTAGAGATGAAAATCTGCTAAAAGGATATTAAGCTCATTTGCAGTCGATTTTATTTTTTCTTCATCTAGGTTTAAGTATGCCATTTTTTTCTTTTTTTGGTTTACACAAAGTTAAGAACAGTGCGATGCGAACACAAGTTTTACGCGAGGTTTACCATTTATTTAACGGCTTATAAACGATATTAACGAAGCTTTATAAATTCGGCTCTCATTTTTTTTATAAGTACTGAAAATTAGTCGTTTTTCCCCTATTTGTTGTAGCTTTGTGCGCTTAAAAACGGCCCTGATCATGAAGAACAAACTCCATATTGCCATTCGAGCAGCTATAAAAGGTGGCTTGGAAATTATGAAGGTGTACGGCACCAACTTCAGTGTGGAGCTAAAAGGGGATAATTCTCCTCTTACACTTGCCGATGAGAGAGCCAATGAGGTTATTAACTCCTATCTTCTAAAAACGGGTATACCCATTATAAGTGAAGAAAACAGGCAGACGGATTATGAAGACAGGCAAAACTGGACGCAGTGCTGGATCGTAGATCCCTTGGATGGTACTAAGGAATTTGTAAAGCGCAATGGTGAATTTACGGTAAATATTGCGTTGGTAATTAATGGCAGTCCGCATCTTGGAGTCATCTATGTGCCTGTAGAAAAGACGCTTTACTTCACTTCTGAAGATGCTAAATCCTCGTATAAATGTGTAATTGAGGATACGGACGCCTCTATGGATGAAATTGTTGAGAAAGCCGAAATTATCGGGCCTTTGTCCGAGGTAGTTCCCCCCGTAAAGGTGGTAGGTAGCCGCTCTCATCTAAATGACGACACTCGGGCGTTTATCGCCGAGATCGAAAAAGAGAATGAAGTGGAGATCGTTTCTAGAGGGAGTTCTTTAAAATTCTGTCTTGTAGCCGAAGGTAAAGCCCATGTCTATCCCAGATATGCTCCTACGATGGAGTGGGATACTGCTGCCGGTCAGGCAATTTGTGAAGCTGTTGGGATAAAAGTAGTTGAAGAATCCACAAATACACCGCTTAGATATAACAAAAAAAACTTATTGAATCCATACTTTTTAGTAACACGCTAACATGGTAAAATACAAGCACGAATCGCATATTAGAAGTCTGCTAAAAGGTATTTCCTGGCGTGTTATTGCCACTACCGATACGGTGCTGGTGGCCTTGATGATCACTTGCTTATTTGGGCAGTGCAGTTTAGAGAATGCTTTGAAAATAGGAGCTGCAGAATTTTTACTGAAGCTCGTAGTCTACTATGTACACGAGCGGATCTGGCAACGATTTCAGAACGGAGTGGACGTAAGTAAGCTTCAAACCATCTATAAATCCATATCCTGGCGCGTTATGGCAACCTCGATGACCTTTGTTATTTCAGGGACTGTTCTGGACAGTTTCGATGAAGTTGCACTTTTCATAGCCTTAACCGAGCTATTTACTAAATTTGTACTTTATTATTTTCATGAACGTCTTTGGTTGCGAATACCTTTGGGGCGAATCAGAAATTATTTCTTAAAACGTTTTAAAAAGTAATGCAGGAAAATATAGTTCCACATCAATTTAGTATCTCGAAGGAGGATAGGACGTCGCTAAAAGGACATAATGCATTACTGCTTTGGTTCACCGGTTTGTCGGGCTCGGGTAAATCTACCATTGCAAACGCAGTGGAGAAGGCATTGGTGGAAAAGAAAATACACACCTATACCCTGGATGGTGATAATGTAAGAAGAGGATTAAACAATAATCTTGGTTTCTCTCCTGAAGATCGGACCGAGAATATCCGCCGGATCGCCGAAGTTGCCAACCTGATGATAGATGCAGGATTGGTTGTGCTTGCGGCATTTGTGTCTCCTTACCAAAAGGATCGTGAGCGTATACGCAGTATTGTAGGTGATCAACAGTATGTTGAGATATTTGTAAATACTCCGCTGGAAGAATGTGAACGCAGAGACGTAAAAGGCTTATACGCCAAAGCAAGAGCAGGGGAGATCGAGAATTTTACCGGGATCAACGCTCCTTATGAGTTGCCTGAGAACCCGGATTTGGAAATAGATACAACCAAAATGACGGTGGATGAAGCCGTTTCAGAAATATTAAAACACTTAAAATCTAAACTCGCTATATAGCATGAGTAAGTATTATTTAAATTATCTGGATGAATTAGAATCGGAGGCAATATATATCCTGCGAGAGGTGTGGGCACAGTTCCAGAATCCGGTGATCCTCTTTTCCGGAGGAAAGGATTCTATTGTGGTGACCCATCTGGCTAAAAAAGCTTTTTACCCTTCGAGAATTCCATTTCCGCTGATGCATGTGGACACTGGGCATAACTTTCCGGAAACCATAAAATTTAGGGATGACCTGATCAAGGAACTTGGAGTACAACTCATTGTAGGATCGGTTCAGGAATCCATTGATACCGGTAGAGTAGCAGAAGAGAAAGGTAAGAATGCCACACGAAATGCACTTCAGATCACCACCTTGCTGGACGCCATAGAATCTAATAAAGTAGATTGCGCTATTGGTGGTGGGAGAAGAGATGAGGAAAAAGCAAGGGCTAAGGAGCGTTTCTTTTCGCATCGTGACGATTTTGGGCAATGGGATCCCAAAAACCAGCGTCCCGAACTGTGGAATATCTTAAATGGAAAACATTTTGAAGGAGAGCATTTCAGGGCATTTCCAATAAGCAACTGGACCGAAATGGATGTCTGGAATTATATCCTTCGGGAGAATATAAGTATTCCTTCCCTCTATTTCGCTCATGAGCGTGAAGTTGTGTGGCGACAGGATTCCTGGATCCCGGTATCTGAACATCTCAAACTGGACGAGGGAGAGGAAATTCAGAAGAAAAAAATAAGATTCAGAACCCTTGGAGATATTACCATTACGGGTGGAATAGAAAGTGATGCAGATAACCTTGAGAAGATCGTTGCCGAAGTTGCAGCGATGAAACAAACAGAGCGAGGTAACCGCAGCGATGATAAAAGAAGTGAAACCGCTATGGAAGACCGTAAGCGACAGGGATACTTTTAATCGAAGACAATATAGATGAAGTTCCTCTAAGAGAGGTAATTTTACATTTTCAAACAAGAACACAATCACAGAGAACGAATGAGCAATTCAACCCAGATCGATAACAATCAATTATTACGATTTACCACTGCCGGAAGTGTTGATGATGGAAAGAGTACACTAATTGGTCGCCTTTTATACGACAGTAAGGCCATTTTTGAAGATCAGCTACAGGCAGTTGAAAATACAAGTAAGCGTAAGGGGCATGATGGAGTGGACCTTGCACTTTTTACCGACGGCCTGAGAGATGAGCGGGAACAGGGAATCACTATCGACGTAGCCTATCGTTATTTTACAACGCCACGGAGAAAATTCATTATCGCCGATACGCCCGGCCATATTCAATACACACGTAATATGGTAACCGGGGCATCTACGGCTAATGCTGCGCTGATCCTTATCGACGCCCGGCATGGAGTGATAGAACAAACAAAAAGGCATGCGTTTATTGCATCTTTGCTTCAGATCCCGCATATCATTGTCTGTATCAATAAAATGGATCTGGTAGATTACAAAGAATCGGTATATGAAGGGATCATAGAACAATTTGAAGAATTCTCTTCCAAACTGTATGTGAAGGATATTCGTTTTCTGCCTATTAGTGCGTTAAACGGCGATAATGTTGTAAATCGTTCGGAGAATATGGATTGGTATCAGGGTGCTCCGCTATTACATACGCTGGAACACATGCACATAAGTAGTGATATCAATAAGATAGACGCGAGATTTCCGGTGCAGACCGTCCTTCGGCCACAACGCGAAGGCTTTATCGATTACAGAGGATATGCTGGCAGGGTGGCCAGTGGTATTTTTCGTCCAGGTGATGAAGTAACAGTGATGCCATCGGGATTCACTTCAGTAATAAAATCCATAGACACCATTGATGGTACATTAGAGGAAGCGTATGCGCCCATGTCGGTTTCCATAACTCTGGAGGATGATATCGATATTAGCAGGGGTGATATGATCGTTCGTACAAATAATAAACCGGAACCGCTTCAGGAATTTGACGACATGTTGTGCTGGTTGCACAATGATCCCGCCAGGCCTAGAGCGAAATATACGATTATGCACACCTCTAATGAGCAGAAAGCCATGATAAAGGATGTATTGTATAAGATCGATATCAATACCTATAACCGCGAGGAAGTAGATAAGCAGCTCAATATGAATGATATTTCCCGGGTGAAAGTGAGAACCACCAGACCATTGATGATCGACGAATACCGCGATAATCGAGTTACCGGAAGTTTCATCCTGATAGATGACACCACTCATGAGACGGTAGCGGCCGGAATGATCTTGTAGCAAATTGATTAATTCGATATACTCGAAACCTGCTATCTTGGATAAATAAAACACTCCCCAATGTTAAAAGCCGAAACAGGATTTTTAATAACAGCAAGGTGAATACATGATACAACGAATACTTCAATTGCTGAAGAATAAGGAAAATGTACAGTTAATTGCAAATTTCTTCTCTTTGGTTTCTATAAAGGGGTTCGATATGCTTATCCCGCTATTTATTCTGCCTTATCTTGTTAGGACCCTGGGCATAGATGTGTTTGGACTAACAGCATTCTCCCTGGCATTTTGTATGTATTTTGGGGCTTTTATCCATTACGGTTATTCTATTACGGCCGTGAGGGAAATAGCCAGAGCGAGAAAAGATAAAGAACTACTATCAAAACAGTACAGCACCTATATATCCCTGGCGGTCGTATTATTATTTATAAGTTTACTACTATTCTCCGTTGCGGTAGCTGTTATTCCAACTTTAAGGGAATATTGGATTCTACATCTTTATACTTTTTACTTTGTGGCTATGCAATCCCTATTTCCTGCCTGGTTCTTTCAGGGGATGGAGCGCATGAAATACATAGCTTTTATCAACCTTTCTACCAAGGTGCTTTACCTTGTTGCCCTTTTGTTTATGGTAACGGGTCCCGGCGATTACCTGTTGGTTCCGTTACTAAATGCTTTTGCGATGACCATTAGCACTGTAGTATCTTTTTTTATCATACATAAACAATTAAAGATAAGCTACAGGAAAACAAGAATGTCGGAGATCGCGATTGCAATGAAAGAAGGTAAACACGCATTCATATCATTATTTGCCCCAACTTTATACAATAGCACCACCACTTTTATACTTGGTCACACTTCGTCAAACTATATAATCGGGATCTATGCTTCAGCCACAAAATTGATAGATGCCTTAAATTCGATCGCGCTGTTATTATCAAATACATTTCTTCCATATCTCTCTAGAAACATTAAAAAACATCTTGTTTTCAGTAGGATGATGATCGTTATTGGGCTACTGCTCACTCTAGGCTCTTTATTGTTTTCGGAATATATAATTTCATTCCTTTACGGTGCAGACAAGGTGGAAATAGCTTATTATTTCAAGTTATTAACTCCTATGGTATTTTTTATTTTTGTACGATTTACTTTTGGACCAAATTATCTTATGCTAATTGGTAAGGATGCACTTTATAAGAATATTGTCTTATACAGCTGTCTAACATTCTTTTTTATGGCATTGATCCTGGTACCCATATTCGAGCTATACGGTGCCATCGCGATCATGTTGGGCACCACCCTGCTAATGGCGGTACTAACGTATCTGTTCTATTGGAAATACAGATTTGGGAACGAAAATACACAACAAGAGAGCAATGAATAAACTTATAACAAAAGTATATAAGAATTCTCCAGTATGGTTCCAGAACTTTATTATTTCGGGCTATGGATATCTTGTCTTTAAAAAGCGATACGGGAGGCTTTATCACGAGAAGCTCGCAGAATTCCTGTCCAGGGATTATACTTCATTAGAGTTTGAAAAACAAAGGCAGTTCACCGAATTCATTCAGTTTTTAAGTTTTGCACAACAGAACAGCAAATTTTATAATAGGCTGTACGCTAGTATCGATTTAAGTAAAATAAGTTCTGTGGTAGACATTTCGATACTGCCTGTAGTTACAAAGGAATTACTTCGAGCCAATATAGGTGAAGTATATACCATTAGTGAAAAGGAAGGGATGGCCTCCTATACCGGAGGTACTACCGGAAAGGCTCTTAAAGTGTTGTTTACCAAAGAGGATTACCAGATACGAATGGCCTATCTGGACGCCTTTAAAAAAAGACTAGGCATAGATCCATTTAAAGTTAAGAAAGCTACATTTAGCGGGAGATCCCTAGTTTATAAGAAAAACACGAAGATATTTTGGCGATATAATTCTATCTATAAGCAAAGACTGTATTCTACTTTTCATCTTTCTGAAGTAAATATGCCATATTACCTGGAAGATCTTAATTCGTTCAAACCGGAAGTACTTAATGGTTTCGTTTCTGCGATCTACGAACTGGCCAGTTATATAAAACGACACAACATTAGTCTGGAATTTCAGCCTAAGGCTATATTTACAACTTCCGAGACTTTATTACCCATGCACAGGGGGCTTATAGAAGAAGTTTTTGGCTGCAAGGTATACGATCAATATGCGTCTGCCGAAGGAGCTCCATTTATTACCGAATGTGCTTCGGGGAACTTACATTATAACCTGGATACCGGTGTTATCGAAACCGATGAAAACGATAATATGATCGTTACATCCTTTACCACCAGGGGAACACCTCTAATACGGTATAATATCGGTGACCAGATTACTTTTAAAGAGGGTACTTGTACTTGTGGATCGTCACATCCGTTGGTAGCCGGTATAAAGGGTAGAAAAGTAGATTATCTTTTATCTTCAAACAACATGAAAATTAGTTTGAGCCATTTGGCCGATGTGATCAAAGGAAATCCAAACAGTGTCGTAAAAATGCAATTTATCCAGGACGAACTTGAATCGCTTAAAGTGTTAATGGTTGTGGATCGAAACACCTATTGTAAGGATCATGAAGAAAAGATCATGACCGAGTTGCAATATCGATTTGGTGATAATATGCATATAGACCTTCAACTGGTGGATGATATACCAAAAGAGTCGAGCGGAAAATATTCGTTGATAAAGAATAATTTAAAGAATCAATAGAAGATGAAAATTGCATTACTGGGGGATATCGCATTTTTTGGGAGATTTTCACTTGAAAACAACGAAAATTTACATCAATACTTCAAAGAGGTAGCTAATAAACTGCGAACATACGACCTGGTGATTGGGAATTTGGAAACACCTTTTGCACAGCCCCATCATCGAACCTTTGGGTATAAATCGGCCTATATTAAATCAAGTCCGGTAAATGTAGAACTACTCAAATATTTAAATATTAGCGTGGTGAACCTTGCCAATAACCATATCTACGACTATGGGCCGGAATCTTATCGATTTACCAAGAACATATTAAAGGAAAATGGGATCAGGTATTTTGGAATAGAGCAACAAGAATTGTTAATTGAGACGGCAGATAATACGATCGCCTTGAATGGATATTGTTGTTATTCAACCAATCCTCTAGGAATCGACTCCGTAAATAAAAAAGGTATAAATGCGCTTAGTGTTCCAGCTGTCACCGAGAGACTAACACATAATTCTGCCCAGGGATACTTCAATATCTTTAGTGTTCATTGCGGACAGGAGCATGTAAACTACCCGAACTATGACCATATCGAACTAGCCCGCAATTTGGCCCAAATAGGCCCTTATGTGTTTTATGGCCATCACCCACACGTTTTGCAGGGGATCGAAAAAATAAATGATAGTTTGTTAGCCTATAGTCTTGGTAATTTTTGTTTTGACGATGTGTATACATCCAAATCTAAAGAACCCCTTATAAAACAGTCTCAAAACAATAAAGAATCTGTGATTCTCGAACTTTCCATTGAAAAGAATAAATTGGTTGATCACAAGATCGTTCCTATTACTATCGGTGAAAATTCTCTGAAAATTGGAGATGAAAATATTATAGATAAAATGGATCAATATTCGGTGATGCTGAAGACCGAAAAAGAACCATATATCCAGAATAGAAATAGCTTACTGGGTAGATATCTCGCCTCAAGGAAGAAACTTCGCAACTTTAATTGGTATCTTCAAAGATTGAATCACAGGTCTGCGGGGCTTATTTTGTTTGCGCGTAGAAATGCTAAAGAATATAGAAAAAATATCTCCAGCTATTTAAAATAACTCGCATTGAACAAACTAGAAAGAGGATTGATATTTGCCGGCATTCTTATACCATTTACGGTATTGCGGGTGGGTTATGTGGGTCTTGGTGAATTGACCTTATTAATTTTATTTCTTTACGGACTCAATAAAGGTTATATAAATAGGATCTCCCGGGATTTGGTATTCTCGCGTTTCTGGGTGCAGTTTCTCATCGTAGCTTTTTTTGGCTTTGCGTATAATATTGTTATTCTCAATCAAAGTACCGGGACTGTAGAAAGCACCGTTTTCGATTTTATGGCCTATGTGGTTATTCTGATAACATGCTTAATAATTGAGAATTTCTATCGGAAGGATCGTATTGATATCTATCAGATCATCAAGAGGATATTTTTAATCTCAGGCGTATTATTTACAACTTTATACCTAATTAGTTTATTCACCGATACTGTATTCGGACTTCCACTAAACTATTACGATTATTTCGCTCCATTCGTGACCAATCTGCATCAAACGGCCATGTTTATGGCTCCCATGCCCTTTATTGGCTTAATGGTCTTTAGAAATGAGAAACGCCCTTTTACGAGGTTTATAAGTTTTATACTCATACTCATATTCTCATATTTGGTTATTCAGACCGGATCGTTTAAAGCAATGGTTGGCCTGGTATTAGGATGGTCCATTTATTTTGTACTGGAATTTGTAAGTCTCTTTAAGGGAAGGATGAAAAATGCCGTGATCGTTAGCTTGATCTCGCTGGTGATCTTTTTTGGAGTAGTTAACTCCCCGGTTCTTTATGAGATTCTCTTCGCCATCTTCAATGCCGAAGATCTGGCCAGTGGGAGGTCATCGTTGTATTCGAATGCTATTGATGTTGCACTTACATCACCATTAG
Source organism: Flavobacterium sp. (assembly GCA_008501705.1). Lineage (GTDB taxonomy): Bacteria > Bacteroidota > Bacteroidia > Flavobacteriales > Flavobacteriaceae > Pukyongia. The sequence goes on from QQUG01000066.1 coordinate 15,446, forward strand.
TAGGATTAGGTCCCGGAGCACATATATACCAGGCCGGTCAGTTTTGGGATTCTCACGAAACCTTTATCACAGTGTTTCTGCAAGGAGGAGCCATCGGACTTATATTCTTTCTTATTTTATTATATAAAATATTCAAAAATTTTATAAAAAACACATCACTTCTAGCGGCTTCCATTCCAATTTTGATCTATGCGCTTGGAGGCGATATCATGAGAAGATTACCCATCTGGTTACTTTTATTACTACTGTATTATTATATTATAAATATTGAAAAAGAAACGGAAGCCTAACTTATTTTTTTAGTTCAAATAATAATGTTTTTCAGGGTTATTATTTCTGAAACGTTTTAAATTTAAGATGAAAGAAAAATTAATACGTATTACCACTATACCGATCTCCCTGGAAAAGCTCCTGGAAGGGCAGTTGGCTTTTATGTCTCAATATTATGATGTTACGGCAGTTTCTTCAGAAGAAGAAAATTTGAAGAAACTTGGCATCAACGAAGGGGTACGCACATATCATATTCCGTTAACCAGAAAGATCACTCCTCTTACCGACATACGCGCGGTAATTAAATTATACCGATATCTTAAAAAAGAAAAACCGCTCATAGTCCATACACATACTCCGAAAGCAGGGATTGTGGGGATGATGGCTGCAGCACTGGCCGGAATTCCGATTAGATTACATACGGTTGCAGGATTACCGCTAACGGAGGCTACGGGAGTAAAACGAATGATTTTAAACGTGGTTGAAAAACTTACGTATCGTTATGCAACCATGGTATATCCCAATTCGAGGGGTTTAAAGGAGATAATTCTGAAGGAACATTTCTGCGATTCAAAAAAACTGAAGGTGCTGGGAGAAGGAAGCAGCAATGGAATAGACTCCAATTATTTTTCACCTACTCATTTTTCCGAAGAAACCTTAAAGAAAAAGCGGGAGGAGCTTAGGATCCACCCCTCCGAACTTGTATTTATTTTCGTGGGCCGACTAGTAAAAGACAAAGGCCTGGATGAACTAGTTGCCGCATTTAAATTATTACAGCAAGCGAACGACCATTGCACCCTCCTTCTTGTTGGGCCGTATGAAGACGATCTTGATCCCGTATCGGAACACACACGCAAGGAAATTGAAACGAATTCGAAAATTATTTGCACGGGCTATCAGCAGGATATCAGGATCTATTTGGCAATTAGTGACATCTTCGTTTTTCCCAGTTACAGAGAAGGCTTTCCCAATGTTGTAATGCAGGCCGGAGCCATGGAATTACCTGCGATAGTATCTAATATCAACGGTTGTAATGAGATCGTGAAAGAGGGGTTCAACGGATTAATTGTTCCTGTAAAGAACAAAGAAATTCTCTATGAAAAGATGACCCTTTTGGCTAATAACAGAAGTAAGAGGGAACTATTGAGTTCTAATGCCCGACAAGAGATAAAGCATAGGTACGAACGTAAAAAAATGTGGGAGATAATCCTGGAGGAATACAGAATACAAGAGGCAAATCTTTAGTACATTTGCGCCATGTATCGGCAAGTTATAAAACCCTTACTGGATATTCTATCGGCCACATTGATGTTCCTGATCTTATTGCCTGTTTTTCTGTTGGTTACTGTGCTTCTTGCGCTTTCACTTGGTGGTAATCCGTTCTTCTTCCAAAGACGCCCCGGAAAGAACGAACGAATATTTACCATACTTAAGTTTCGAACCATGAATAACCAAAGAGATCAATACGGAGAGTTATTAGCCGATGAAAAAAGATTAACGCCTTTGGGGCGATTAATTCGTACCACATCGCTGGATGAGATTCCGCAGTTACTCAATGTGATGATCGGTGACATGAGCCTGGTTGGCCCGCGACCCCTGTTACCGGAATATCTCTCTTTATATAGCGAAGAACAAAGGAAAAGACATAGTGTAAAACCGGGAATCACAGGTTGGGCACAGGTAAAAGGAAGAAATGCCATTTCATGGAAAACCAAGTTGAATTTGGATATATGGTATTGTGAAAATATTTCTTTTTTACTGGATATGAAGATATTATTCCTTACCGTAGTTAAAGTTTTTAAACGAGAAGGAATAAATGCTGATGGACAGGTTACCACCGAACCTTTTAATGGAACAAATTGATGAAAAAGATTATAATAATAGGCTCCGCTGGCTTAGGGAAAGAAATAAAAAGCATACTGGATTCTATCAACAAACAGGCTCCCACCTGGGACCTGGTTGGATTTTACGATGATGCCTTTACACAGCCTTATGAAGTAACAGACGGAATAAACTGTTTAGGGGTTATCGATGATATAAAGGATCAGCAACCGGATGATATTTCGGTAGTCTTTGGTATCGCAGACAGGCATATTGTTAAGTCGATCATGGAATCATTTTCGGAAAAAGGGTATCAATACCCCAACATTATACATCCAACAGTTGAAATTTGTAACGGGACTACAATGGGAATAGGAAATGTATTGGCTTTCCAGGCTTTTATATCTACGGATGTAAAGGTTGGAGATTTTAACTTTTTAAATACCTTTGCAGCGATTGGCCACGACGTAGTTCTGGGAGATTTTAATGCCTTGAATCCCAGAGTGCAAATTTCTGGTAATGTATCAATTGGAAGCTTAAACATGTTTGGTATGTCTTCGGCTGTGGTTCAGAATAAAATTATTGGCAACAAGAACATTATAAACTCTTTTTCCCTTTTAACAAAAAGTATTAAGGACGAACGGAAATATTTTGGAATTCCGGCAAGAAGAATAAGTATTTAAAAACAATTTATGGAAGAATTTATAGAAAATTTTGCAGAACAATTTGATGAGACAGATAGAAGCGAATTCAGTGCAACAACCGAATTCAAGGATCTGGACGAGTGGGATTCGATGTTGGCGCTAACGATAATCGCAATGGTTGATGAAGAATACGATAAAACCTTAAATGGTGACGACATAAAAGCTGCAAAGACCATAGAAGATCTATTTAAGATCGTAGAAAGTAAATAAATGGCACATTTCAAAATTGATGATATTTCTGTGAGAGGCATAGTGTCCTGTGTTCCGCCCAATAAAGTGGATAATCTGGAAGATGTCAATATTGAAAAAGAGCATGCCGAGAAGATAATTACCAGCACCGGGATTAGATATAGAAGGATTTCTGAAGATAAGGTAACCTCGTCAGATCTGTGCGAAGCGGCCGCAAAAAGTCTCATTGATGATTTACAGATAGACGTTTCAGAGATCGAGGTATTAATCTTTGTTACTCAAACCCCCGATTTTATTTTGCCTGCTACTGCCACATTATTGCAGGATCGTTTGGGTTTGTCTAATGCTACTATGGCATTCGATATTAATATGGGATGTTCTGGTTACGTTTACGGACTTTCTGTAGTTGCATCTCTTCTCGACAATGTTTCTGGCGAGAATGGAAAAGGATTATTACTGGTGGGTGATACCATTAGCAAGGTTGCGAATCCCAAGGATCTAAGTACGTACCCACTTTTTGGTGATGCAGGAAGTGCGACTCTGGTTGAAAAGAAAAAAGGAGATTCCATAACGTTCGATTTATTTACTGATGGAAAGGGAGCTTCCGCCATAGAAATAACCCATGGGGGATTCCGAAACCCGTACGATACGTCTGCTGGAGAAGAGATAACGAGGGATGGAGTGAATTTCCATCGTAAAACCGATCTTTATTTGAACGGAATGGACGTGTTTTCATTTGGTATTACAAGAATACCCAAGGCGATCAAGGCGTTTTGGGAGAAGGAAGAAATACAGGATTCGGACATAGACTACTATATTTTCCACCAGGCGAATAAATTTATGAACGAAAAAATTAGAAAAAAGATAGGGGCTGCTGAAGAGAAAGTTCCTTATACCTTGCATGATTTCGCAAATGTGAGCTCGGCAACTATTCCATTAACCATAACACAATCTATGACCGAACGTAACAATAGTTCGAATATATTATGTTGTGGATTTGGAGTTGGTCTTTCCTGGGGGATTGCTTACTTTAAGTTGGATAGAGATGTTCTTCTAAAAACTATAGCCTTATAATTATGGATTCGCCATTCAGCTTAACAAATAAGAAGATTCTGGTTATTGGTGCATCATCAGGATTAGGAAAACGCATTGCAATAGAAAGTGCGGCACTAGGAGCTAATCTGATCTTACTCGGCCGTAATGAAGATAGGTTGAAACAAACCTTAGCAGCCCTGAAAGAAGGAGATCACAGCTATGAAGTTGTTGATATAAATCATACGGAAAGTGTGAACGCACTTGTTAGTAAATTACCCGGTTTGGACGGAGTGGTGAATTCTGCAGGAATTGTTGAGAGTCAGTTGTTTTCATTCCTAAAAGAAGATTCAATTCGCCAGATAATGGAAACCAATTTCTTCTCACCTGTATTGTTAATACAAAAGCTAGTAAAAAAGAAGAAAATAAATAAACCGGGATCCATTGTCTTTCTTTCCTCTGTTTCAGGGCCCTTGCTAACTTATATTGGCAATTCGTCCTATTCGGCATCGAAAAGTGCCATTACGGGTATTGCTAAGACTATGGCACTCGAATTAGCACCAAAACAGATACGAGTAAATTGTTTGGTTCCGGCAATGATTAAAACAGAACTACTGGGGAATATAGCATCTTCGGAAGAAGATCTTTCCTCGGATGAACAAAATTATCCATTGGGAGGTTATGGACAGCCAGAGGACGTTGCTTACGCAGCTATTTACTTACTTTCCGATGCAAGCAAATGGATCACAGGTATTAATCTAAAAATAGATGGAGGATTGACGTTGCGATGATAAAATCATATTTAAATCATATTTCATATTACCTTCCGAAAAAAGTTCTTACTAATAAAGAACTCAGCGAGGAATTTCCGGATTGGTCGATAGAAAAGATTGCAACCAAAATAGGTATTGACGAACGCCACATTGCTGCCGATGATGAATTTTCATCGGATATGGGGGTTCGGGCTGCAGAAATTTTATTTCAAGAATCTGAAATAGATAAATCGGAAGTCGATTTCCTGTTATTCTGTACACAAAGCCCGGATTACTTTCTTCCTACTACCGCCTGTACCATTCAGGATAGATTGAATTTGCCTAAAAATATTGGGGCCTTAGATTTTAATTTGGGTTGTTCCGGATTTATTTATGGATTAAGTCTAGCGAAAGGATTGATAGCAGGCGGCATAGCCAGCAACGTGCTGTTAATTTGTGCTGAAACGTACAGTAAATTCTTAAATAAGGGAGACAAGGGAAATCGCACAATTTTTGGCGACGCAGCTTCGGCTTGTATGATCTCCAATAAAAAAGGAGTGAACGGGGCCGAAATCTTACAGTTGCAATTGGGCACTGACGGAAAGGGAGCCGAAAACCTAATTGTACGGGAAGGAGCAATGCGTAATCCTGAAAAAGTGAATGCAAATACGGAGGATGAATATGGTAATGTGCATAGTGGGCGGGATCTTTATATGAATGGCCCTGAAATTTTTAACTTTACTTCTAAGAATATTCCGGATCTAATACAGAATACCTTGGTAAAGAATAACCTATCGAAAGATAATATTTCGCATTTTGTGTTTCATCAAGCGAATAGATATATGCTTAATCATCTGCGTAAGAAGATCGATATACCGGAAGATAAATTTCATGTTCGAATGAATTTTTGTGGTAATACGGTTTCTTCAACCATTCAAATTGCCCTAAAAGAGCTTAAGGATGAGGGTATCATTTTAAAGGATGATCAAGTGCTTATTGCTGGTTTTGGAGTAGGTTATTCCTGGGGAGCGACTGTGCTTCAGTTTTAAGATTAATTCTCGATTTTATGAATTCAAAAATTTATCTTTCATCACCCCATATGGGAGGACGTGAACGGGATTTTGTACAGCAGGCCTTCGATACCAATTGGATAGCACCTTTAGGCCCTAACGTGACCGGCTTTGAAAGCGATCTTGAACAATACCTGAACTCCGAAAGGCATGTCGCGGCCTTAAGTTCGGGTACGGCAGCTTTACACCTGGCTTTAATAATGTTGGGAGTAAAGGCCGGAGATGAGGTTATTTGCCAAAGTATGACCTTTTCGGCATCGGCCAACCCCATCGTATATCAGGGCGCGACACCAGTATTTGTGGATAGCGAGCCCGAAACTTGGAATATATGTCCCAATCACCTTGAGAGGGCGATCCGGGATCGAATAGAAAAGAGTAAGAAGCCAAAGGCGATCATAGCTGTGCATTTGTACGGAATGCCGTACAAGGTTGATGAGATACGGGCGGTAGCAGATCAATATGAAATTCCCATAATCGAAGATAGTGCAGAGGCCCTGGGAAGCAAGTATAAGGGCATGAACTGCGGTACTTTTGGTGATTTGTCCATTTTGTCATTTAACGGCAATAAGATTATAACTACCTCAGGTGGGGGAGCGCTTGTTACGAAGACTTTAGCCGAAAAGAATAAAGCGGTCTTTCTTGCTACGCAGGCCAGGGATGATGCACCTCACTATCAGCATTCGGAAATAGGCTATAACTACCGATTGAGTAATATCTGCGCCGGGATTGGAAGAGGGCAGATGCAAGTGTTGGACGCACATATAGAACTTCGCAGGCAAATGAACCAATTTTATACCGACTTATTTGCTGAAGTGGATGGAATAGAGGTGTTTTCCGAACCGGGTTCAGATTATCGCTCTAATCATTGGTTAACCTGTATAACGGTTAATTCATCGAAAACCGGATATTCAGCGGAAGAAATACGACTTTCACTCGAAAAATATAATATCGAATCACGACCTTTGTGGAAACCAATGCATTTACAACCGGTTTTCAAAAACTCCCCTTATTACGGTGAAAAAATTGCTGAAGAATTGTTTTTACACGGACTTTGCCTTCCATCAGGATCGAACCTTAAAGATGTTGATAAACAAAGGATTGTGTCTGTGCTGTCGCAATTCCTATAGATATTAGTTATATTTGTTTAAAATCCTATAAAGTGCTAACCCCAAAAAGTATCTTACCAAACTTCTATAAGGGTGATAATCGCCTTAAAGTATTAGACCAAAGGTATTTACCAAGATGGATCGTGTTAGTCATCGATATATTCCTGGGAGTACTATCCTTGGTGCTTGTATACCTCATCATTTTGGGTACTCCAATAAGATTTCGTGATTTTATCTCGGTACCAGCACAAGGGGGCTGTATACTGGCTGTAAACATTCTCTTTTTCTTTGTGTTCAAGACCTATTCGGGCATTATAAGGCATTCAACCTTTACGGATATACTCAAACTAGCGCTATCGGCCCTATTCACTTGCGTTAGTCTAATAGGATTTAATTTCCTGTTTGCGGCAATTCAGGGTGAAAGGATATTCCTAACCACCTCCCTTCTAATCTATATGTTGGTTTCCTTTACAGTGATGCTGTTATTTAGGATTGCAGTGAAAGAAAGTTATCAATTCCTTCGGAATACGGCTGCCGGTAAAGTAAAGAAACGCGTAGCTATAGTGGGGGTGGACGACCAGACCATCTCATTAGGAAAGGCTTTAACCACCGAATCCAATATGCCATTTGTGTTGGTAGGATTTCTCACAGAGATATTCGATTCGAAGCGATTCAAGATCTTAGGAAAACCTGTTATCCCCATCAAGGAAAGTTTTTCAGAAACCATTTCAAAAATGGAACTGGACGGAATCATTCTTATTAGTGAAGGAATGAATGGTAAGCGTAAGAACCAGATCATTGAAGATTGTATTGACAATAACATTGAGATATTTAATGTTCCAAACCTGGAAACCTGGAACAAGAAAGAGGATATACAAAATCATATAAAACCTCTTGATATAGAAGACCTTCTGGATAGGAGTCCGATTACCATCGACAGTGAAATGATCGAGCTTGACCTTCACGATAAAGTGATCATGGTTACAGGTGGTGCAGGTTCTATAGGGAGTGAGATCGTAAAACAGGTAGCAGAATTCGAGCCGAAGCAGTTAGTAATACTGGATCAGGCAGAATCTGCCTTGCATGATCTGGAGATCTACCTGTCACAGAATTACCCAAAACTGAACTTCATTACCGAATTGGCTGACATTAGCAATATGTACCGAATGGGGTTACTATTCAATAAATATGCTATTGATGTCATTTACCATGCGGCGGCATACAAGCATGTTCCACTTATTGAGAGAAACCCTCACGAGGCTATTTATGTGAATATACTCGGAACCGTTAATCTGGCTATACTTTCGGCCAGTTACGAGATCAAGAAATTTGTCATGGTTTCTACAGATAAGGCCGTGAATCCCACCAACGTGATGGGTGCCTCCAAAAGGGTGGCCGAAATGTATGTTCAGTCGCTTCAGAATGAAAAGGGGGTGAAAACTCGGTTTATCACAACCCGATTTGGAAATGTATTAGGATCCAGTGGATCTGTGATCCCGCATTTCAGAAAACAAATAGCACAAGGCGGTCCTGTAACCGTAACGCACAAAGAGATTATACGATACTTTATGACGATCCCGGAGGCTTGCCAACTTGTTTTACAGGCGGGAACCATGGGGAATGGTGGTGAGATCTATGTATTCGATATGGGAAAACCCGTAAAAATTCTTGATCTGGCCGAAAAAATGATTCGATTGTCAGGCCTTGAGCCTTATGAAGACATTGATATTAAGATCACAGGTCTGCGTCCGGGAGAAAAGCTATATGAGGAACTTCTGAACGATTCTTCAACCTCTCTACCCACACATCACCCCAAGATCATGATCTCGAAAACCCCGGTAGAAAAATTTGAAGATCTGAAAAAAGACGTTAAGCAGATCATAAAGATGGCAACGCGAGGGAAGAACGAAGAAGTAGTTAAATTGCTAAAGGACATGGTACCTGAATACATCAGTGAAAACTCCGAATTTGAAGTGTTGGATAAACCAAAAATTGAAGAATTGGTAAAAGAAAAGATTAAACAAACCCCTTAGTTTAATCCCTGTAATAATAGAAGGATAATTTTAAGTATATATTTGCAACATATATAAATACATGAGAAAGGTAGTTTTAATTAGTTTGGCGGTGTTTACTTTGCTAAGCTGTGCAACAAAAAAGGAGATCATCTACTTCCAGGACTCAAATTCCTTACATAATACCGAAATTCAGAAAGCATTCGAACCAATTATTGAGCCCAACGACATTTTACATATCTCCATATCATCTTTTGACGACAGCCTGGTAGCCCCGTTTAACAAGGAAAAATTTGCCGAAAATAATGCCAGTTCAGATAATCTGGCATTGCAGGGATATTTGGTAAATTCGGAAGGTAATATAAACTTTCCTGTTCTTGGAGCAATTGCTGTTGCAGGAAAATCGCGCTCCGAGATCGAAAACTTGCTAAGAACCAAATTAATGGAGTACGTCACAGATGTTGTCGTAGATGTAAGGATTCTTAATTTTAAGGTCACTATTCTGGGTGAAGTCGCAAATCCTGGAGTCTATACAATTAGGAATGAACGAGTAACCGTACCAGAGGCTTTAGGGCTGGCAGGAGATCTTACCGATGATGGTAACCGCAATAATATTAGTATCATCCGTGAAGAAAACGGAAAACGAATTGTCACAAAGCTGGATTTAACCAAATCGGATGTTTTTACAAGTAATTTCTTTTTTTTGAAACAGAACGATGTGGTTTATGTGGAACCATCATTGAGAGGAGTTAAGAAATCTGGCTTCATCCCTGATATTCCCGCACTTTTATCCCTGGTAACCGTAGTGCTTAGTGCTGTGATCATTATAACACGTTAAAATGAAGGATAAGGACTTAATTTCTTCCCAATCAGATCAAACCGTTCAGGATATAATCAAGCCCTATATCCGATATTGGTATTTGTTCCTTCTTGGCCTGATTATCACAATGGCCGGGGCATTTATCTATTTAAGGTATGCTACGCCTATTTATTTGGTAAAAGCCAAGGTAATTATCAAGGACGAAAGCAATAGTAGCGGATTTCTCGAATTTTCTGCGATCCCCGAAATTGGAAATTATATGTCCCGATATGGAAATAGTAAGATTGACGACGAAATAGCGATCTTCACTTCCAAGCGATTAATAACCAACGTTGTAAAAAAACTTGATCTTAATACTGTATATCGTGCCGTAGGTAATGTAAAGACTTCGGAACTTTACGGAACGCTCCCATTCACGGTTCAGTTCCTGGAGCCGGAATCAGAGAATAGAGGAGGTGCGTTTCCTGTATTAAATATAGAGATCCAGGATCAATCAACCTATAAGATATCTGGAGACAACCTGGATAACGCAGGTATTTATAATTTTGGTGACAGAGTACAATTTGATTTTGCAGACCTGATCGTACTGCCAAATATGGAAGACGAAGCATTGTTCAGTAAATATACGGGGGAGACTATTACGGTGGTACACAACGATGAAGAATCTGTCGCTCTTTACTATCAGGGAGAATTGAAATTACTCAATGAGATTCCGAACAGCCATGTGATCGAGTTTTCCTTCGAATCTGCCACACCGCAGAAAGCCATGGATTTCCTGGACCAGTTGATCGTAGAATATAATGAAGATGCCGTTGACGATAGAAATCAAATTACACGACAGACCCTGAATTTTATAGATGACCGACTTCAAATTATTAGCAAAGAACTGGATTCGGTCGAATTGGACAAGGAACAGTTTAAGAGTAAGAACAGGTTAACCAACATACAGACCGAAGCTGCCATTATACTTGAAAGTGCCAGTGAATTTGACAAACGACAGCTTAATATTGCCACCCAGCTGGAGTTAACCAATTCGATGATAGACTATATAGAGAATGAAGATGAAAACGAATTGTTGCCTACAAATATTGGTCTGGAAGGAGATGAGGTAGTAGGTGCTGTAAACGATTACAATCAGTTACTATTACAGCGTAACCGACTTTTAAAATCATCTACCACCAAAAACCCGGTCATAATAAATTTAAACAACCAGATACAACAAATACGTACTTCAATATTACAGTCGTTAAAAAATACGAGAAACGGATTTCAGATATCGTTGCGGGACCTTAATTATGGTGAATCCAGCCTGAACAGTAAGATAGAACAAGTTCCCGCCAAAGAACGAATTTACAGAGATATAGAAAGACAGCAGTCTATTAAAGAGCAATTATTCCTGTTTCTGTTGCAACAGCGGGAGGAATCTTTAATATCATTAGCTGCTATAGCTTCCAAGGCTAAAGTAGTAGACGATGCCTATAGTAGCAGACAGCCTGTTGCGCCCAAGAAATTGTTCATATATTTTATTGCCTTCGTGTTGGGATTGTTACTAACCTTTTTAGGAATTTACTTTAAAGGACTGTTCAATAATAAGATCTCAAACAGAGAGGACCTTGAAAGATTGCTCAGAGACATATCCATTCAGGGAGAAATTCCGAAGTTATCCAAAGGAACACCAGATTATATTACCCATAATGATAGAAGCATTATGGCCGAATCCTTCCGAATCCTGCGAACAAATCTCCAGTATTTCATGAGGAACAAAGGAGTTGGTGCAGATTCACACAAGACCATTTTCGTAACATCGTCCATCACTAATGAAGGGAAGACTTTTGTTGCCTATAATCTTGCAACAACCCTGGCTCTTACCGGCAAAAAAGTTATACTTGTAGGTGCGGATATACGTAATCCACAATTACATCGCTACCTGGCCAATGGAGACAGATCCCTGAAGGGTCTTACAGAGTTCATCGCAGATCCTTCTGTAAATATCGATGAACTTGTGGCTAAAAGCGACAACCACCACGATCTCGATATTATATTGTCCGGAGCCATTCCACCAAATCCGGCGGAATTATTGTTAAGTGACAGAACCGAATTATTCTTTTCGGCATTGAAATCCAGGTATGACCATGTGATCGTAGATACTGCGCCATCCATGGTGGTTACGGATACCTTGCTCATTAGTTCTATTGCCGACGTTACACTTTATGTGGTTCGTGCAGATTATACCGAGAAGAAGCTAGTAGGATTTGTAAATGAAGCGAGCCGCGACAATAAATTGCACAATATTGCAGTAGTTCTCAATGGCGTGAATGATAATAACTTCGGCTACGGGAATAAATATGGCTATGTCTACGGGCAAGAGAAAAAATCTTTCTTTAAACGACTTTTCAAATAATATGCTATGAAGCGTTTCTTACTTCTGTTTTGCCTGATTAACTATTCCATAGTTTCACAAAACAGCGGTATAGAGTTTAATGGATCTGTAGCAGTATCCGGATTTGTTACCTCCGAAGATCGCCTGCCATTCTGGTTCTTCACAAATACTTCGAACGAGAGATCCGCTACATCTGATGGCGTGTTAATCGCAAGTATACACTCCGTATATAACTTTGATAAGGGGTCTGTTTTCGCAGGGCTCAGTGGAGCCTTACGAAATGGATTCGATGATAAGTTTCAACGGATGGACTTGTTTTTGGGGTATCGCAATAACTGGATCGAGATTACTGTAGGCCCGAAAAGACAAGAGCAGGTATTAGACGGCCTCTCAGCCACCAATCAAAATTTCCTGTGGTCCGGAAATAACAGGCCATTACCGGGATTTCTGGTTGAAGCACCCCGCTGGACCAAGATCACCGAGGGTCTTTTCCTGGATTGGAGTTTGGGCCATTATGTACTAAATGATGAGCGATATGTTAAAGATACCTGGGTGCATTTTAAAGATTTGGCCTTACGATGGAACATCAACGAAAAGAATGGGTTAAAGTTTAAGATTCAACATGTAGCACAATGGTCTGGCACATCATCGGTCTATGGTGATCAACCTAACGACTTTGAAGCATTTATCGATGTTTTCCTGGCGAAACGGGGAGGGGATGAGGCGACGGCCGGCGACCAGATCAATGCCGTGGGAAATCATCTGGGAAGCTATTTGCTGGAATACGAACTCTCACAAACATCAGGGGATTTTATTTTTTATCATGAACATCCTTTCGAGGACGGGTCGGGGACGCGACTCGCGAATTTCCCGGATGGTGTATGGGGAGTAAGTTTCGCTCCTGTGAACAAGAAATTGTTTTCAAGAGTTCTATACGAGTTTATCACAACAAAAGATCAGAGTGGAAGTGGCAGCGGTACGGGGTTCGACCGATATTTCAGTAATAAATTATACAGAACCGGTTGGGCATACGAAGAAACTATTATTGGCTTCCCTTTTTTCATTTACGATCCCAATATTGAAATAACCGAAGAAACCACACCTATTGTGAGCGATCTTGTTCAACTTCACCATTTTGCTGCCAATGGAACCTTCGGAAATTTCGCCTGGATGTTTAAAAGTTCTATTTCTAATAATTCGGGTACGCTCAGGGAATCCTTCAGTATGAAGATAAAGAACTGGTATAACTACCTTTCCCTGAGTTATAATACGACTGGGTATGGGGCCTTCACAGTTGTATTGGGGGCCGATTTTAGCAATTTGGCCGATGATAACTTCGGAGCAGGCCTGGGATATTCCTACAAATTCCATTAAATATTTAATGAATTTTTATGAATCGTTTTATGCGAAGCGAACGATTTAGGCGTTATCTTTGCACACTTTCTAAAGGCCCCTATGATTCAGGATATTATAGTTTCGATGCTGTGGAGCGTTTCACCATTTGGTGAGGCCAAGGTGGGTATTCCATATGGAATGCTACAGGGGCTGAACATTTACCTGGTTTTTATCGTCTGTTTTATAGCCAATCTACTGGTATTCCCGATAATGATGGTATTTCTTGATAATATCAATCACTATTTGCTTCGCTGGAACTGGTATAAGAAATCTGCTATCTGGGTGGCAAGAAGAGCAAAGACCGGATCGGGGAATAAAATTCAGAAATATGGATTTTGGGGTTTGTTGTTTTTTGTGATGATACCCCTACCGGGAACAGGTGTGTACGCCGGGAGTATTGCCAGCTACCTTTTCAGAATTGAAAAAAAGAAAGCATTTACTGCAAATGCTATAGGGATCTTTTTGTCTTCAGTGATCATCTGGGGAACCACCTTACTAACTATGGGTAGCCTGGGTTAGACATTTTTACATCTCTAACATCTTAGAATAAAACCACGGTTGTGTATATTATCTATGCGCACATCAGGATCATCGGAGAGATATCTTCTTAAATGAGAAATAAACACATTAAGGCTTTTTTTGTTGAAATAATCGTTCTCTCCCCAAATATCAAGTAGTATATTTTGATAACTGCATAACTGGTTACGATGGTTAACCAGATATAGCAATACCTCCGATTCTCTGGCCGTTAACGACTTGTATTCTCCTTCCCGCGACAGGGTTTGCTGATCCATATTAAATAGATACAACCCTATCTGATATTGAGGCTCGATCTTTTTAGTTTTTTCTGAAGCCACTACCCGGGCAAGAATGGCATTGATCCGGGCAACGAGCTCGTCTTCATCGATTGGCTTTTTAAGATAATCTACAGCACCCTGGGCGAAACCTTTTAAAACGTCGATCTTCATAGAACGGGCCGTTAAAAATAGAAAGGGTAATCTTGGAAATTGAGTCTTAATTTCTTTAGCCAGGCTAAACCCATCTGTATCGGGTAAAGTAACATCGAGGATAGCGAGATCGAACGTATCTTTATACAATATTGATATGGCTTCTGCAGCACTTTTAGACCATCGTATATCAAACGAATTGATCTTTAAATACTCCGATAACACATACCCCAGAGATTCGTCATCCTCAACCAGTAATATTTTAAAATTAGACTCATTCATTAAGAAGGGGCAATTTAATAATTACTTCAGTACCACGGTCCAGTTCACTATGAATCTCGATCTTTCCTTTGTGCCGTTTCAGAACCTCTTGTACGTAGCTCAGGCCCAGCCCGTAACCCGATACAGTTTGCATGTTTTCGGGTATGATACGTACATATTTCTTAAAGATACGATCCAGGTCTTTCTTGTAAATCCCCCGGCCGTTATCTGTAATCTTA
>QQUG01000225.1 GCA_008501705.1 Flavobacterium sp.
TTGTTCAGTGTCTCGAATTCGTGTCTTTTACCACGTAAGGCATAATGCTCTAACAGCAGCAATTCGAAATCGAGATCGGATTGCATATGGGAACGGGTTAATAATGCCAGGGCTTTCAACAGCGCCTCTTCCGCTTTTTTGTTTTTAAGCTTGTTACGGTGTAATTTATATTCCCATATAAGCAGATCGAAGGATTGTTCTTCTTCTATGCTAGGGCAAGTTTGTAACTTGCTAACCAATTTCAGTGCACCATTAAAATCACCTTTAGAAGCTTGAATGCGAACCTCCTCTATACCTTCGGAAATGTTGCATACCTGGGTAAAAACCGAAGTTTGAATTCCGAAGAATATAAGAAAGACTACAAGCTTTTTCATCTGATTATCAGCCAACTCCAATAAAGATATGGAATTATTTACTTCAGAAAAAAGTAATAGAAAAAACCCTGATATGTGAAATTAAATTAGATTCGGAATTTATTATTATTTACAAAGAAGATGCTGTTTACAAAGAAAAGTTTACCATTTTCCCAGAATGATCTGAACATCACATCGTCTACAAAATATACAACACTGCCACGTCCCATTCGGGTCTCGCCAAAGACCAACGAATTTTCAAGGCCGGCCTTGGCTGCTTCACCCGAAAAACCGGAAACACTAATAGGAGAACCTTTTATATAACCAACGTTGTACCCGCTATCGAGGAATGAATAGGAGCTACTGCCTAATTTCAGACTATAATATGAATCACCATAACCAAATGCCATGGGGTGTGATGGGTCCAGAGATACTTTGTATATACTTCCGGTAATAAAATTTTTCACACTTTCTCTTTCCCGCTGGTCGTACGGAGTCAGGTTTTCCAATTCTTCACCTTCATCCTCATCGTCAGTGTCATTTAATTTTAACGAGAACCCGTCTTTCCCGGAAAACGATCGCAGCGCACCGCCAAAAGCGATTACCTTACCACCATCCCGTATCCAGGCTTTCAGATCGTCCATTACACCATCGTTCAGTACACCTCCATACCAGCCGGAAGGGAGAATTATTACATCGAATGAATTTAACTTATCCACATTGAAGCCATCGGTATCGATAGAGGTCACCGGATAATGTAGTTGCTGTTCGAAGAAATGCCAAATGGCGCCATAACTCAATGAGGACGTACCCTTTCCTTTCAGGAGGGCGATCCGTTGTTTATTCACCAGCTTGATCTCGGGAGATCCAAAATCATATCCATTATCGCTAAAACTGCTAGGTGCCGCGTATAACTGTCGGTTATGCTCGGTAGCTATTTTAGTGACCAGGCGATCGAACTCTGCATTTTTCCTGTTATCGCTACGTGTAATGATCAGGCTACCTTTGTTAAACGCCTTCCCGCCATAGCTCACATCCTTTTCAGTAAAGCGAACCCTAATATCATTGTTAAGTAATTCGGCCAGAAATCCGGCGTCGTAGAGGCTATTCCAGCTACTAATATAACCCGGAGTTGCCGGAGCTTGTTGATTATTGATATTATAAGTAGCTAATTCACTATTCGCAGTCACACTAGAAGTGGAAGCAATAGCGTCCAGTCCGTATGCACGTGGAAGGCTCCATGCGGTAATATCGTAAGTTAAGGGTTCATTTAATTTTGCATCTGGTTCGAACAGTGCTTTTACCATTTTACCCTTGGGTTGGCTGGCGTTTATAATCAGTGCACCGGATGCATTCATACTACCGTTGGAATTAGTTGCATAATTATAACCCGAAACTGTACCGCCAGAGGCAAATCCATACTGGATCTGGTGTTTCCTAAGCAGTTTGGTAAGTGCATCTATTTTGTCCGGATTGCCCTTTAAGACATAGCTTTTGTATTTCAGCTTGTCATTCTGGAAGAATTTTTTGAATTCTGAATTTAATTTCTTCGCGTTTTTAGAAGCCACCTCGACGGTTGAAAGCCCGGTGGTCGTGTGATGTGCGACCCTGTCGAAGAGGGTGAGCTCGTAGCCTTCATCGGTATTGATCCCCAGACCTGCCCGTCCGTG
The DNA here is from genome assembly GCA_008501705.1 of Flavobacterium sp. Taxonomy (GTDB): domain Bacteria; phylum Bacteroidota; class Bacteroidia; order Flavobacteriales; family Flavobacteriaceae; genus Pukyongia. The sequence continues at coordinate 2,024 of QQUG01000225.1, forward strand.
CCCCGCCTGCTCATAGGTCATTCCTATGGCTCCCATAAACATGGGGTAGGTATCTCCGTAGCTGGGGTAGAGTAGATCGAATCGCTCACGCGTGAAAAACAACCATCCTTCCTTATCGAAGTACCTCGCATGATTTTTACCTATCATTTCCTGAAATTCACGTTGCCAGGTAGAAACGATCTCGTGATACGGCTCTGCGGCAGGTGCAAAATAGTAAGGTTCATTTATTCCCTGTTCGTGAAAATCGACATGTACGTGTGGCATCCACTGGTTATAGATCTGCAATCTTTCGGTAGATTCTACCTGTGTAGCCCAAACCCAGTCCCTGTTAAGATCGAAAAGATAGTGGTTGGGCCGTCCTCCCGGCCAGGGTTCGTCGTGTTCGGCGGCCACCTGTAATTTGTCGTAAGGGTTGGCTTTCACCTGGTTGTACCAGTTGGCGTATCGGTCGCGGCCGTCCGGATTCACACAGGGATCGATAATGACCACTGTATTGTTGAGCCATTCCTTTTTCTCGGTGATGAGCTTGTAAAGGGTGGTCATGGATGCCTCGGTACTGGACGCTTCGTTTCCATGTACATTAAAGCTCAGCCAAACGATCGCGATCTCCGGGTTCGCCGAGCCGTTCTCGAGTCCGATATTCTTGAGGTTATCCCTCCTGATATTGTCCAAATTCGCCATATTGGCTGTAGAAGTCACTACCGCATAGGTGAGCGGTCGTCGTTCATTTGTTTTTCCGTAGGATTGGTAAGTAACCATATCGCTGTTTTCGGCCACATGTTCGAAGTAGTCTACTACATCGGAATGCCGGGAAAATTCAGAGCCGATCTCATACCCGAGGAATTCGGAGGGAGATTTTAGTTGTGCGTTAAGTGATAAAGTAATAAATAGGAGTAGAAGCGAGCTTAAGCGAATCATTGTAAGTTTTTTAAAACGAAGCCTAAAGGTAATTGAAATTATAAAATTCGTGAATTGAAAGCCGAACTTTTTCAATGCAAATATGAATTAACGTATTTTTAGAAATTGCCGAAATAAAAGTGTTTATTTTTGAATGAATTTCTGAAACCATGCCAATCGAAACCATTCCCTACCAAAAAACCGGTTATTTTTCGAAGCTTATTTGTGATTATCTCGCTGAGGAGGAATCCGTTCGAACCTTTTATCATCGCTTCCCTAGTATAGAGTCATTACGGGATCAGATCGAGGAAAAGAACAGAGGATTTGACCATAGTTTTAGGAAAACGCTGGTTACGGTTCTGGAAAAACAAGTGGCCGGTGTATCCATTTCCGAAGCCACTCAGACTAATATAGAATCGTTGCAAAGCGAGAATACCTATACCGTTACCACGGGACATCAGCTTAATCTTTTTACCGGCCCTTTGTATTTTCTGTACAAGATCATTTCAGTAATAAACCTTTCCGAAGCCTTAAAAAAAGAATACCCCGACTATCATTTTGTACCGGTCTACTGGATGGCTACAGAGGATCACGATTTTGAGGAGATCAATTTTTTCAATTTCAGAGGCAAGAAAATTCGATGGAACCGGTCTGAGGGTGGTGCGGTTGGAGAGTTAAGTACGGAAGGTTTGGACGCCGTACTGGAGATTTTTGAAAAAGAACTGGGAAGCGGAAAGTTCAACAGTGAGCTGAGAGTACTGTTCGAGTCTGCGTATATAAAAAATCAAAACTTAGCCAAGGCTACACAGTATCTGGCTAATGAATTATTTGGAACCTATGGCCTGGTGATCGTTGATGGGAACGACAACCAATTAAAAACAGCCTTTATTCCATATGCCCTGCAAGAACTTGAAAAAAACACAGCCTATACTCAGGTGACTGAGACCAGTACAAGATTAAAGGAATTGGGATATCCGGAGCAAGTGAGCCCCAGGGAAATAAACCTGTTTTACCTGAAAGAAGGACTGCGAGAACGTATCATTGAACAAGATGGATTGTATCATGTTAATAATACCCAGATCAGTTTTACCAGGCAGGACATCATTAACGAATTACACTCACATCCGGAGCGATTTTCACCAAATGCGTTGTTGAGACCACTATACCAAGAGGTGATACTCCCCAATCTGTGTTATATTGGGGGAGGAGGTGAACTCGCGTACTGGTTTCAACTGAAACAGTATTTCGATACTGTGAACGTTACTTTTCCAGTGCTATTATTGCGAAATTCCGCCTTATTGATACAGGATAAGTCTCTGGAAAAACTAAGAAAACTGCAGCTTTCAATTTGCGAATTATTTCTTCCTGTTCAAGAGTTGGAAAATCTGCACACCCATCGCATTTCCGAAATAGATATCGATTTCAGTGAGCAGCGGGAGTTCTTGAAGCAGCAATTTCGTTCCATGTACGAGATCGCCCAAAAAACCGATGCGTCTTTTCTTGGCGCTGTTGCTGCCCAGGAAAAGAAACAATTGAACGGCCTTGACAAACTGGAAAAACGTCTGTTAAAAGCCCAAAGAAGAAAACTTTCCGGTGAATTGGAAAGAATTACGTCCTTACAGGAAGAATTATTCCCAGGTGATAGCTTACAGGAGCGGCATAAGAATTTTTCTGAATTCTATATGGAGTACGGGCCGGAGTTACTTTCTGTATTAAAAAAAGAACTGGATCCACTGGTGAATAAGTTTACGGTAATTAGCTGGTAATTTTTACGAAAAGATTTAGGCGAATTATTTTTTTGAATTACTTTTGCCTATGCACAATAACGTCCTCATTTTAGACTTCGGATCGCAGTATACCCAACTAATTGCAAGACGTGTTCGAGAGTTGAATATTTACTGCGAGATCCATCCTTACCATCATATTCCTGAGAATTTAGAACCCTTTAAGGCGGTAATTTTGTCCGGCAGCCCGTTCTCGGTGCGCGCCGAGGATGCTCCGCATCCAGACCTTTCTGCTATAAAGGGCCACAAACCCCTGTTGGGGGTATGTTACGGCGCGCAGTACCTGGCTCATTTTAACGAAGGTTATGTAGCGCCATCCGATATTCGTGAGTACGGACGAGCCAAGTTGGAAACCATACACGATCGTGAAGACTTGTTTGCCGGTATTCCCGAAAATACACAGGTATGGATGAGCCATAGCGATACCATAGCCGAACTGCCGGAAGGTGGTGTTCGTTTAGCAAGCACAAGTGATGTGGCTAACGCTGCCTACCGCATAGAAGGGGAAGATACATACGCTATCCAGTTTCATCCTGAAGTTTATCACACAACACACGGGAAAGCCTTACTGGAGAATTTTCTCGTACATATCGCAAAGGTGAAGCAAGACTGGACACCCGCTGCTTTTGTAGAGGAAACGGTTGAAATGCTAAAGAAAAAAATTGGTGATGGTAAAGTAATTCTAGGGCTAAGTGGTGGTGTAGATTCCACTGTGGCAGCGGTGCTATTACACAAAGCCATTGGGAAGAATCTCTATTGCATTTTCGTAAATAACGGTCTGCTGAGAAAAAATGAATTCGAAGATGTACTGGACCAGTATAAGCATATGGGCCTAAATGTACACGGAGTGGATGCTTCGGCACGCTTCTTGGAAGCATTGAAAGGAGAATCAGACCCTGAGTCTAAACGTAAAGTGATCGGTGGGATGTTTATAGATGTATTCGATGATGAAGCTCATAGAGTAGAAAATGTGGATTGGCTGGCACAGGGAACGATCTATCCGGATGTTATTGAAAGTGTTTCGGTTAACGGGCCTTCAGTAACCATTAAATCACATCACAATGTGGGAGGTCTGCCGGATTTTATGAAATTGAAAGTGGTGGAACCGTTAAAAATGCTGTTTAAGGATGAGGTACGCAGAGTAGGTGCCGAATTGGGGATCGATAAAAAACTTTTGGGCAGACATCCGTTTCCCGGACCGGGCCTGGCCATTAGGATACTGGGAGATATCACTGCTGAAAAAGTTCGTATCTTACAGGAAGTTGACCACATTTTTATTGAAGGACTTCGCAAGTGGGATCTGTACGATAAAGTATGGCAGGCCGGGGCTATGTTATTGCCCGTGCAAAGCGTAGGAGTGATGGGAGACGAACGAACTTACGAACGCGTAGTGGCATTACGCGCCGTGGAAAGTACCGATGGGATGACAGCAGATTGGGTAAATTTGCCGTATGAGTTCTTACAGGAAACCAGTAATAATATAATAAACCGGGTGAAAGGCGTTAATAGAGTAGTGTACGATATAAGTTCTAAGCCTCCGGCAACCATCGAATGGGAATAAAAAAGCAATGAGAAGAGTTATTTACTGCATACTTATCGGTCTTATCATGTTTATGGGCAGTTCCGCACTAGCCCAGCAATACAAGACTCACCGGGTTGAAAAAGGGGAGACGGTGTACAGCATATCAAACAAGTATGGCATTTCCGAAGAAACCCTTTATCAACTCAATCC
>QQUG01000183.1 GCA_008501705.1 Flavobacterium sp.
GACGTATTCTCTTTATATGCAAGGGAGGTCATGCTTTTTTCTGAAGTGGACTCGGCCAAGACTGGAACCTTCCTGCTGTATATGAGACCTCTGGTAGGTGTACTTGTAGGTGTATTAGCCGATCGTGCGAAAGCATCCATATACCTGATCGTTGGCTTTTTGTTGTCGATAGCAGGTGCTGTGATCTTCGCATCCGGCGTACTGGGGCCCGATCAATCCTTAGCTTTTTTCTTCTCTATCTTCATTATCGCCATGGGGGTATATGCCGCACGCGTGTTATATTTTGCAGTTTTTAGCGAAGGAAATATCCCTTTGCTCTTGATGGGAACAGCTGTTGGGGTAGTATCCTTTATTGGTTATACGCCCGATATCTTCGCCGGGCCCATGATAGGTTATTTTCTGGATGAATACCCGGGCGAACCTGGCCAGCAATACGTATTCTGGATCCTGACGGGTTTTTCTTTTATCGGACTTATTGCTTCCCTCCTCTTTTATCGGATTACAAATAGAAAAAAGGTATGAATCAGCAATTAAATAAGATCGCTTTATTGGTTAACGATTACGATGAAGCCATTGCGTTTTACGTCAATATCCTAAAATTCGAACTGATTGAGGATACTGTCCTTAGCCCGTCTAAAAGATGGGTCGTGGTAAAACCCAAAGGAGCAGGCCAATGTGGTTTATTGCTGGCTAAAGCTGCTACCACAGTGCAAAAAAATGCGATAGGAAATCAGACCGGGGGTCGGGTTTTTCTTTTCCTTTATACCGATGACCTGGACAGAGACCACCAGAATCTATTACAGCACCATGTTCAGATAATAAGGGAACCTTCAAATGAGGGTTTTGGCAGGGTATTAGTTTTTGCCGATCTGTACGGGAATTTATGGGATCTTATTCAACCTGATGAAGGTACCTGAACTGCTTCAGAACAAAAAAAGAGAAACTTAACAACGAGAATAGTAATACGGATGTTATTATTATTTTATAATGTTAGGCGTTCATAACTTAAAGTTACCTGATTCTACTCCTAAATTGCCTGCCAAAGTTGATTAGATAGGCTTCAGTTATTAAAACAGACTTCAGAAAGTTTATAATAATTAAAATTCATCTTATTAAAAATGAGTATCTTACAATAAGCAAATTATAATCATTTAGTCATGGGAACAATTAAAACATTGAATAAATGGGCCAACAGGCATACCTATTATCCTCTGGATCTATTGCGTGTGGTGCTAGGCGTTTTTTTATTCTATAAAGGGGTTTATTTCATGTCCAATCTTCCTGTACTCCTGGAACTTTACGAACCTGTGAAACCGGTACTCGGGGATATGATGCTGGTTCATTATATCGCTCCGGCACATTTTGTGGGTGGTGCCTTGATCGTATTTGGTTTATTAACACGATGGGCGATCATCGCACAATTACCAATTTTAATCGGAGCATTTGTTATAAACTTTATAGGCGAGATGAATACAACCAATCTTATTGTATCCTCTACAGTACTATTGGTGTGTATATTCTTTTTATTCTATGGCTCCGGCAGGCATTCGGTAGATAAGTATCTTAAAATGCAGAAATAACAATTAATCTGAGGGGATGGCAATGATCTCCTCCTGGCGTCCATTTACATAACGGAAACCGTCTTCTCCGTAAAATCCGGCTTCCTCCAGCATGATGCGTACATCTTTTTGCCATTGGTCTATAGTGACCGTGGTATTGAGTTCGATGGCATATACGGTGTTTGGATAAAGTGGGTAATCCCCTCGTACTGGTACTCCTCCCTGCGAATCCCACATCCCGATAGTTGGCCCGGAACTATGTCCGTAGGTGCCCAATGGATGGGTATAGATCGCTGGCCGTAATCCTTCTTCTCGTCCTTCGGAAAGGGATTTAAGCAGAATCTCATTCCCCGTGCGACCTGTTTTAAAATTAGCCGTAAAGATATCCTGTACCCGGTTGCCATCGGCAAATGCCTTCCGAAGATATTCCGGAACCGCATCTTCCCCAGCCTTTAATACGTAGGCATGCTGCTGGCAGTCGGTATTAAGGCCTATGTAGGTGATCCCGAAATCACAGTGTAACAGATCGCCGGGCAAAATCACTTTGCTCTTATCGCCTTTGGTAAAAGAATAGATATGACTTTTTAATTCCTCGTTTGATCGCTGAATATCCACCGTTGGATGAAACCAGGTTTCCAGGCCCATTTCGGTGACCTTCTGTCGCATCCACCACACTACATCGTCTGTAGTTGTAGTTCCGGGGGTAATGACTTTTTCTGAAAAAGCCTCTGCGATTATATTATGAGTGACCTCCACCAGGGTGTTATATAATTCCATCTCTTTTTCCGTCCTGGTCTCGATCCAGCCAATCGCTAGTCTCTCTGCCGAAACCAATTTCTGTTCGAGGTCTTCCGGCAAGGCTTCTTTCAGTTCCATATAATCTGTATGCACCAGGCCGTCGGCTATCCCGAAATGCTTAGAAATATTGATCCCGATTTTTCGGGGATCACGCTCCCTAATGATCTCAACCAACCTTGTCCATTGGTCCGGTTGTTTCTCCTTATCCCATGCCGACGAGATATTTTCGCCTACATCATAGCGGGCCACAGCGAGTTTTTCGATGGTGTTATTCGACTTATCCCTGTAGAAAACCAAAATGGTCCTGCGACGGGCATTCAACCACCTGGCAGGCAGCATAGTGCGCATTACCGGATCCTCGTTGTATTCCCTAGAAATAACAAGCCACATATCGATATCGGCACGGTCCATCAATGATGGAAGCAAGTTATTAAATCGATCCGCGAGGATCTCATCTTTTAGTTTTGCCCTGTCCCACTCGCTTAGGATCTGAGAGGACATAGAAAGAGTTCCGAAGAAAAAGAGAAATAGTAAAATACGCATGAATTTCATTTTTTCTAAAGATACATATTTCAATAAAAAAAGAGCCGTGATCACGGCCCTTTCAATGATGGTTTATCACACAGATCAAAGAACTGCGATCCTGTCCATTAATTGTAATCTTCGGTCTTCTAAAATTCGTACCAACTGTACTTCTCTAGTCTGATCGGCCCGGCCGTAATTCCTGTAAACCGTTAGCTTTACATAGGTTACACCATCTACATCGAGGATCTCATCTTCTTCTAATGGATGCTCTACCTTTAAATAATAGGATCCGGTTTGTAGTTTTTCCAGGTCGTATATCTCCGGTCCGTAACCGGATTCGTTATTACTAAAAAGTACACCGCCCGTCCTGGTTTTAGGGTTCTCGGGAGTTGCGATCTCCAGATTTGGATCGATCACTGTGAGGTCGAGATCTACATCTTTGCGATTCCAATCGATCACCACCCGCATATCCTTTGTCACATTTTCCAAATTAGTATTTTTAATTCCATAGGCATTTCGCGCGACTTCCGAACTGCTAAGAATACCGGTTATGTCGTTTTCGATGATCCTCTTGTATTCTTTATTAAGTCCTGCCCTCTGGTTTACAGAGAATAATAGTTTTACAGCCTCCTCCGGATCTCCTGCTGCGGCAACGGCCAGGGCGAGGTCCCGGTACGACTGTGGTTCGTCCGGACTAATTTTTAGGATCTTACGATATACAGTAACCGCATCCATCGCTTTCCCCTGCTCCTCCAGCTTATACGCCAGCACCTTCAGCAATTGAGGATCTTTACTTGTAACCTCGGTAAAAGAATTTAAAACACTCATGGCAAAATCCGGATCTATTTTTTTGAACCTGTCGAAGATATCAACATAGAATGCGGGATCGTTGGGGTTATTCTCCCTTAAACTAAGGTAGGTGCTCATTCTATCGTTGCTCGATAGAATAGATTTTACCATAGCCTGATACTTACTGGCATAGCCTAATTCCATACTTGTGCGTTCATTGGCAAGGCGGGTACGCGCCTCCTCTTGTGCAGCCAGATAGCGCTCGCTATAAGGCAGGTCCGGAGCCAATTCGTATTCCTTTTGAGAACCGGATTTGGTGGTGATGAGCACTACTCCATTCCGGCCTTCCTGACCGTAGAGTATCGCAGCACTTAATCCCCTAAGTACTTTCACACTTTCTATATTATTGGGGTCCAGATCGAGAAAACGACTACTGGTAATAGCACCTCCGCCGGATAGGCCAGATAGATCATTGGTCCCTGCATTAAAAGGAGTTCCGTCTACAATAAATAAGGGAGTGTTATCGCCGGTTATGGAACTGCTGGAACGGATCACGAAGTTGGTGCCTGAACCTAAAACCCCACTTGTACCGGTGATTCTGGCACCCGGGATCTTACCCGCCAAGGAGCGAATGGCATCCGACTCCGGTTTATTTTCAATATCCTTGGCGTCGATCACTGTGACAGACGTAGGAATGATCTTGGCGCTTTTAGGAACGCCATAAGTACGGATCACCACCGTCCCTATTTCTTCTGGTTTCAGGGACATATTGAAATCTATGGTTCCGCCTTTTTCAATTACTGCTATCTCATCGTTCATTCCCAGGTAAGAACACACCAACTTCTGGCCAACTTCTGCCTCGAGGGTATAATTACCATCGAAGTTAGTTTGCACACCTTTATCTGTGCCCATAACCAGGATATTCGCACCGTTCAATGGTACATTGTACTCGTCTGTTACCAGCCCTTGTACAGTAACGGTCTGCGCTCCTAATTGAAGGACGAAGAAACAAACGATTGTGGTAAATAATTTTTTCATAACGCTGTGGTTTTAAAGATTTTCCATAAAACTAGCATCGCTTAACACAAAAATAAACCACCATTGAGTAAAACCCCAATTTGATCGAGGGAAATTTCTTATTTGTATTTCTGAAGCACTTTTAGCACGTCCCGGCGTTTTAATTTACCGGTATCTGTGTACACAAATTTAGATAAGCTATATACCTTTTTAGGGCGTTCGTGAGGTTCTAGTTTACGAAACGCATCGGCCAGAGATGAAGTTTCTTTCATTTCCCCCTCGAATATCAGGATGACACGTTCTCCTAATTGCTCATCTCTTTCAGAAGCAATAAGAAAATTATTAGGAATATAAGAAGACAATTTAGATTCAACAATTTCGGGATAGATCTTCAAGCCACCACTATTTATCACGTTGTCATAACGCCCGTGCCAGTTGAAATTCGTAGGTGAATTAAGTGTCACTACGTCGTTGGTCACCAAAGGAACATCCAGGATGGCAGGAGCTGTAATGATCAAACAATTTCTCGCATCTACCGAAAATTTTACATCTGGCAGAGCAGAAAAGCTATCGCTTCTTGCGGGGCCGTTCAATCTTCTAACCGCCACATGCGTTGCTGTTTCGGTCATGCCATAGGTGGCAAAAGCCTCGGTATCTACTTCCTGTAACTTATCCTCCAGCTCGGCGGGAACGCGCCCTCCACCAATGATGAGTTTCTTTACTTTGTTAAGGGCATCCAGAGAGTGCCATACCTGGTAAGGAACCATGGCAACAAAATCGTAATCGTTATCGTATTCGGTGAGAGAATCCCTGGAGGGTGTAACTACGTGCAGATCCCAACCTAATACCATAGCTCGAACCAACATCATCTTTCCGGCAATATAATCGGCTGAAAGACACAACAAAGCCTGGGTGTTATTCCCAGCCTTAAAATAGGCGCCGGTTGCCCTGGCGCTGTTGATCATGTGTTCCTTACTTAGTTCGATCCATTTTGGCTTCCCGGTAGAACCCGATGTTCTTACTTTGATAGTTTCAGAAAAATCCAACCATTGCTCCAGAAAGCGAACCACGCTGGCTTCTTGCTCGTTGCCATCTTCAAGCAGGCCATCGGCAAAGTTCAAAACTTCTTCGGCCGAGGAAAATTCAAGGCCGTTAAGTTTAAATGCCGGGTGAAGTGATTGTGAGGTTGGTTTCAATATTTTCCGGGTTAATGTACGTAATCTATGGTTTCTTTATCAACGAGGGGCGGCGGTTCTACCTTACCAAATAATTTATCTTTCCATCCTGTCCATTTGTAACGCCAGGCCATTATACCTATAAAGATGGGATAAACTATAAATACCGGGGCGATTATATCGAATCCTGCCGAAGGTTCCGAAACATCTTTCAGAACAGAATTGGTTTGAAACACGGTCCAGTCTGCAGTAAGCAGTAAGGCAGCCACCAGATTATTACAGGCGTGAAACCCAAGGGCCAGTTCCAACCCATCATCCATTAGGCTAATGATTCCCAGGAAGAATCCGGTCCAAATGGAGTAGACCATCATTACGCTCCCCAGTTTTTCCACTTCAGGGTTGAGAAAATGCAGACCGCCAAAAATGATGGATGTTAGCACCAGCGGAGCCCACTTATTCTTTGCGAGAACTCCAATTCCCTGCA
>QQUG01000095.1 GCA_008501705.1 Flavobacterium sp.
TAGTAATAAAACCTCGTCATTTTTTCCACCTCTAACGTTCATATCGGAGGCCGTTTCATTAAAACTTTCTATGCCGGGTAAGATCTGGGCGATCTTTAATACATCGGGGTCTATCAGGCTGGGGAGTATTTCGAAGTTGTTATTGGAAATGGAAACAGAACCTTCGGCGTTCTTTGAGATCCCTTTGGTAAGATAGCTATTGAGTAGGATGGTGGGCAAATAGTTAAATTTCTGATCGATGAACACCAACGGACATTCATTGGGTTTGTTCAATTCACCGGCCAGCATTTCTTTTACCTTAAAACCCTGGTGGTAGATGGAGATATTGGCAGATTCCGAGATCGCCGAGATCCGGAAAACCCCACCGGAGTCTGTGGTTGTTTGAACGTTCTCTGCCAATATGGACGCGTTACTTAATGGAGCGCCTGTGGCTGTTTCTATCAAGGTTCCACAAATAGAAATTAATGCATCCTTCCCCGGCCTCACCGCTATATATCTTTCGTCTATACGGTAAAATTGAACTTCGCACTTACCCGAAATTTGTGCTAAAACTTGTTCAAGGGTGGCGTTATTTTCGGGGGCCGAACATCGGATATTCTTAAGTTCCTTTTTATTATACGAAAAGCTGAGCTCGAACTGTCGTTCAACTTTTTTCAAGATATTAATTAACGGGATGTCTTTCGCGGTATTCTGGGCTGAAATGCTAGTACAAAAACATAGGAAAAAAAGGAGAAAGAGACTTTTAATCTGAATTGGTTTTACCAAATATAGTAACGTCATCCTTGTTTTCTATTGCGTAATTAAGTTTCAGAGGAATTGTGATCGCTTGTAGCGCCGCTTCAAGATCATCATTAGGGAATCCCCCCGTAAAACGTAAATTTACATCAATATTTTCAGTTGAAAGATCTAAGTTATATTCTGTTTCAAGTACAGATAATACCTTCATTATCGGGATGTCGTTAAAAGTACTCTCGTTATAAAGCCAATTGGGTTCGCTGAGGTAAACATCGCCAATCTCCGGAGCTTCTAAATTAAAACTTACTGTTCTACCGGCCGGCAGATCTATGGTGAGATCGTTCATCAACACCCGTACCTCGCCTTCGTAACAACTTACTGCAAGATCGTTTCCAACTGTTGAAACGTTAAAACGTGTACCTAAAACAGTTACACTCCCCAGATCTGTATTTACAGTGAACGTGCTGCCTTTCTCAACTTCAAAATAGGCTTCACCTTTCAATGTGACTTGGCGATCACTTCCCCAATTGAATCTTTTATATCGAAGTTCAGAATTTTCATTAACCGTTACACGTGAGTTATCCGGTAATTGCAGAACTTCGGTATGGGCAAGTTGTGTGCTGGTAGACACACTATAATTAGCAATAAAATAGTAAGATGCCAGTAACAGAGTTAAAATTGCGGCGATCCGCATTACATTGGAAAAGGTGAACAACTTGGGTTTTTCATTGTCCAACGACTGCCTCCTTGTTTGTTGCAATTCGGCTAAACCAGCCTTGATATCAACTTGGGGAAGATCGATGTCTTTTACGAAAGCATCTATTTTCAGGTATGACGAAAACTCCGGAATCGTTCTAAATACCTCAAATTCTTCCGGAGTTAGTTCGCCATTTAACCATTTATTTAATAAATCTTTCTTTTTCATGTTCGTTGGCATGTTCAGATATAGAACAGTTGAGTCCGCAAATTACTACCTCTCTGTTCTATATTTTTTCAATTTGTTCGCGTAAGGCCTCCAGCGCATCATGTATCCTTTTGCCGGCAGCCTTTTCCGAAATACCTAATATTTCGGCTATTTCCTTGTATTTCTTTCCTTCTACCCGGCTTAATAAAAAGGCAGTTCGCTGTACCTCGGTAAGATCGGAGATCGCCTTATTTAGCCTGGATTCGAATTCTTTCTCTTCCAATAGATACTGAGGGGATTGTTCGTTGATCACAGTAGTTTTCGACTTTTTAAAATTCAGCACCACTTTTTGATGGGCGACTGCATTCAGAAATAAATTATTTGCTACAGTGAATAAAAAGGATTTTGCTTTTTCTGGACTTACTTTTTTACAATTGTTCCAAAGTTTTATAAATGCTTCCTGTGCAATATCATGCGATTGGTCCTTATTGGTTGTCTTAAAATAAAGGAAATTATGTAACGACTGCGAATGATCGCGGTAAAGGGTATTAAAAACCTCTTCCTTACAAGTATCTTTCTCTTTGTTCATAGTTGCAATTTCCAGCTGTAAACTTATAGAAAAAATATTTTTGCGACTCGAGGTATCAATTTCAATCCTGAACTGTTCTATTACTGAACGCAAAAATTTATCTATGAAAAATATATTTAAAATCTCCTTAATTCTTACCACCTTCTTTTTCTTCATTGCCTGTGATACAGTGGAGTTGGAATTACTAGATAACCCGAACGTTGTTGGGTCTGAGAACGCAGATCCTAACTTCATCCTGAACGACGTGCAGCTTTCTTTTGCGCGTAACATCTGGAACGGGTACAACGGACCTTCTATGAGTTCTACGCGTATGACCAACTTGTTTGGGGCATACAACGGAGCCATTGATGAGAACACGCTTATTACCGAGTGGCAACAATCTTACCAGATGTTTGGAAACATCGATCTTATCGAGGGGCTTCACAATGTGGACCTTGAGAACGGTGGGGAAGGTCTTACCAACCACCTGGGTGTGGCTCAGGTGATCGAGGCATTTGCCTATATGCTATTGGTTGATTATGTGAACGATGTTCCTTATACTGAGGCCAACAAGCCGGAAGAGTTTCCAAATCCAAACTCAGATCCTGCCAAGGCGGTATACGATGCGCAGTTAGAGTTACTCGATGCTGCTATTGCCAACCTTCAGGCTGGTGGGCTTATCGAGCCAACAACCGATCTTTATTTTGAAGATTTCGATGCTGACAACTGGATCGCCCTGGCGAACACTTTGAAGCTTCGTGCTTATAACAACCTTCGCCTTACCGATCCTGCCAGAGCAACGGCCGGGATCAACGCAACGGCTAACGGTAGTATTATCGATAATACTTCAGAAGATTTCACTTTTGGATATTCTGATGTTCAGGATCCTGTAGAATCAAGACACCCCTTCTTTACCACGGGATATCTTGCATCTGGAGCCGGATCTTATATGAGTAACAACTTCCTTGACATGTTAAATGCAGGGGACGATCAACCTCCTTTTATAGAAACAGGAACGATCGATCCAAGAACACGTTACTACCTGTATCGTCAAACCTCCAACCCACCATCAGGTTCAGACCTGCCATGTGCCGGAGATGCCCGATACGATTACTGTTATGTAGGGAACCTTTACTGGGGTCGTGACCATACCGATGATGCTGGTATTCCAAACGATGGATTCAAGCGTACTACCTTTGGTATCTACCCGGGTGGTGGAGCCTTCGATAGAGACGAGTTTGCACAGGCAAGAGCTACAGATAACAACCTGGGCGGTGCCGGTGTACTACCCATCTACCTGGCTTCTCACACAAAATTCCTATTGGCTGAAACAGCACTTACTCTGGGAACCAATGGTAACCCGGCTAACCTATTGGCCGAAGGGATCCGTCTAAGCCTGGATAAGGTAGACGACTTCTCAGGAGGTGTTGCAACAGACGGTTTCGAAATGACTCAAGCCGATAAGGATAACTACGTAGCAGGGGTACTTGCAGAGTACAACGCAGCGAACAACAACGGAAAACTTGCCATTATCGCAAGAGAAGCATTCCTTGCTTCCTGGGGTAACGGCGTAGAAGTATACAACCTATACAGACGAACAGGATTCCCAACCCTGCAGTCTCCTATAACAGCAGCAGGTGCTTTCCCAAGAGGGTTCAGATATCCTGTTGATGAGGTAGAAAACAACCCGAACATCCAACAGCGTCAGCTTACCGACCAGGTATTCTGGGATAATAACCCTGGCGGATTTATTGACTAAATGTTTAAGAATTTTATAGGCCCCTGAATTTCAGGGGCTTTTTTTATTCAAAAAATCTAAACCCTTCCAGTTTATTGAGTTCGGGGGCAGTGTCTACTACCACCAGGTACGGTATTTTCTTTCCGCTGCTAAATACCAGGTCAGACTGAAACTGATAAGCAGCACCCAGAGCATCACTCACTTCAGCAACACCAAAGGGTTCGTATGCTATCAGCGAGCCGTATTTCTCCTTATACTCACCCATAGTTATAATGAGCCGTTCCCCAATGGGAGGAGCTATGGATTTTTCATTTCTTATATTATCTATGGTTACAGCATCGCTATCCATTAGGCTCTGGGAGAAAGTTGTGTACACTTCAGATTTCCTGTTTAATTTCTTCAGAACATCTAAAGGATATGTATAATCTGCAGTATCGCCTTTTTTATTCAACATTTCCACATTGATGAAATTGTACTTTCCTTTCTCATCTTCTTCAAATCCCTGGTAAACCAGCAACGCAATATTGGCAGAGGTAACATTGGGGTTTAAACTATCTATCAGGTCACTTTCTGAGACTTTTGCAGTAAAATTCCTCACGGTTTCGGTGCCCGCAGAACTGCTAAATCCCTTAGAGTATGAGGTTTTCGCGTCGTAAATATCAGCTATTCTATCCAGGCTTTTCTGTTCGGTTTCCGAAGCACAGCCTAGTAGTGCTGCCATGGCGATTACTAATAAGATTTTTTTCATGATCAGTATTTTAGAGGTTATGTATGTAACTCGTATTCAAGCGCAATTCGTACAAGGCCGGCGGTATTTCTCGCCCCTGTCTTAATAAGCATATTTCGTCTGTGAGTTTCCACCGTTCCGAAGCTGATAAACAACTTCTCTGCAATTTCATGCGTGGTATGCTCTTTCAGTATTAACTGTAGTATTTCTTTCTCGCGCCGGGACAAGGTGGGGAAAGGACTACGCTGTTTTGCCTCGGTGCCATTCGCCACACTGTTCACTACGATCTCATTTACTGTATCGTCCAGGTACATTTTTCCTTCGTTCACCATTTTAATGGCCTCGATCACTTCGTCCTGGCCGGCGTTCTTTAAAACATAGCCTTTTGCGCCGCTGGAAAGCATCAATTTTATCAGGCTGCTTTCTTTGTGCATCGATATGGCCACGATCTTCAGATCGGGATGACGCGCAATGAGCTCTTTACAGGTTTCAATCCCATTCATGTCTGGCATATTGATATCCAGCAAAACCACATCCGGCTGCCTGATATCAATTTGTTCTAAAGCGTCTTTCCCACTAAGGGCACATCCTATTACAGCAATGTCCTCTTCATTTTGAAGTAGCAACTGTAATCCTTCTATGACCATTTTATGATCATCAACTATAAAGACCTGTATCATAACGGTATATTTATGCTTATTGAAGTGCCATTTCCCGGCTTGGAGTCCCATTCTATGGTGCCATCCAGAAAGTCAACCCGACTGTTTATACTCTTTATACCAAGTCCGTTCTTCGAAACAGCCTCGCTATAATCGAATCCCTTGCCATTATCTTCAATAATTAGATTAACTTCATTTTTATACCCGATCAACTGAAGCAGGATAGTATCGGCACCGGCATGCTTGCGGATATTGGATACTATTTCCTGAACCAATCTGTAGATCATCACTTCCTTGGTGCTTTCCATTTCCGAAGGGAGATTATTAACTTCCAGGGTTATATCGTAACCATCTTCTTTCAGGTTCTGTGTAATATCTTCGAGCGCCCCTTTTAATCCGGAAATACTCAGGGCATGGGGCATCATATTATGTGAGATCCGCCGAACCTCTATGCAGGCCTCATCAATGAGCGTATTGGTCTTTTCGGTAAGGTTGAAGTTGGCCAATTGATGTATTTGCTTCTGAATGGTTGTAAAATGAGCTTTTACGGTACTTAATAGCCCGCCCAGGCTGTCGTGAAGATCTTTTGCAATTCGAAGACGTTCGGCTTCCTGACCCTCAATCATACTGCTTAAGGCCAATAACTTATTTTTTTGCTGAAGTTCGGTTATTCTCTGCCGTTGAAGGGAGGCGTTCTGACTCGCAATTGTTTTCTGATACTGAAGGCGTTTTCGGAAGAACAAGAACAACAGTACAGAGATAGCAATGGCCGAAATTAGTAAGATGAGGATGGTGTTCTTTTGCCTGGTATTTTTCTCGATCGTAAGGGCTTGTGCCAGTAAGGCTTTGTCCTTTTTTTCTGCTTCATATTTCTGAAGTGCCTCGGTTAGATTCTTTTCTTTTTCCGAATTAAAGATCGAATCCTTGGCTTCCGTATACTCATAGAACAAGTTCATT
>QQUG01000016.1 GCA_008501705.1 Flavobacterium sp.
AATAGAAACTTGATTTGGAGTTAAAACCAACTTCCGAAGCGATTCCCATAAGAGTAAAATGTTCGTATCGTTCTTCGCCAAGACAAGCGATAAAAGCATTAACACGATACCCGTTCACAAAATCCTGAAAACTTGTACGAAGGTGAACATTTAATATTTCCGAAATGTACTGTTTAGGGATTTCGAGCTCTTGAGATAATGAGGTTAACGATAGTTTAGGATTACAGAAGATCTTCTGCTTATCCATACTCTCCAGGATCTTTCGCTTATAATCCTCTATTAGATTTCGGTTTAAACCCGAACTTTTATATCGGCTCGCCTCATGGGGCAATAATACGTCCCCAGGTGCTATTACCAGTTTCATGCTCACCACATAAAAAAGTGCTGCTACTGTGATCATGACAAAGGAATTGAAATTGGCGTCGTTAAACATAGCGATCTCTTTTAAAGAAAACCAATTTAAAATATCGTTTAAGATGGAGGTGCTGGTCAATAAAACGAGAGGAACTATAAACATGAGCAACCATTTTTGTTTTCTGGTAAAAAGCAGGATACGGAGTGTTAATAACAAATACGCTAAGAAAGACAATTCGATTCCCAATTCCAGCAGTTCAACAAACCTATTCTCGGCTGGTAAAAGAAGTATTTCGGAAATTTCGAAGCCGAGATAAAGTAGGTTAGGAATAAAATATAGCAAGTCCCATCTGCTAAAATGTTCCCGTTTAGAAACATAATATTTTACAAATAGAAAGAGAAAGGTTATAAATAACGAGGTGTCGAAAAAGAACCAGTCTATATCTCTCGAGATAAGGTTATTCTGGTCGTCTCCAATTAAAAACAATAGAATTGAAACGATACTGCACAACAATAAAATGAGAGTGGGTTTTTTATAAGACCCACGCTTCGAAATTAATACAAGGATCAGGAATATTCCCTGTACCAAGGCAACGATCTGTAAGATAGCAATCATATGAAGATGGCTTTATAACGAAGAAATTCACCAGCTTATTATTTAAAATTTTCCCTAAACCAAGCCACTTGTTCCTTGAGGCCATCCTCAAGACTGGTCCCGGGATCATAATTCAACAATTTACGGGCCTTGTAAATGTTGGCCTTGGTGCGAGATTGATCACCTGGCCTGGCAGGCTTGTGGTCTATCTTTATTTTTTTCTGAAGTATTTTCTCTACGATTGCGATCCCGGTGGCGGTACTATTCTCCTCCTCGGTTCCAAGATTGAAAATCTCCCCGTCCGCAACTTCCTCGCGACCTATCACACTTACAATTCCATCGACAATATCCTGTACATATGTAAAACTTCGCAAGTGGCGCTCACTTCCATCGTACAACGGAAATGCCTTGTCGTTCAAACCGCAATCGATAAGCCGGGTGTAAAGCTTATCCGGCCGTTCTCTTGGACCGTAAACCGAATACAAACGCAAACTGGTACTCTGCAATAGTCCGCGTCTGCTATAGGCCAGTACAAGTTGTTCGGCAGCCAGCTTGGTTACCCCATACCAGGAGGCAGGCATAGGTGCTTCCACTTCGGTCATGGTAGCGTGTAAACCGTAGATGGAAGAGGTTGCAATATTAACAAAAAAGGGCTTTTTATCTAATGGTTCGATCGCATCCAGCAGGCGTTGGGTAGCGATAAAATTATTGGTGATATAATCGTTGAAAGTAGAGGTTACAGCTATCCCCGGCTGGGCTGCAAAATGAAATATATAGTCTATTTGGTCTTCAAATAACGAGCCTAGCTCGTCTATACTCAGGTCGATCTTTTTAATTTCTATTCCCTTTTCTGAAAGGGCACCGGCATTTAACTCTTTCAGTTTTACATCGTAATAATCGGAGAAATTATCAACACCCAGAACCTCATGGCCCATATCGGAAAGCCTTTCCGAAGTATGAGATCCAATAAATCCAGCTGCTCCCGTAACTAATATTCGCATAGAAGTGAATTGGTATACAAAGAAACATCTTTTCCCGCATTCTGCCCTATTCTTCAAAAAAGAAATACTTTTGCACAAATCTTTCGAGCAAACTTTTATGTACGAGTTTACTATTATAGTGCCGGTTTACAATGAAGAGGACAACCTGGAACGCGTAGAACAGGAATTACTGGCCTATACCAAAATCGCAACTAGAAAAACAGCCATCCTTTTTGTAAATGATGGTTCTGTGGATAAGAGCGAACAGTTTATAAAAGAAATTTGCAATAGAAACGAGGCATTCGATTATATCTCGTTTAAAGAAAATCGCGGACTCAGCGCCGCCATCAAAGCCGGTTTCGACCATGTGTCTACCCTATTGTTAGGCTACATAGACTCCGACCTGCAAACTTCACCGGAAGATTTTAACATACTACTTGAACATATAGGGGAATACGATCTTGTAACCGGTGTTCGGGCAGACCGAAAGGATTCGTTCGTAAAGAATATGTCCTCCAGGATCGCCAACGGGATCCGTCGTGCATTCACCCATGATGGGATGGACGATACGGGTTGCCCGCTCAAAGTGATCAAAACAGATTATGCCAAACGCATCCCTATGTTTAAAGGGCTGCACCGCTTTCTTCCCGCAATGATCCTGCTTCAGAATGGGAAAATATTACAGGTTCCCGTTCGTCACTTCCCAAGGATAGCCGGAAAGGCTAAGTTTGGTCTGTGGAACAGGCTGCTTGGACCCCTTATGGATTGCTTTGCCTACCTTTGGATGAAGAAAAAGTATATAAACTACGAGGTGAAGCAAAAAGAATGAGCGATCTGCTTATTTACAGTATCGGTTTTACGGCTCAGATCTTATTTTCGGGAAGGTTACTGGCACAGTGGATCGTTTCGGAAAAAAGAAAAAGGGTGGTTACCCCTTCCCTCTTCTGGAAATTAAGCCTGCTGGCTTCTTTCCTCCTCTTTGTGTACGGCTATCTAAGGGACGATTTCGCCATCATGCTGGGACAATCGTTAACCTACTTTATCTATATCAGGAATTTACATCTACAAGGCGAATGGCAAAAAGCTCCAAAATGGTTTCAGTGGTTCCTGATCATATTTCCGGTGATCATTGTTATTTATTCCTACAACAACGGGGAATACGATCTGGAACAAATATTTGGGAAGGAAAATATCTCCTTGTGGCTTCTCATCCTTGGGATTGTCTCCCAACTGATCTTTACCCTGAGGTTCGTGTATCAATGGATCTATTCTGAAAGAACCAAAACTTCCCAGTTGCCAGTAGGATTCTGGCGAATGAGTGTTTTGGGAGCTTCGTTAATTCTCACCTATGCCATTTTCCGAAAGGACCCGGTACTATTTGTAGGCCATATTGCAGGCCTAATAATATATATTCGTAATATATTTATCTGGAAAAAGCAATTCCGTGAAAGCACTTAAAAACAATCACATCTTATGGCTGTTACTGGCCTGTATCGCTATTTTCTTCATGAATCTGGACGCTCTGTATGTGAATATCATGGAAGCAAGAAATTTTACGACGGCACGGGAAATGCTGGACGACGGTAATTGGCTGCTTACCACCCTGAATGGCGAACCACGATATCAGAAACCTCCCCTACCTACCTGGATCACGGCAGTTTCCGGAGCTATTTTCGGACTAAAGAATATTGCCGCACTCCGTATGCCGGCAGCTCTCATGGGACTTATTCTGGTAATGACGTCCTACCTGTTTGCAGTAAAATTAACCAAAGACAAAACCTATGCTTTTCTGGCTTGCTTGGTTATGGCTACGTCCTTTTATGTGGTTTCTGCCAGCAGGGACGGGAACTGGGATATTTTTACCCATGCCTTCATGATGGTTTGTATCTGGCAGCTATACCTGTTTTTTACTTCTGAAGACAAAAAATACCAACGTGCCCTTCTGGCGGCCGTCTTTTTTGGGTTTTCATTTATGAGTAAAGGGCCGGTTTCCCTTTATGCCTTATTGCTTCCCTTTCTTATTTCCTTCGGAATAATATACCGTTATAAAAACTTTAAAGAACGTATACTGCCCTTAATTATATTTTTAGTGGTTGCCCTTATAATTTCCGGCTGGTGGCATTGGTACACCTATACCTACGATCCTGAAACCGTGGCTGCCATTACTCAGCGTGAAACTTCCAACTGGACAGGTTATAATGTGCGACCCTTCTATTATTACTGGAGTTTCTTCACCCAGAGTGGAGTCTGGACTTTGATCGCTTTTATCAGTCTCTTGTATCCCTACCTGAAGGATCGCGTGTTCAATAAGCAGGCGTATCGGTTTACACTGCTATGGACGCTGTTGTCCCTGGTATTGCTTTCGGTGATACCCGAGAAGAAATCACGCTATCTGTTACCGGTACTTATCCCTCTTGCGTTAAACACAGGCTTTTACATAGAGTATCTCTTCAGAAGGTTTTCAGAAATAAAAGACAAAAGAGAAACCCGGCCGGTCTATTTTAATTTCGGATTAATCGCCTTTATAGGAGTGGCGTTTCCCATTGCCGGTTATGTATTCCTGAAAGATCAGCTGGCCGGAAAATGGCTCTGGTTTGTGATTTTATCTAGCGCCTTGTTCGTGATAGGAATCTATATATTCAGAAATCTATTCAGGAAGAAAATTAAAGGTGTCTTTTATGCGACCATAATCTTTATTGCGGCAATTATTTGCTTCGGAATGCCCCTGGCAAAGACGCTAACCGTAAATCCCGGTTTTAAAAGCATGGCCGAATTACCCCAATGGCAATCTGAAACTGGCCTGGCCGTATACGAAATGACCTACTTCACCCCCGAATTGATCTGGGCATACGGGAAACCCATTGAAGTACTTAGGAAAGAAGGGATTGTTAATATACCGGGAGAAGATTCCTTTGCTGTACTCGTGTCCAGGGATGATGTTGAATTATTTAAACGAACCTTTAAAGATCACACTACTCGTTTTATTACACGCTACGATATGAATCCGAAAGGGGAAGGAGACCGTTCACACAAGCCGCGCTTATACAGGGATCTTTATGTAGTGAGGACTAGCCGTTAAACTTTTTTTGAGCCCAATGTTGTAGCCTGTAAAAGCCCCAGCCTAATAGGCCTCCCGCAATAAATCCGCTAACAATATCGAGAGGATAGTGTACGCCCAGGTAGATCCTGCTGTAGGCAACTAGCACGGCCCAGAAGATGAGGATAAAAGGCAGGTATTTATAATACTTTCTCAGGGCAAGGCCCAGGAAAACAGCTGCCGCCATCGAACTGGCCGCATGAGCAGAAAAGTATCCATAGCGGCCACAGCCTTCTGCTACAAAACGCATTTGATCCTGCAGGGCCTCCACCCGGCATGGCCTTGGCCTTTGGATGCCATATTTAAATAAATTAGCAAGCTGATCTGAAGCGGTGATCATCAAGGCCACCGCCACCAGAATGATAAGGGTGCCTTTTAATCCGTAGTGACGGTAGACCAGGTACAGCAGTACCGCATAAACAGGAATAGAAGACCATTTTTCGGTGACGATAAGCCAGAAGCCGTCCCACCGCTCTGTCCCCAGGTTATTCAGGTATAGAAATAATTCGGTATCGTATGTAAGCAGAGTGTCAATCATTCTCGTAGCGAGCCACTTCCCGGTCGTAGAATTCTGTCGCCTCTCGGATATAATTTTCCGTTTCGGTTTCCAGTTCTTTCTGATCGTGCTGATCGAATTCCTCCAGCCATTCTACCTCATCATTTGCCAGGTTTATCACAAAACGAGGGAATTCGGTATGAATAATAAAGATCGCATCAGGATGATCGGTATTATCGCCCAGCAGATATTTTGGAAGTTCCATACATTTATTTTTCGCTAAAATACAGCAAATAAAAAAACCCCGGCTTATTCCCGGGGTCTTTCATACTAAACAAAAATAACTTTTCAACTAAGATCGCTTTACCAACATTTGGGTGGCCAGCCCTCACAGCAACTAAAAGCTGCTAAGATTGATTGATTATAATCCTAAACTAACACATTGTATATCCAAATCAAAGGTGGATATGTCGGAATTTATGAAATAGCGGTCGTAATTTATAAATGGGCGATCTAACTATCTGGTGTTAATCTGCATTTGCTTCTATGAGTCGCTTCGATAGATAATTAAAGCGGATAAACAGCATTAAACCACTAGCCGTTAGGCCGGCAAGCAAGCCAATCCAAATTCCGGCGCTCCCATAATCGCTTATCATACTGAGATAGTATGAAATTGGGAAACCAATTAGCCAGTAGGCCACAAAGGTGATGAGCGTTGGGATCTTTACATCCTGCATGCCTCTTAACGCCCCAAGAGCAACCACCTGCAAGGTATCGGAAATTTGAAACACGGCCGAGATTAGCAGGAGTTTCGCCGCTATGGTGGCAACCTGGAAATTGTCTGCAAATTCGGCTTTATTATCGAAATCCAGATACAGTTTAGGCAATGCGTCCTTAAAGACCACGAACAGGATGGCAAAGATCACAGCCAGCATGGTAGACAGCAGAAAAATGGAAAAGGCAATACGCCTAAGTTCACGGAAACGTTTCAACCCTTTTTGATTTCCCACACGAATCATAGCTGCCACACTAAAGCCCATGGCAACCATAAAGGTCATGGAAGAGAGATTAAGGGCGATCTGGTTAGCCGCCTGAGGGTTTTTCCCCAATATCCCCGAAAGCCATATAGCTGCCGTGAAAATAGCCACTTCAAAAAACATCTGCAGTGCAGAAGGAAAGCCAAGACTCATGATCTTTTTCAGCATCCTTTTTGAAAGTTGAAAAATTTTAATGTGTAATACAAAGGGACGGGATTTATGATGTTGCGAAAGTAAATACCATAAATAGGCAACCATGATAACACGCGATGCCAGGGTGCCTATGGCAGCACCAACCACCCCAAGTTGCGGCATTCCCAGTTTTCCGAAGATAAAAATATAGTTCAGCACTATATTGACAATGTTTGCCAGAATGGTAGCATACATTGGGTAACGCGTCATGGACAAACCATCACTAAACTGTTTGAACGCCTGGAAAACAATTAAAGGAACAAGAGAAACCGCCACCAGATTGAGATAAGGCATCGCCAGGACCACTACTTCTTCCGGTTGCCTCATATGATACATTAAAGGTTTGGCGATAAAGACCATGAGGAACAAGGCGATCCCAAGGATGGTACAGAGAAACAAACCATGCTTAAACGAAGATTTACCCGCTTCGAAATTATTCTCCCCGTCGGCTTCAGCCACCAATGGAGTAATAGCGGTGGAAAATCCAATACCAAGTGACATGGCGATGAACAGGAAACTATTACCTAAAGAAACCGCGGCGAGTTCGGCTGTACCTAACTGACCCACCATGATATTGTCTACCAGAGCCACTACCGTATGACCCAGCATCCCCAGTATAACTGGAGTAGCAAGGCGATAATTATATTTAAATTCTTTGGTGTATTGCTTAAGCAAGGTCGCTGGGGTTTTCAGCAAAGGTAAGGAAGCCGTTTATTATCGAACAAAAATCGAAACGGCTTTTTATTTGAGGATCGATTTAGATTCTACTGTGATGGAAGAACCTTCAGCCAACATTACAGATCTGGGTTTGCGCTTATTCAAAATTCCGAAGGATTCGCCGTACACCCGGTCAAAATCCATGTCTACCTTATAATCCTTAACCTCATAAGCCAGCCATCTTGGATGAGTAACCTCATACTGAGTGGTCTTTTTCCCGGAGATCGAACTATATCCCCAATAATGTTCGGTGATGAATTCTGTTTCGGTATTTCCGGGGATCTCAACGGGCAATCTTGAGGCGGTCACCTGCATAGACTGTTCCTCGCCAGCCTCAAAAAAACCGTAATGTATGTTCAGTGAATCTGCATTCTCCTTCCAGGAATGATACATTTTCCGACTAGCGTAATGTTCGTTATACAGAGTATTGGCGATAAACGAAATAAGTGGTTTGGGCACCAGTTCTTTAATAAATACCACTCCCCTTTTCCAGTTATTTCCGTCGTGATGGCGAACGTAGAACCTCAGGTTTATTTCTTCAAAATTGACGTGAAATGGAACTTTAAGTCCGAACACTTTAGTATTTAGAAACATGAAGCCAACCAAACTCACATAATGTATTCCGTTCCAAGAGTCGAGTTCGGTTTTATAAGGTAAATACGGTTTAAGCAGATCGGGTTCTATCTCATAATTAACCAGAAGTAATTTCCTCCATTCTGCCGTTAAAAAGCTCATATCACTTTTTGATCTCTTTAAATTCGTTTCGGGTTCCGTATTTATCCATAAGGTAGACCAGGCTCGCCATAGTGGCTGCTCCCAGCTCGAGCTCGCGTTTGTTCACAGCATCGAAGGTGTCGTTCTCAGCATGGTGATGATCGAAGTATCGCTGCGAATCCGGTCTAAGACCAGCCAGTACAATACTACCATCTTTCAGTGGCCCGATATCGGCCCCACTACCTCCCAAGGTAAAAGAGTGAATAAGATAAGGTTCGAATAAAGGTTTCCAGCTTTCGATCTGTGCAAAGTTTTCTTCATCGGTATCGAATGAAAAGCCACGGGGGGTAAAACCACCTGCGTCACTTTCGAGGGCAAATACGTGATGTTCGTTCTTCAAGCGAGCTTCTTCGGCATATTTTCTACCACCGCGCAAGCCATTTTCTTCATTCATAAATAGCACTACCCGTATACTGTGTTTTGGCCTGTAGCCTATTTCTTTAAAAAGTCTTAGTACTTCCATGGATTGAACACAGCCGGCTCCATCGTCGTGTGATCCGTCCCCCAGATCCCAGGAATCCAGGTGGCCTCCAATTGTCATAAAACGATTGGGATAAGTTGTACCGGTAATCTCACCTATCACGTTATAAGATTGAACATCGGGATACGTTTTGCAGGACTGTTTAAAATAAAACTTAAGGTCCGGTTTTAGTTTCAATGCACTGCTCAGATAATCGGCTCCGTTGGTACTTATGGCACAGGCAGGAATACGAAGATTGGCAGGTGTATCGCCATAACTCATAGATCCTGTGTGAGGAAAATCGTCATTTCGCAAATTCATAGACCGTACGATCACTCCCACGGCTCCGTATTTGGCTGCCTCCATAGCGCCTGCATAACGCTGATTCACACAACCCCCGTACGCTTCGAACGTACGAATTAGGTTCGCCTGCATGGGTCTGTTATAAAATACGATCTTGCCTTCTATAGCCTCCCGGCCTAATTGGGCCAACTCTTTGAAGTTTTGCACTTCGATCACATGAGCCTTTAAACCACCCCCTGGTGTTGGAACAGAGCCGCCAAGGGCGCATATGTTAGTAGTAGAAGTAATTCCCGGTGCAGTCTCTATATAGGCATATTCCTTTACGCCGCGAGTCCACTTAGGCACCATCACCGGTTGCAGCCACACCTTATCCAGGCCTATCTGCTTTAACTCGGCTTCGGTATAGCGTACCGCCTTTTCGGCTTCGAGGGATCCGGAAAGTCTGCCACCAATATTATTAGAAAGGTAGTCCAGCCAATCGTAACTCTTTCCATTGAGCAAGGCTGTATCGTAAATTTTTCTAATGGTTAAAGAATCCTCCTTATTAACTTGTTGAGCATTGGTGTTTAGTACAGAACAAAGTAGTGCCAGAAAAGTGACTACCGTTGTTTTTAGCAAATTTGAGTATTTCATATGTTGTTAATTAGGGCTTTTTTTATTCTGTCTGAAGTCGTTCTTTGTACGCTGAGATCTTTGCTGCGATCTCTGGTTCGAGTTCAGGTTCTTTTATGTCTTTATATTTTGAGATCTCCTGCAACAATATGGATGCCACGATCAACCTGGCCGCCGGTTTATTATCTGCCGGAATGGCAAACCAGGGGGCATGAGGTTTGGATGACCTGTTAAGGATGTCTTCGTAACAAAACATATATTGGTCCCAAAGTTCACGCTCGTCCAGATCACCTGGAGAAAATTTCCAGTTCTTTTCGGGTTTGTTTAGTCTTCGTATCAACCTGTTTTTCTGTTCTTCCTTAGAAAGGTTCAGAAAAAACTTAAAAATAAGCGTTCCGTTCTCAGCGATTGTTTTTTCGAAGTTATTGATCTGTTCAAATCTGCGATCCCAGAATTCCTTATCGATATCATCTGTACTATTTACATTGGGAAGATATTCTCCCAGGATATATTCGGGATGCACGCGGGTAACCAGTACGTTTTCGTAATGCGTTCTATTGAATACTCCAAATTTGCCCCGGGCCGGCAAGGCGATATAGTGTCTCCAGATATAGTCATGTTTTCTTTCAATTTCAGTGGGTACTTTAAAGCTGTGAACTACGACACCCCGTGCATTAAAATCCTTGAAGACTTCCCTAATTAGGCTGTCTTTCCCGGAAGTATCCATTCCCTGAAGACAAACCAGTACAGCGTATTTTCCATGGGCGTACAAAGTATCCTGGAGTTTGCCAAGTTTTTTCCTGGTCTCTCTCAAGGCACTGCTAAGCGCCTTCTTATCACTACCAAAATCCTCAAACGAATTGAGATCTTTTATCCTAACCTTCGAGCTGATCTTATAGTCTTCACTTTTTATGCTATCCATTTGTTTCTATTTAGATGCGAATAGTTTTACATCATCCTCGCTTACTTCGGCATTTCCTAGAATGATAAGCCTTTCCACCACGTTCCGTAATTCTCTAATATTTCCTGTCCAGTCGTATTCTTTTAATTTCTTCAGGGCTTTTTCGGTAAATACTTTTTGAGCGGTGCCGTGTTCATCGGCGATCTTTTTTGTAAAGTATTCTACTAGCAAGGGTATATCTTCTCGTCTGTCGTTGAGGGAAGGGACATTGATCAGGATCACTGCCAGCCTGTGATAAAGATCTTCACGAAAGTTACCTTCTGCGATCTCTTTCATTAGGTCTTTATTGGTTGCAGCGATAACGCGAACATCCACCTTGATATCCTTATCGCTCCCTACCCGTTGCACTTTGTTTTCCTGCAAGGCTCTCAATACCTTAGCCTGGGCCGATAAGCTCATGTCGCCAACCTCATCGAGAAAAATTGTTCCACCATTAGCAGCTTCAAATTTCCCGGCTCTGTCCTTATTTGCTGAAGTAAAGGCGCCTTTTACATGTCCAAACAGTTCACTTTCTATTAGTTCGCTGGGTATAGCTGCGCAATTCACCTCTATCATCGGACCTTCGGCACGATCGCTCTTTTGGTGCAACCAGTGAGCCACTAATTCTTTTCCCGTACCATTGGGGCCGGTAATAAGAACTCTTGCTTCAGTGGGAGCCACCTTTTCGATCATTTCTTTAATCTGAACAATGGCAGGTGATTCCCCTATCATTTCGTAGTTCTTACTAACCTTTTTCTTGAGTCGCTTATTTTCAACTACAAGCTCTTTCCTGTCCAGGGCAATACGGACGGTATTAAGAAGTCGATTCAGATCGGGGGGTTTTGATATATAATCAAATGCTCCAAGCCTCATTGTATTTACGGCGGTATCAAGGTCGCCATGACCGGAGATCATCACTATGGGGATCTCGGGTTTAATTTTCTTTACTGCTTCCAGGACTTCAACACCGTCCATTTTCGGCATTTTAATATCACAAAGAATGAGATCGAAATCCTCCTTTTTTATAAGCTCAATTCCTTCGAGACCATCCTCCGATTCGATCACCTGGTAGGTGTCACTCTCTTCAGAAAGTATCTTTGCCAACACTCTGCGGATAGCCGCCTCATCTTCAATAATTAAAATTTTCGACATAGTTACAATTTGAATTTAATTCCACTTCTAATATAGAAAGTATTTTCTTCGTTGATCTTGTACAGGGTCTCCCTGTTCCCATCCCGCAACCTTATTTCATTGAAACCCGTATAACCTCCATAAAAATAGAATAATAAATGCTGGCTGAAAAAGTATTCGTATCCCAGGCCACCAAGTATCACTGTCATGGAAATATTATCTGCCATTCCGGGAAAATTACTCCCGTTGTGTATCGGCAGGTCATTCTGCAAATTTGAGAAAAAACCATCAACGGTAATAAAAGTCTGAACTGTCTGTTTGTCGGTAAGATCGCGTTTCAAATTCATTTTTGGTACGCCAAGCGTGTAAGACCAATTTGGGTGAAATTTCCTGTAATAGTTTACTACCGGAATTGGAAAAGGTCTTCCCGCATTGGTGCTGTATTGTAGTCCTACTATTAACCTGTCCTTTTTCGCGATAGAATCGGCGGTTCTGTCTTTTACAAAATAACCGGCCCCCGTAAATCTTAAGTCCGAACCTTTAGCCGTTCTCTGTTCAAAATTGGAAGCAATTTCCACCCCTACTTTCATTCCTACGCGCCAAGCCTTGCTCACTTTAAAGGTATACCCCATTGAGAGGCGAAACATTTGAAATTTCTGGACATTCTTAATATCAAATGGTACTGGATCTTCGATATCAAGATCCACGTTCCTATATTCCAGGCCCGGCACCAGGTAACTACCGTCCCACTCCAGGGGAATAGGGAAATTTACAAAACCTCTGAACCGATTAATACTGTTATCGGAATTTGCCTGCGGAATGAGCATATACTCAATTCGGGCCAGATCGGTTGTCTGGGCAGAAAGTGTACACAGGCCACATAACGCCCATACCAATCCTATATTTCTAATTGAAATTTGTTTAATAATTTAAAACTTTACTTTTCCGTTGGTTGGGTTGGATAAATATGTACGTCGCGTTGTGGGAATGGAATCGTAATACCGTTAGCTCTGAACGCTTCATCGATCTTATACCTGAGTTCACTTTTGATATAGGGATCGATAAAACTGTCGCTGATATAGAAACACAATCTAAATATCAAAGCCGAATCACCAAAGTCTTCGAACAACACAAAGGGTTTGGGTTTCTTTAAAACTCCTTTCTGAGTGTCCACACATTGCAGCATTAATTTTTCCACCAATCTTGTATCACTTCCATAAGCCACACCTACCACAACGCTTTCCCTGGTGGTTTTATGATTTTGAGTGTAATTTATTATGGAATCACTAATAAATTTATGATTAGGAATGATGATAATCTTGTCGTCACGAGTTATGGTTCGGGTGGTCCTCAACTTGATATCGATCACTCTCCCTACCTTGCCTTCAACTTCTATGATATCACCTACAAGCAGAGACTTATCGATTATAATGAAGATACCTGCTATAACATCCTGAAACAGTTCCTGTAATGCAAGCCCAAGCCCAACCAGTAAAGCCGCTGAGGCTGCGAGAAATGGTGTAATGTTAATTCCGGCTAAACTTAACACGGCGAACACTACAATGATGTAAACTACATATTTTATGAACTTGAACACACTGATGAATTTCAGCGTATCGGTTTCATTCATTCTTCGAGTGAAGAGTTTTCGTATCAGACTGAGAACAAAACTAGCTACTATAAACGAAACAGTGATGAGTAGGAGCAGGCCAACCGTTATATTGATCTCCTTATCACCTTCACCAAAGCGAACGCCCCAATTGAGAAATTCTTTGATCGAACCCCAAATATCTTCAGTGACAACTTCCTCAATAGTATCTGTAACGTTTTCTGCTTGAAACATGCCTAATATTTAAGCCACTTGATTAGTTCCTTATAACTCGCCTTTTTTCCATACATGAGGATACCTACACGATAGATCTTGGCAGCAAACCATACTGTGCCTATAAATGTAGCAAATAAAATTACTACCGAAAGAATTTGTTGCCATAATGGAACACCAAATGGTATTCGCATTAACATTACCACAGGGGAGGTAAAAGGAATAAAGGAAAATACCTGGGAAACAGTTCCATGCGGATTATCAAATACCGTGAAGAATCCTACATAAACCGCAAGGATCAGGGGCATTAGTATGGGTAGCAGGAATTGTTGCGTATCGGTCTCACTATCTACCGCTGCACCAATAGCTGCATATAGAGAGGCATAGAGCAGGTAGCCCCCTACAAAGAAGAGGAGAAACATAATTACCAGGTTGAGCAATGGCAGCTTGAAAAATTCGGTCATAAATTCCTGTAACATATTCTCATTCCCGGTTAGTGCTTGTGCCTGTTCCAAGGCCTGCTGTTGCTGAGCGGCTCCGGGATCTATTCCAAAGATCGACGATAAGACGGTTGCGAATATCCCTAAAAGTATTACCCATGCTAAAAATTGAGTAACTCCTGCCAGGGAAGTACCTATTATCTTACCCAGAAGTAGTTTTACGGGTTTAACAGACGAGATGATCACTTCGATAATACGGCTGGTCTTTTCTTCTATCACACTTCGCATGATCATATTCCCGTAAATGATAATAAACATGAAAAGGAGGTATCCGGACAGCCCCCCAAATCCTAACTTTAACCAGGTGCTTAATTCGGAGGTTTGTTCCCCTCCAAAGGTTTCCAGTTTCGTATCAACACGAATTTGTAGTGCTTCAATTTCTTCGGGGTCTATTCCTGCGTCCTTCAATTTTATGGTATTAACCTTGTCTTCAATGGCATCTTCTATGTCATCCAGGACGATGATGGATGGGGAATCTTCCGAAAAGAAGGTTATTTTTTCTGCCAATTCATTCAAAGAATCGACTTTTGGAATATACAACAAGCCGTAATCTCCTGCTTCTTCAACTGTTTTTTTAGCTTCGACCAGGTTTTCACCTGTCACCATCTTGTATTTTAAATTGTCTCCACTTTCAAATTCTGTAATAAATAAGCCACTTTCATCCAGCACTGAGATGTTTCTTACATTATCGTTGTTAATGGACGACAGATAGGCTACCAGGCTAAAGATTCCTACCATGATCAGAGGGCTTAAGAAGGTCATGATTATAAATGCCCTATTCTTTACTTTGGTTAGATATTCCCTTTGTATAATTAATGAAAGATGATTCATGCTGTGAAGTTTAGTTTTTTTGAACCGTTTGGATAAAAATTTCATTTGCTGAAGGTACTACCTCAACAAAATGAGTTAACTGGCCCTTGGAGGTTAAAAAATTCACCAGTTCGTTTGCAGATGTATTTTCAGGAATCCGAACTTTACACTGAAATTCGTCATTAATAGTCTTAAAATTTGCCGGAAGGAATTCGAAATGTTCTCGGATAAGAGCCTCGGTAGTGGTATGATCCTGGCTAATTAGGCCCACTTCGTATGTATTAGCGCGATATTCACGTTTAATATCGATCAGTTTTCCATCTAATATCTTTTCAGAATGATTGAGAAGGGCTATATGATCGCACATTTCCTCTACCGATTCCATACGGTGGGTAGAGAAAATAACTGTTGCTCCTGCATCCCGAAGCCTTAGGATCTCGTCTTTTATAAGATTTGCATTAATGGGATCGAAACCACTGAATGGTTCATCAAAGATGAGTAATTTGGGTTCGTGTAAAACGGTGACGACAAATTGAATTTTCTGAGCCATCCCTTTAGACAACTCCTGTATCTTCTTATTCCACCAATCTCCGATCTCCAGACGATCGAACCAGTATTTCAACCTTTTTCGTGCCTCGGGTCTTGACAGGCCTTTTAACTGGGACAGATAGAGGGCTTGCTCACCCACTTTCATCGACTTGTACAGCCCGCGTTCTTCCGGCAGATAGCCAATATGACGGATATCGTCCGCCTTTAAAGGATGTCCATCCAGAAGCACCGTCCCGGTATCGGGCATGGTGATCTGATTGATAATACGTATAAGTGTGGTTTTACCTGCTCCGTTAGGGCCCAGAAGCCCGAATACGCTACCTCTGGGAACAGCGATGGAAACATCGTTCAATGCTTTGAATTCCCCAAAAGATTTCGAAACATTTTCCGCGACTAAAAGATTGTCCATAGATTATTTTTGTGGGTGTAAAGATATAGTTTTGCCCCGGTTGCAACTCTTTATAAGAGGCAATTTAAAAGTTTGTACACCGGGGATGAAAAATGTTACACTTCACAGGCCTAGTTCACCCCCTGGAATATGCGAAATTATTAAAAAATCATCCTTTTTATAATTTTTAAACCGTTGCGAGTAGATTTTGCTTAAAAATGCAAAACCCACCCTCAAATTACTTAAAGGGTGGGAAAAAAATTGCTATGAAAAAGAAAAATTATCACTAAAAGATTAGTGACAAATCAAATATATATAAAATTATTTTAATTAGGCTGATAATCTTATGAAAACATATCTTTCACTTTTTCGAAAAATGACTTGTCTTCTTTCTCCGGTTTTGGCTGAAAATGGTCATCGGATCTCATGGTTTCAAAGAACTCCTTTTGCTCTTTACTAAGGGATTTCGGAGTCCAGACATTCACGTGTACCAGGAGATCTCCGGTTCCATAGCTATTGATACTCGGGATGCCTTTTTTACGCAATCTCAGGATCTTTCCACTTTGAGTACCCGGTTCGATCTTAATTCGCACCTTTCCCGTTACCGTATCTATTTCTTTGGAAGTGCCCAAGACGGCTTCCGAAATACTAATGTAGAGGTCGTAATGCAAATTATCTCCCTCACGTTGCAAAGTTGGGTGCGGTTGTTCTTCGATCGCTACTAACAGGTCTCCCGGGATCCCATTTCCTCCGGGGGCTTCATTTCCTTTGCCGGAAACTTTCAATTGCATTCCGTCCACAACCCCGGCAGGGATCTTAATAGACACGGTCTCTTCAGATAACAGCATGCCCTGGGCATCGGCGTTTACCGGTTTTTTATCAATTATCTGCCCGGTTCCTCCACAGGTCGAACAAGTAGTAGCAGTTTGCATTCTTCCCAGGATAGTGTTTTGTATCCTGGTAACCTGTCCCTGTCCGTTACAGGTGGTACAGGTTTTATAAGTGGTCCCCTGGGCAACCTTTTTGCGTTTTACCTTGATCTTCTTATCAACCCCATTGGCAATCTCCTCCAGGGTTAATTTAACCCTGATTCTTAGATTACTCCCCTTCACACGACGCTGACCTCCACCAAATCCACTAAATCCACCGCCAAATCCGCCGCCTCCGAAAGCACTTCCGAAGATATCTCCAAACTGGCTGAAAATATCTTCCATATTCATACCTCCACCGCCAAATCCACCACCTTCAAATGCCTGGTGGCCGTACTGATCGTATCGGGCTTTTTTATCGGGATCGCTTAATACCTCATAGGCTTCGGCCGCCTTTTTAAACATCTCCTCTGCCTTGGCATCTCCGGGATTTTTATCCGGATGGTATTCTATTGCTTTTTTCCTGTAGGCTTTTTTAATTTCAGCCGCAGTTGCATTTTTTGAAATGCCAAGTATATCGTAGAAGTCCTCTTTCATCTTTTCAGTTTAATTGTTCTAATTGACTAGATCGTATGCCTTTCCTCAAATACATCAATCATGTCGAAATTAGGCACGACAGCTTTATTGTCCTATTACGACCTTTGGAAAACGAATGATCTTATCTCCAAGGGTATATCCTTTTTCAATCACATCGATTATCTTACCCTTCAACTCATCTGAAGGTGCAGGAATCTGTGTTACGGCCTCGTGTATCTCCGGGTCGAAAGTATCACCTTCCTTAGTTCCAACAGGCTCTAGACCCTTAGATCTAAGGGTTTCTCTAAGTTTGTTGCTTATTAATTCAACTCCTTTAAAAAGATTATCATCCTCAGACTTTTCGATCTCCTTCAAAGCACGGTCAAAATCATCTATTACCGGTAATAGGGAAACCATCACATCCTGACTCGCGGTTTTGAACAGTTCTATCCGTTCACGACCTGTGCGTTTCTTGTAATTCTCAAATTCGGCAAATAGTCTCAGGTAGCGGTCTTTCTCAGTCTGTAATTCGGTACTAAGACGTTCCACCTCATCTACTTTCTTATCCTTTTTCCCTTTTTTCTTTTCTGAAGTCTCCTGCTGTTCAAGATTTAATTCTTCTTCGGCCACAGCTGTATCTTTTTTATTTTTTCTGCTCATTTAAAATCTAAATTTTCAATGTATTCTTGGGGAAGCAAAAGTATTGCCAATTCTGCGATAATGCCAAAATGTCACAACATTATTTTAATAAAAGTTTATGACCCTGATATTATCTTACTGAATATTTTTACCACCTAAACTATTAAACCATACAGTACTATGAAAAAGTTAATTTTAAATACCGCCTTGTTCGCATTTATCGCTGCCGGATTAATTTCCTGTAAGGATAAGGGAACAGATGCCATGACATCCGATGCGAAAGAAGTGGCTCAAACATCTGCTGCCGCTGTAACCTACAATGTAGACACCGACGCATCCCAAATTCTTTGGAAAGGTTCAAAGCCTTTAAAAACCCATCACGGTATCATCTCCCTTAAAGAGGGCCAGGTAGCCGTAAAGGAGAATAAGATCGAAAGTGGGGACTTTACCATCGATATGCATTCTATTACCGACCTCGACCTGGAAGGAAAGATGAAAACCAATCTGGAAAATCACCTGAAAGGAACCGTTGAAGGAAAAGAAGTAGATTTCTTTAATGTAACAAAATATCCTGTTTCAACTTTCCAATTGACCGGAATGACCGAAAAGGAAGGAAAGACCATGATCAGTGGAAACTTAACCATTAAAGACAAAACCAATAATATAGAATTTCCTGCCACGGTAACGGTAGATACCAATTCGGTAAGCATTAAAAGCGAACCGTTTGTACTGGACCGAACCTTATGGGGTGTGAATTTTGGATCAAAGACCATCTTTACCGATATTGGAGACAAATTCATTTCAGATGAAATGGAGATCACTATCGATGTGAAGGCTAATAAATCAGACGAGTAAAACTCAAATTGCAATGGGTGGCCCAAGGGCTGCCCTTTATTTTTTTAAAAGATCCTGAAGCGCATTCTCCAGCTGGGTATAATGAAAGCTAAATCCGTGTTTTTCAATCTTTTCCGAACTTACCAATTGCCCTTCAAGAATAAGCCTGGACATATCTCCCAAAATAAGCCTTAACACAAAAGATGGAATATTAGGTAACCACAATGGTTTCTGAAGTACTTTAGCAATAGATTTGGTGAGCCGTGCATTGGTAACCGGATTCGGGGCAACTGCATTAAAAATCCCTTCCAGATTTTCCTCCAAAATAAACAAATAGAGCCTTATCATATCCTCAATGTGGATCCATGATTGCCATTGCCGTCCCGATCCAAGAGGAGCCCCAACACTCATCTTTATGGGGCGGGCGATCTCGGGTAAAGCCCCTCCGTCTGCTGCGAGGACCAGACCGGTACGCACTTTAGTTACTGCCAGTCCCAGCGATTCAAATTGATTTGCAGCCTGCTCCCAGGATCTTACAACTTCTCCCAGGAAAGCAGAGTTTACTTCGTCGCTTTCTTCTGTGTATAAATTGGTATAGGAAGCCGGGTAAATGCCTACTCCACTGGCCGATATAAAGTGTTCTACGGTATGGGTTTTCTTCTGAAGGGCCCTAAATAGGAGATTTGCAGTTTGAATCCTGCTATCGATGATGGTCTTTCGGTAAGACTTTGTCCATCTTTTTGAAATACTCGCCCCGGCCAGGTGAAAAATCACCGAAACATCGGAAAGGGCTTCATCATCCAGTTCCCCTTTTTTGGGGTTCCAGTAATAACCTTGTAATCCGTTATCCGACTCAACTTTTTCTTTACTCGTAGTGAGATAGTTTACAATATAGCCATTTGCCTGACAGGCTTTCGCCAAACGAGATCCTATCAAACCGGTAGCTCCCGTAATTAAAACTTTCATAAAATTTTTATTCAAATTAATTCAAATAGCACGGAACTCCAATTGTTTAACGCAAGTTTAGGAGGTACGACACTTACCTTGAGGATTCCGTTTAATACACCTAATAATTATAGCCTTGGAAAATGCTTAAAATAGATAATCAACTAAAGTTTGCTTCCTCTAAGCATCTCTCTTTTACCGGGGGGACCAGGTAAACGTTCTACGGTAAAACCGGTGGCCTGCATAGCTCGCCTTACACTTCCCTTGGCCGAATACGTAACCAGTATGCCCTGAGGGCGTAAGGCATTGAACATTTTTCTGAAGATATCTTCGGTCCATAGATCGGGTTGTACTCTGGGGCCAAAGGCGTCAAAATAAATGATATCGAATTCCTGTTGGTTAGTAATTTCCGAAAAATATTTCTTTTGCTTTGTAAGTTGAAATCTATCGGTAATGGGCACACGCTGCTCCCAGGGAACACTATGTATTTCTTTAAATAAGGTTGCAGATGCCTCGGTTAATTCGGCATAATTCAGCTTTTCGATCTCATCTGCATTTACCGGGTAGGCTTCCACAGCTGTGTACGATATCCCACTCTTCTTATTTAAAGCATAAAGTAAGGTAAGAAAGGCGTTCAAACCCGTGCCAAATCCAATTTCCAATATTGATACGGCATCTGGATTTTCCAATCCAATAAAGTATTCCAGTCCATTTTTAATGAATACATGCTGTGCTTCTGCAATGGCACCGTGCTTGGAATGGTATTGTTCATTCCATTCTGGGAGATGGATCGTTACCGAACCATCTCCCGTAATGAGGAATTCACGTTTCAAAATTTATTGCTTCTCCGCAGCAGGTTCCATTTGCGGGATCAATACGCCACTGGAAGTAAAGGAAAGCGTTCTCTTGGGTTCGGTAATGGCAGCTATTTCCTCCGGTGTTTTACCGGCATCTTCAGCATAATGACGCTGATCTTCAACGCTCATTTCGTCTACAAATGCATAACCTTCAACAATAACCTCTGTTCCGGCGAGATCCTTTGGCATAAAGAAACCATAATCCTTAAAGCGCACCATAGCCTGCTCTTCACCCATATCCATTTTCATCCAACAACCTTTATTCTGGCATACCTCTTTTACTTCAGAAGTAAATTTAACATGTACAGAATCTCCTGGTTTAAGCCTCTTGTATTTTTCGATAAGATCATCGCGTGACATCACGTTTTCAGCTGTAATTTTTTCACCAAAAGTCTGGTATGCCAT
Source organism: Flavobacterium sp. (assembly GCA_008501705.1). Lineage (GTDB taxonomy): Bacteria > Bacteroidota > Bacteroidia > Flavobacteriales > Flavobacteriaceae > Pukyongia. The sequence continues at coordinate 20,883 of QQUG01000016.1, forward strand.
TTCCTGAGTTTCGGTTTCAACAACAGATTCTTCTTTCTTTTTATCAGAATTACAGGCCACAAGTATACCTATAGCAAGTGCCAATAACGATAATTTTTTCATAGTAGTAGTTTAAATTTAGTATAGCTAATAATATACTGCAATTTTATGAATATTTTACGTTTTTTATAGGCAATTTTTTACCTAATTTTACTTTTTAAACCACCCCTAGATGAATATAACCACTCCCACCAAGATAACGGTACAAAAGACTCCTGCCTCAAGAATTAATGAAGTTAATTTCAATTCACTGCAATTTGGGAGTGTTTTTTCAGACCATATGTTCTCTTGCGATTTTAAGGAGGGTCGATGGCAGGACCCCATTATCCAGCCTTTTGGCCCGCTCACCATATCGCCTGCAGCCAAGGTTTTTCATTACGGACAGGCAGTTTTTGAGGGCATGAAGGCTTATAAGGATGATGAAGGTGGTATATTTCTTTTCCGGCCCGAACAGAATTTTGAACGTATCAACAAATCCGCAAAACGGATGGCGATCCCGGAATTTCCAAAAGAACTGTTCTTTGGCGCTTTAAATGAAATTCTCCAACTGGATTCGGAATGGATAAAACCCGGTATCGGAAATTCCTTGTATATCAGACCATTTGTAATTGCTACTCAGGCTGGAGTTTCTGCTTCCCCTTCCAACGAATATAAGTTTATGATCTTATTATCTCCTGCACAAGCTTATTATACCGGAGATGTGAAAGTAGTCTTCTCGGAACACTATAGTAGGGCGGCCGACGGTGGAGTTGGATTTGCCAAAGCGGCAGGTAATTACGGAGCCCAGTTCTATCCTACCAATCTCGCAAGGGAGAAAGGATTCCAACAGGTGATCTGGACAGATTCTCACGCCCATGAATTTCTGGAGGAAGCCGGTACCATGAATATTTTCTTCCGTATAAACGATACCCTCATAACGGCCCCAACAAGTGACCGCATTTTGGATGGCATCACCCGTAAGAGTGTATTGAAACTAGCGGAACACCTAAACATTCCTAACGAAGTGCGAAGAGTAAAAGTTAGCGAGATCAAAGAAGCCCATAACAATGGCTCACTTATGGAAATATTTGGTGCGGGAACTGCTGCGGTAATTAGTCCTATAAGCACCTTCAGCCATGCTGAAAAGATCTACAAACTACCTGTTCTTGAAAATAGTTATGCCAACTTGTTTAAATCCAAATTAATGGATATTCAATACAACCGATCGGAAGATCCGTTTGGCTGGAGATACCAGGTGCGGTAAAATTCATTTAATTGTTAGACGACCATTCAAACTTCTTATTCAATAACACAGTAAGAAGAAAGCGTGATTTTCGTTATTTGGAGAGTATGTTCTCAATATTGGGTTTAAAATAATTAGGGCCTTTTAATACTTTGCCGTCTTCCCGGTAAATGGGTTTACCATCGGCTCCTAGCTTGCTCATATTGCTCCGTTGAATTTCATTGAAAACTTCCTCGATCTTGTGCTGCATGCCATGTTCTATTATGGTTCCGCAGAGAATGTACAGCATATCCCCTAGCGCGTCGGCCACCTCAACCAGATCATCGTTATTAGCCGCTTCCAGGTATTCCTCATTTTCCTCCCGCATCAGTTTGTATCGCAACAGATTTTTCGCCTCTCCAAGATCGGCTGTTGGTGTGTTTTTTATCCCTAGTCCGAAGGCCGAATGAAATTCGTGTACTGCAGCAATTTTGTTTTTCATAAAGTGGGTTTAAGGTTGTATTTTTGAAGCTGTAAAACTACAAATTTATGTTCACTACCGGGCAGTTGATCTTCGCTATTTGTTTTGTTATTGTGTTTGTCACCGTGGTTGTAATAGCCTATCGCCGTGATAAAAAATTACACCGAAGGCATTACAAAGGAACTTTTTGGATCCTGGTAGGTTTCCTTGTTTTCGTTGGCCTGTTGCTAATGGCAAAATGGTTACTGAAGCAATAGTGGCGATCTAGTCCACTATCAGTTTCTTTCTGTGTACATTTCCGTTATATCGTACCTCAAGAATATACACCCCACCTGATAGTACAGACAGGTCTATTTGATGGGTGTTTCCAAATATCACTTCTGATATGACTACTTTACCCGACACGTCCAATATTACTATTTGCCGTTCCTCTTCCAAATGAAAATTTAAAAAAACCAATTCGCTGGCTGGGTTGGGATACATAGAAAAGACCGCGAAACTGGCACTATCCGCATTTAAAACCCCAGATCCTTCGATTACCGTGATATGCTGATTCACGTTGAGATCCTCAAAATAATCCACGATACCGCTTGGCCAGGTAACTCTCACGAAATCCACGTTGGTGGCATCGTTCAGGCCGAAGAATTCGTATGCGCTATTCTGACCTAGATACCCTTCTCCACAAACCGTGAACTGAAGTTGGGTTCCATGAGTAGTTCCCACTTCAATAAAGGAACCGATGCCCATTCGGTTACCTTGTGTACCCTCTAATTTAACTTTAAGCCAGTTATGGTTTTGAATACTAGTATTCTTCCACAGGAAGATGTTTTGATCGTTGTTGTTCATCACAACAATGTCTGGGTAGCCATCATTATCTATATCCCCTATCGCATTACCATAACTTTGTCGTGTATCATTCTCGAAACCAATACCCGTAGGGATGACAAAGGTGTGATCGCCCTGGTTCTCATAGTAGGCGGAAGGAAGATATACAGGATCAACCTCAAATTCACCACTCACATAGAGATCGGTAAATCCTTCGTTATCACCATCGAGGAAGACCGCCCCCCAGCCTACACTGTTAAAGATCGTGCCGGTTGAAGCAGCCACATTGGTGAAGGTTCCATCTGCATTATTTCGGAACATTACGTTACCGTTTACGCCGGGAGGAGGGGGTGTAAATTCGGTATTGGTCACATAGATGTCCAACCAGCCATCATTATTGTAATCGCCAATAGTTGTACTCATAGCATCAATCTCTATCCCGGTCCCTGAGGATGCACTCACATTGGTAAAGGTTCCATCTCCATTATTTCTATACATCAAGTTGGGAGAGTCGTACTTATCATTAGCTACATACAGATCCTGATCGCCATCTTTATCCATATCGAAAAAAGAAGCACAAAAAGACAAATAGCCTGTGGTTTCCAACCCAGCTGCAATTGTCACATTGGTAAAGGTACCATCTCCGTTATTCTGGTATAGGATATTGGGTATGATCTGGTTCTCATCCCGAATTGAGTAAAAAACATCCAAATGCCGGTCGTTATTAAAATCTCCCCATGCAGCTCCGTAGGTATCGTAGATCACAGTGGGAAGGCCTGCAGCCAGTGTAATGTCTGTAAAGGTACCGTCACCGTTGTTTTCGTACAAACGGGACCAATCCTGGTCACTGGTTGCGAAAAAGTCGTTATCTCCGTCATTATCAAAATCTACCCACATCGCCTGCCTCGATTGAAAACCATTGCTGTCGATTCCCAGGTTTTCCTCCTGAAAAGAACCGCCCATATTCTTCAGGAAGGTGAAATTTCGGGAATTTGAGGCGGGTATAGTGATATCGTCAAGACCGTCGTTATTGTAATCGAAAAATGAGACTCCCGCTCCAAGCTGTATATTTCCATAAGCGATCCCCGCTCCAAGAGTCTCTGCTTGATTTTCAAATTGAGCCTGGCCATAAATTAAGGCGAAATTAAACAATAGAACTACTTGTAAAACAGCGTGAATTAAAATCTTCATGACGAATTTAGGTTGGTAATAGTTTGCGAAGGAAAAGATAAGCATTTATTACAAAATAAAAGCCCCGCATCTGCAGGGCTATGTCTATTGATATTTAGTGAGGATACTTAGTTCGATAAATAACCGTATTCCTTCGAATAGTTAAGCATCTGCTCCTCGAAAGTATCGGGCTGTTTGATCATAAAACCAGTGATCTCTCCTGCGTCATTAGTACTTGGAACGATAACAGGATTAACAAATCCGCTATAGGGAGCAGATTTGAACTTGCTGTTTCTATCCAGCACTTCTTTGTGTATAACAGGATCTACTTTTACACCGTAGTCCTCAACCAGGGCTTTGGCAGCATCGTAATCACCTTCAGAAGTGATACGCTGCGTTTCCTTCAATAACATTCCGAAGATCTCTCTTAATTTGTTGTAATCTTTAATATCGTAATAGGTTTTTCCATCACGGGAAACTTTCTCGATCACACCATCTGCCTGTCCTTTTTCGAAGGCCCATGCACTAACCCACTGACGGTTACGCATGTGTGCTTCCTCCACATCATCACCCAATTCCAGGCGAACCAGTTGCGTTAACAACCCATTGCGAATATACCCGTCGTAAGCAGCTTTACCAGTTGCTTCCCAATCTTCCACAAGGCCAAGTTCCTGCAATTTGGGATCCATAAGGTAGTAAAGCCCAAATAGGTCTGCACGTCCTTCTTCTATAGTCGATTTATAACTTTTCAGGGTTTCTTTAGGGGTTCCAACACCCGGATTGATCTGTCCCGAGGCATGGCCTACCACTTCGTGAAGTGCGGTATGTAGTTTATCGGCTAGCTGACCGTATTTCAATTCAAGTTCGATCTCTTCCTTATCGTGCGCAAATTCTTCAAGTCGTCCACTACCACCGGCATTGTTATACGCGTTAATGATGTTTCCAAGGGAAACCGATTTACTTCCGTGTTTCTGGCGAATCCAGTTGTTGTTTGGAAGATTCACACCTATAGGAGTACTTGGTGAAGCATCACCTGCTTCTCCCGCTACGATCACCGTCTTGTAGGATACTCCTTTTACTTCTTTCTTCTTGTGTTCTGGCATTAAGGGTGAGTTATCCTCAAACCATTGTGCCTCTTTAGACAAGACAGCCATCTTTTTGGACATATCAAAATCCTTGATCTCCACAATGGTCTCGTAAGATCCTTTATATCCTTTGGGATCGTTATATACCTCAATAAATCCATTGATCCAGTCTATATTTCCTTCGGTAGAATTTACCCAGGCAACCGCATAGTCATCCCAGGTATCCAGGCTTCCGGTTTTGTAGTAGTCTATTAGTAGGCCAAGCGCTGTAGCCTGCTTTTCATCTTCAGCCACACCCTTAGCTTTCTCAAGCCAGTAGACGATCTTATCGATAGCTTCGCCATAAAGACCGCCACTCTTATAAACTTTTTCCACCAAAACTCCATTCTCCTTCACCAATTTGGAATTTAAACCTATTTCGATAGGTTCTTCAGCATCTACCTCTATGGCTCCATAAAACGCCTCCACGTCGGCATTAGTTACATCGGGACCATAAAAGTTAATAGCACTCTCCCGAACAATATCTGCATCTTTAGATAGATTTACCTTTTTTGAGTCTTTATCGTTGAAGATAACATCGAAAGCTTCACCTTCCAAAGTTGTTCCGGTAGCTGTTAGCAAACCACGCAGGTAATCGGCCGAGAAATCGGGCATTATTTTAGCAGTACTGTAATGGTGGTGGATTCCATTGGAGAACCAGACTCTTTTAAGATATACTTCAAAGTTCTTCCAATCATCACTATCCTTATCACCATTATAGGTAGTGTAAATTTTTTCAAGAGCTTTTCTAATGGTTAGGTTATGACGATAATTCTGTGCCCACATGATATCACGACCCGCAAGACCGGCCTGTGTTAAATAGTAAACGAGCTTTTGTTCGTCGAGAGAAAGATCGTCCCAACCGGGGATCTGGTAACGTAAAATTTTGAGATCGGCAAATTGCTCGACCTGGTAATTGAAGTTATCAGCGACAACTTCTGCGACTTCGGGGTTTTGTTGATCACTCTTCTTATCATCCCCGCACGAAATGAGCAATAATCCGCTCATAACCATCGCTATAAAAAACGTACTCTTCATAGTATTGATTTTAAATTTTCACAAATGTAGGAAATCATTTCATGCTTTTAAAGATTTTAGGCACGTATAAAATTGATTATCTTAGCATAAACAATCAACTCCTCTCCCATATGAAAATCTTAAAGTATATACTATTCCTGCTGCTCATTGCTATTGTTGCAGGTGGAATTTACTTCGGAACAAAGGACGGCTCCTTTGATGTTGCCAACACAAAAGAATTTGATGCAGCTGCCGAGGTTATCTACAACAATGTGAAGGATTTCAAGAACTGGGAAAGTTGGGGGCCCTGGAAGGAAGAAGATCCAAATATCGTTTACAATTATGCCGAAAAGACCGAAGGTGAAGGCGCTTCCTACTCATGGACAAGTACAATTATGGGAGACGGTAGCATGCAAACCGTTAAAGTGATCCCCAACAAGGAGATCGACCAGAAGATCATCTTCAATACACCTCTTGGCGATTCGGAAAGTGACGTTTACTGGCGTTTCGAGCCAGCAGAGGAAGCCGGTAAAACGAAAGTTACCTGGGGCATGAAAGGTGAACATAGTTTTATGGAGAAAGTCTTTATGTCTTTTCAGTCTGAAGATTTTGAAACTATACTCAGGGAGATGTACAGCAAAGGCCTCGATAACCTGGAAGAGGAAGTTGAAAAGTCTATGAGTGCCTATACTGTTACCGTTGATGGACTCACGAGATATGGAGGAGGATTCTATATGTACAATACTACCTCCTCAAAACTTACCGAAATAGGTGAAAAAATAGGACCGATGATGGGGCAGTTACACGATTATATAACGCAAAACAACATAAACATGGCCGGGATGCCTTTTTCTATCTACCACGAGGTGGATGAGCAAAATGGCACCGTAATATTTTCGGCAGCTATTCCTGTAGCGGCTCGAGTGATCACACCTAAGGGTAGCCCTGTATTATGTAATTATATGGAACCGGTAAACGCCTTAAAAACCACTCTCAAGGGTAAATATGAAAATCTCTCCGAAGCATACGCAAGGGCCGAAGAATATTTGAAAGAAAATAATATCTCTGTAGACCCTTCGCGTGATATGTTCGAGATTTATGCTAACGATCCCGGGATGGAACCCAACCCGGCAAATTGGGTTACCGAGATCTATATACCTGTTTTAACCCCTTCAATGTCAGGCTTAAATTAATGAAACACCTTCTTTTAGTATTTCTTGGCGGTGGTTTGGGCAGTGCCCTTAGGTACGGCATTGGTAAATGGACCGTGGGTTCATGGGCACCATTTCCCCTGGGTACTTTTACCGTGAATGTTGTGGGTAGCTTATTAATAGGACTTATTATGGGTCTGGCACTTCGGAACAGCACCATTTCTCAAAATACGGTATTATTACTGGTGACGGGGTTTTGTGGCGGATTTACAACCTATTCGGCTTTTGCTTACGAAAATTACAGCTTACTGAAGAATGGTGATCTCCTAACTTTCAGCCTTTATACCCTTGGTAGCCTCGTACTTGGGTTCGCGGCCGTGTTTCTGGGAATATGGCT
>QQUG01000170.1 GCA_008501705.1 Flavobacterium sp.
TTTTTAATGAGGTGCAGCTCGGTCGATTTCGGAATGGTGGAAGATTTACCTACTTCTTTTTTAGGCTTCAACCTTAGATCGTCATTTTCACGTTTTTCAAAATACTGGATAAATTCTTCGTATTGAAGGGATCTCTTCTGGTAGCGATAACGCAAAGTCAGCCAGATGATTAACAACAATGCCATTATCCCAAGCAGGATCCATAGTGTATTTTGGTACATTCCATAGACCAGATCTCGTTTTCGGTCAAAGTTGGCATTAATGTAATTAAAGATGGTGTTAACGGCATTGTCCTCGTTCGCTTCAGAAATTTGTGTGATACTTGAGGCTTCTTCTCCCACCGAATAAAACTTGTCCGTTTCTTCCAGTGCCATATAAGAAAGAGATGTTAACTCCAGTATTTTCCCCCTGTATTGGTTATTCTCTAGACTCACGGAGATCGAATCGGCTTTATGAAGAAATTCCAGGGCTTTAGGATAGCTGTTCTTATCGAAATTAGATTGACCTAGCCTGTACAGCAATATCATTTGGTTAAAACTATTCTCTTGGTTTTTATCGGCCTCTAACCGAGATTGATAATACCTGATCGCTTCGTCGGTTGGAACACTTTTATAAAAGATATCATATTCAGAAATTTCGGTTTCGTTGATCAGGAACGCATCCGGTATTTTTTCGAATAAAGACCGGGCTGTTTTTATATGATTCAAGCCCGCATTGTAGTCCTGAGATTGGATAGCTTTTACGGCATCTACCAAAGATGAACCACCGGCTAATAATGTATTAATCTGTTGGTCGTCTTCATCATCCACCGCGATCTCAACATTTTCCAGATATCGCTCGGCTACAATATCAAGTTCTAAAAGATTGAGTAAGTGAATGGAAAATAGTGCAATGTCAAGTTGTGATCGCTTATCTTCAATGGATTCGGCCAGTACCTTGGCATCGATTAGATTTTGAACAGAATTTAAGAGATCCCCTTGTACATAATGAGCTCTCGCATTTAAAAGAAGTGCCTGGATTTTCTCGTGATCATTCTCAGAGTTCTGAATAATGTGCGTACATATTCTAATGGTTTGTTGAGGAGCGTGATAGACCTCATTCGAAGCAGAAACATACATTTCCCCGAAGTCATTGCTCAACTGTGCATTTAGTGGTAATACGGCAGCTATGAAAAGCCAAAGGCGTATCATAAATTGCATCCCATTTCGATTTTGAGTACGGATTGAATTAATAAAATTCAAGATACATAAAATTACCAAGTGAGCCGGCAATGCAACGGCTTAGATGAAATTAAATGAGAATAGAGTGCGAACTTATCTAGATCTCTTTATAAATCTTCTTCAACCAGCACCCATTCGCCTTTATCGATCAAAGGGATAGCCTGTTTGTATTTGAGGGTTTTGTTCTCACCACTCATCACATTTTTAATGGTAACCCGGTCGTTACGGCCAATTTTTGGTCGTTCTCGAACAATGGTTTCGGTGATTTGTGGTTTTGGCTGTGTATTTCCTGCAGCCCTGGATTGTGCTGCACGTTCATCCATATTCGGGATCTCATCTTTTTGTTCGCTAAGCTTTTCTTTGCGCTTTACCTCCCTGGCTTCCTGTATCTGCTGCTGGTTCTCTTGAGGTAATTCGCCTTTGAAAAGGAAGGATATCACATCCTTATTCACTTTCTCTATCATGGCTTTGAAGAGCTCGAATGCTTCAAACTTGTATATGAGCAACGGATCCTTCTGTTCGTGAACCGCCAGCTGTACCGATTGTTTCAACTCATCCATCTTACGCAGATGTGTTTTCCAGGCGTCATCAATAATGGCCAGAGTGATATTCTTTTCGAAATCCTGTACCAGTTGCTTACCACCAGATTCGTAGGCTTTCTCAAGGTCTGTCGCCACATTCAGGGTTTTAACCCCATCGGTAAATGGCACGAGTATGCGCTTGTACTGGTCTTTATGGTTTTCGTACACATTCTTGATCACCGGGAAGGCCATATCGGCATTTCTGGTCATCTTATCCTGGTAGTGTGAGTAGGCAGCTTTATAGATAATACCGGCGATCTCCAGAGCATTCTTATTTTCAAATTCTTTTGCCGAAACAGGCGAGCTCATCGAGAAGTAGCGAATCAGTTCAAACTCGAAGTTCTTGTAATCCTGGGCAGCTTTGTTGGTTTCGGCTATGATTTCTGAAGTATCATAGATCATATTGGCGATATCCACCCGAAGTCGTTCACCAAACAAGGCGTGATAACGTCGTTTGTATACAACTTCCCGCTGAGCGTTCATCACATCATCGTATTCTAGCAGTCGCTTTCTTATTCCGAAGTTATTTTCCTCCACTTTTTTCTGGGCACGTTCGATAGATTTAGAGATCATACTGTGTTGGATCACTTCTCCTTCTTTCAGTCCCATACGGTCCATCATCTTGGCAATACGTTCGCTACCAAAAAGACGCATTAGATTATCTTCCAGGGAAACATAGAATTGGGAGCTTCCCGGATCTCCCTGACGGCCGGAACGACCTCGTAACTGTCTGTCCACACGTCGCGAATCGTGTCTTTCGGTACCTACTATGGCTAATCCGCCGGCAGCCTTTACTTCATCGCTCAATTTTATATCGGTACCACGACCCGCCATATTGGTGGCTATGGTAACCATCCCGGATTTACCTGCTTCAGCTACAATATCTGCCTCCTTTTTATGGAGTTTCGCGTTCAGTACATTATGCGGGATATTCCTGATGCTGAGCATTCTGCTCAATAATTCAGAGATCTCTACCGAAGTGGTACCAATTAGTACAGGTCTTCCTGCCTGACTTAGTTCGGTTACTTCTTCTATTACCGCATTGTATTTTTCACGTTTTGTCTTATAGATCTTATCCTCCATATCCTTACGGGCGATAGGCCTGTTGGTAGGAATCTCCACCACGTCCAGCTTGTAAATCTCCCATAATTCTCCTGCTTCGGTAACAGCTGTACCCGTCATACCGGATAGTTTTCGGTACATCCTGAAATAATTCTGAAGCGTGATAGTTGCGAAGGTCTGTGTAGCTGCTTCAACGGTCACATTTTCTTTAGCCTCGATCGCCTGGTGTAGTCCGTCACTATATCGACGCCCTTCCATGATCCTACCCGTGGATTCGTCTACGATCATCACTTTATTGTCTATCACCACATACTGGGTATCCTTTTCGAAAATGGTATAGGCTTTCAGTAATTGGTTCATGGTATGAATGCGCTCGCTCTTCACGGCAAAATCGCGGAAAAGATCTTCCTTCAGCTCTGCTTCTTCTTCCGGGCTCAACCCTTTTTCTTCGATCTTGGCGATCTCTGTACCAATTTCCGGCATCACAAAGAAATCCGGATCGTCCTCACCGGAGAGGAAGTCTACCCCTTTATCGGTAAGGTCGATCTGATTGGTTTTCTCTTCGATCACAAAATACAACTCGGCATCTACCTTAGGCATCTCCCGGTTGTTGTCCTGCATGTAGTAATTTTCTGTTTTCTGAAGGATCTGTTTCACGCCTTCTTCCGATAGGAACTTAATGAGGGCTTTGTTTTTTGGCAGACCTCGATGTACTCTTAGAAGTTGAAATCCGCCTTCTTTGGTGTCACCTTCCTTGATTAGTTTCTTGGCTTCAGCAAGTACTCCGGTAAGATATTTCCTCTGGATCTCGACCAGTTGTGCGATCTTGGGTTTTAGTTCGTTGAATTCGTGAATGTCACCCTTAGGCACTGGACCGGAAATGATCAAGGGGGTTCGTGCATCATCGATCAGCACAGAATCCACCTCATCCACGATAGCGTAGTGATGCGGACGTTGCACCAGGTCTCCCGGGGCATGTGCCATATTATCACGCAGATAGTCGAAACCAAATTCGTTATTGGTTCCGTAGGTGATATCGGCATTGTAAGCTTTTCTTCTGGCTTCTGAATTGGGCTGATGATAATCAATACAGTCTATGGTTAAACCATGAAACTCGAAGATAGGTGCCATCCAGGCCGAGTCACGTTTGGCCAGGTAATCGTTCACGGTTACAAGATGTACACCGTTACCGGCCAGGGCATTGAGATAGACCGGTAAGGTTGCTACCAGGGTTTTACCTTCACCGGTCTGCATTTCGGCAACCTTTCCCTGATGCAGGGCAACCCCACCCACCAGCTGTACGTCGTAATGTACCATATCCCAGGTCACTTCCTTTCCGGCGGCGTCCCATGAATTCTTCCAGATAGCCTTTTCCCCGTCTAGTGATATGTAGTCCTTGGATCCGGAAAGTTCACGGTCGAAAGGGGTGGCTGTAACAGTTAAGGTTTCATTGTCTTTAAATCGCTGAGCTGTTTCCTTGATCACGGCAAAAGCTTCGGGGAGAATGTCGTCCAGGGTTTTCTTTTCGATCTCGTATCGATCGTCTTTGAGAGCGTCGATCTGGTTATAGATATCTTCCTTCTTGTCGATATCTTCCATTTCTTCGGCTTCCTTCTGAAGTTTCTCTATCTCGGCATTGATCTCTGTCTGATCTTCCCTGATCCTCCTTCTGAATTCGTCCGATTTTCCTCTTAGTTCATCTAATGAAAGTTTGGAGATCTCAGGTTCGAAGGCTTTGATCTGGTCTACAATGGGTTGGATCTCACCGATATCCTTTTTGGATTTATCTCCAACAAAAACTTTTAATACGCTATCTAGCAATCCCATGATTTATATGTTATTTCGGCTCAACGACACTTGAAGGTTAAGGCATACAAAAAAACTGTAAAAAAACCAGTCTGCCAAAAGCTTGAACGCTTTTTATTTCCAGTTTGTCGGGCACAAAAAAAGCCTCGTAAACGAGACTTTTTAAATTATTTTTTATGTTGCAAAGCAACGTGAATTAATATTCATCTTCATTCCACAGATAATCTTCGTCTGTGGGGTAGTCCGGCCAGATCTCCTCGATAGAATCGTACGAATCTCCTTCATCTTCGATCGCTTGTAAATTTTCAACTACTTCAAGCGGAGCTCCGGTTCTGATCGCATAATCGATCAACTCATCTTTCGTCGCCGGCCAGGGCGCATCACTTAAATATGATGCTAATTCTAATGTCCAGTACATAGTACGTAATAGTATTTAATATTTTGCAAAAATAATTTTTTGTTTCAAAAAGTCAAGAAAAAAATGAATTATTTCAGCTGTATTTTAAAGAACGTGTGTAAGTAACTGAAAAACAGCTACTTAAAATAAGTATACAAAAGGAAATTACAGTTTCTCAGGAATCCATTTTATTTCTTCTGCCTGCAGGTCATTGGACAACTTCCGTGCCAGTACAAAAAGATAATCAGATAGCCGGTTCAGATACTTTAAAACCGCCTCATCTATGGGTTCTTCAGCATTTAAAAATGTAGCCAAACGCTCGGCACGGCGGCAAACACAGCGTGCTATGTGACAATATGACACGGTGGTGTGACCACCGGGTAGTACGAAGTGGGTCATTGGTGGCAGTGCGTCATTCATACTATCCATTTCAGATTCCAGCAAGCTGATATCAGCTTCAGTTATTTTTGGGATGTTCAATCGCTCTTTCCCACTTTTCAGGGTGGCTTTGGCCGGATCTGTGGCTAGAATTGCCCCAAGCGTGAATAATTTTTCCTGAATACCGATTAGCATTTGCTTATAATGTGTATCTATCTGCTGGTCGCGAATAAGCCCCAAATGCGAATTTAATTCGTCTACGGTTCCATAACTCTCTATGCGGATATGATGCTTTTCAACCCGGGTTCCCCCAAATAAGGCCGTAGTTCCTTTGTCACCTGTTCTGGTGTATATTTTCATTGATCGGTTTTATTTTGCTGTTCCCGTTCTTTTTTCTTTTCGAAATACGCATCTCTGAAACTACGCTGCTGTCTTCTGCGATTCGTCGATACATTTTTCCTGCTCCATAAGTACACCAGAATCACCAGGAACATTAGCCCAATAATTATAACATACGGATTCGTGAGCAAATCTGAATTCATAGCATAAAGATACTGAAATTTGAAAAGACCTTGGTCGGGATTTGGTAGTGAAAGCGCCTTATTTCTTCCGCAGGCGTAAATTTAGTTGCATACAGGAAAAGAGGTGTGAGTTGCTTACTGCAGATCGTTCCCAATCGTATTGATGTGCTGCTTTTCCCCAGCGTAGTTTTTTCTCTTTCGAAACCGGAAGCATGGCGTATAAGAAATACCATTTCGATTTCCCTAATACTCCGCGTCTCTCTAACAGCTCGAAATTCGATTCAAATTTTCGGTATGTTTTTCTACTGAAGGGCCACTCCCAGGCTGCGTCGCTCTGAAAAGGACGATACAACATCCTGATAAACCAAATGGGATAACTGGTTTGTAAGGGATCGTAACTAATGATCTCACCACCCGGAGCCAGTTTTTCATCAAGCCTGAAAATAAGATTATCCACATTCTTAAAATGGTGCAACACTCCATAAGCGTAGATCAGGTCGAAGTTAGATTCTGTAAATTCCTCAGAGAAGAAATCGGCTGCGATCGCCCTGGCATGGGGAATATCCTTGAGTTTCTCATTGAGCTTCGCTATAGCTACATCACTAAGGTCGAGGCCGATATACTCTTTGCAGTTCGTTGCCATATACCTGGAAAGGCTATTACCGGAATAGCAGCCAAGGTCCAGTACCCTTTTATTGGACAGATCGCCCATCCATTGCTGGTGCAATGCATAGGATTGCTCGAGTATACCGAGTTCTTTTCTAATATTTTTCAGGGATTTTTCCCGTACGAACGACCAGATCCTGGAAGGTAAGGACTTCTTTTTCTTATTGTAGAATTCCTTTTGCTTTTCGTTCTTTTTCAGGGTATCCTGCAGGGTTTCCATGCAGCAAAGATACTTATTTAATCCGGGTATCGCTCTCTACCATTCCGTCTCGCAACCTTATTATTCTATGTGCATGAGCTGCGATATCTTCTTCGTGGGTAACGATGATCACTGTATTTCCGTTTCGGTGGATCTCGTCGAAAAGGGTCATGATCTCAGCCGAAGTCTTGGAATCCAGGTTTCCTGTTGGCTCATCGGCAAGAATAATGGAAGGCTTGTTCACCAGGGCTCTGCCAACGGCTACCCGCTGTCTCTGTCCTCCGGAAAGCTGGTTGGGTTTGTGGTCCATTCGGTCTGCAAGGCCTACATTGCTCAGTACCTCTTCGGCACGTTCCTTACGCTGACTTTTACTCGCACCGGCATAGATCATCGGCAGGGCTACATTTTCCAGGGCAGTGGTTCGCGGAAGTAAATTGAAGGTTTGAAAAACAAAGCCTATCTCGGTATTCCGTATTTCCGCTAACTCATCATCGGTCATGTTGCTCACATCCTTCCCATTGAGCTCGTAGGTACCTGCTGTTGCCGTGTCCAGGCAACCAAGTATATTCATCAGGGTAGATTTTCCCGAACCGGATGGGCCCATCAGAGCCACATATTCACCCCGTTCTATATCGAGATCGATTCCCATAAGTACTTTTACAACTTCCTGTCCCAGAGGAAAATCCCTTCTTATACCCCTAATTTTTATAACGTTGTCCATAGTGATCGCAGGCGGTTTTATGTTCCGCAAGATAGTAGTTTTTAGCATATGACGCAGCCTCAGGGCTGTTGTTACACGCGAATCTTAAAATCTTGTTTTTTCTGTTCTTTTCTGAAAAAAATAAGCCCCCACTGGAAAGTATCTATACTTACCGTTACCTGTTCATTGGCGATGATCTGCTTCCAGGCAGCATGCATTTCCCTGCTCCAGTGAATGTCATCCAGAATTACGATGCTATTATTATGGATGCATTTCTGAAGTAATTCGAAATAACCAAGCGTGTCTCTTTCAGTATGATTTCCATCCACATAAATAAGATCGAAGGTTTCATCACAATTTGAAAGATAAGTGTCGAAATCGGTGGTTAGTAAATCAACATTTTCAATTTCAAAAGCCTTGAAATATTCCTTAGCCTTGCCAGCTGTGGCCTGGCAGCCCTCCAGCGTCGTGATGCGGGAATGCTCATTACCTAAAGCCATCGCAAGGGTGGATAACCCGAGCGAGGTCCCTAGCTCGAGTATGCTGCTAGGTTGGTGAAAACGGCTTAACCTGTACAGCAGCTTTTGTCTCTTTCTGCTCATCCCGGCATGTCGCGCAATGGCAGAAACTTTACGAAGATCCGATTTGAACACCCTGGATCCCGCACCCAGATCGGTTACCGAGATCGTACTGTCATCCGATAGCAGCGCCTTTCTATGTGTAGAAAGAATATCGTAAGCAGGGTAAAAAGAACGGTTGTAAAAACATTGGGTAAGGAGCTTATATACAAATGGTGAATGAACCCCGTGCTGGTTGGTAGATGTTGCCAGGAATTTAAGGTAGGATGTAAATGGGTAGATCATAAAAAAATTAAGCTTCCATTTTAGCAGATAGTTCGAACCAGCGTTCGGTTTTCTCCTCGATGCTGTCTGTGAGTTGCTGTAAAATTCGGGATTGTTTGTCTATTTCCTCCCCATCCCAGCCTTCAGTGGCAAATTTATTTTGAAGTATTTCCCGTTCGCTTTCCAGCTTAACGATCTCCTTTTCCAGTTTCTGAAATTCCTTCTGTTCGTTATAGCTTAATTTTACCTTGTTGTTGTCGTCCTTCCAGCTGTTCTTTTTCTTCTGAACAGCTACCTCCGAAGTTTCCACCTTCCGGGCTGCACTGTCGGTATAGCTGCGGTAATCTGAGTAATTCCCCGGAAAATCTTCTATGGATCCCCCTTCCGAAAACACAAACAAATGGTCTACGATCTTATCCATAAAATAGCGATCGTGAGAAACCACCACCACACAACCGGGAAAGTCCATCAGGAAGTTCTCCAGCACATTTAGGGTAACTATATCCAGGTCGTTAGTGGGCTCATCGAGGATGAGAAAATTAGGATTCTGTATCAGGACGGTACACAAGTAAAGCCTTTTGCGTTCCCCGCCACTTAATTTCTCGACAAAATCGTACTGTTTCTTGCGGTCGAAGAGAAAGCGTTCCAGTAACTGCTGCGCAGATATCTGCCTGCCTTTTTTCAGGGGGATATAATCACCAAACTCACGAATCACATCGATCACCTTCTGACCTTCCTTGATGGTGATACCACGTTGGGTGTAATAGCCAAACTTAACGGTTTCGCCTATTACCACTTTCCCGCTGTCCGGTTTCAGGCCACCGGTGATTATATTGAGGAAAGTGGATTTTCCGGTACCGTTCTTTCCAATAATTCCAAGGCGTTCACCTCTCAGGAAATTATAACTGAATTTTGTAAAGAGTTGCTTCTCTTCGAAAGCCTTGGAAATCCCGTGGATCTCTACCACTTTGGTCCCTAGTCTTTCCATGTTCAACTCCAGCTGAACCTCGTGTTCATTGCGGCGTTTATGGGCTTGCGACTTTATCTCGTGAAAATCGTCTATACGAGATTTACTTTTTGTGGTTCGGGCCTTAGGTTGCCTGCGCATCCAGTCCAGTTCCTTTTTGTACAGTTGTTTAGCTTTGGCGGTTTCGGTAGCTTCGTTTTCAATACGCGCCTGTCGTTTTTCGAGAAAGTAGCTGTAATTTCCCTTGTAGCTGTATAATTTCCCTTCGTCCAGTTCAACGATCTCATTGCATACCCGTTCCAGGAAATAGCGGTCGTGAGTAACCATGAACAAGGTGATGTTCTCCCTGGCGAAAAAACTTTCCAGCCATTCGATCATTTCCAGGTCGAGATGGTTGGTAGGTTCGTCCATAATAAGGAGTTCGGGCTGGGTAAGCAGGGCATTGGTTAAGGCAAGTCGTTTCTTTTGGCCACCGCTTAGGGTTTTTACCTTTTTGTCGAGATCTTCCAGCTTGAATTTAAAGAGCAGTTGTTTGTAGAGAGTTTCAAAATCCCAGGCATTAAAAGCATCCATATCGTCGAAGGCCTTCTGATAGGCTTCGGTGTCGTTAGGGTTTTGAAGCGCTTTTTCGTAAGCGGCTATGATCTTGAGGATGGGATTATCTGAAGAGAATATGGTCTCTTCAACGGTAAGTGCCGGGTCCAGGTCGGGTTCCTGGGACAGGAAGGCGGTACGAAGGTTTTTGCGGTAGGTTACCGTACCGGAATTCGGAGTATCCTTACCCGATAAAATATCGAGGAGGGATGTTTTTCCGGTGCCGTTCTTCGCTACAAAACCGATCTTTTGTCCGGCATTGATTCCGAAGGAAATATCCGTAAATAAAACCCGCTCACCATACGATTTTGCTATATTTTCGACCGAAAGGAAGTTCACGTTTCAATTTTTTGCAAATTAAACAGAAATTACCCAGTTACTCTAAAATATATTTTATTATTAGGCTGCTTACGTTATATTTGTCTTTAAACAACCCCGACTGTCCATGAAATCGAAGTACCTCTTACTATTTCTATTTATTGCAGTACTCTTTTCATCCTGTGTTACCACCAAACAACTTACCTATCTTCAGGAAGGTGATATCAAGGCAGACAGTATCATCGCATTACGTAAAAAGCAGGAGCCCTACAGGCTGCAGATCAATGATCTCTTAAGTATACGGGTGAAGGCACTGGACCAGGAAACAGTGGGGATCTTTAACCCAATTAACGACGCTAATCCTAATGCAACGGGAGAACAACGATTGTATTACGATGGTTTCGTGGTAGATCCACACGGGAATATCCGTATGCCCAGTCTTGGAGAAATCAATGTCCTGGGATATACGGTCGAAGAAGTTAGGGAAGAAATAGAAAAAAGGCTTTTAGAAGACTTTTTTAAGCCCGAAGCCAATATTTTCGTAACCGTGAAATTATCGGGTATCCGTTATACGATAAACGGGGAGATAGGGAGTCCGGGATCACGGATAATTTACCGTGACCAGGTAAGTATTATGGAGGCGATCGCCAACAGTGGTGAAATCCCTGTTACCGGTGATAAGACCGATGTAATAATAATTAGACAATATCCCCTAGGGCAGAAAGTTCACCATATCGATCTTACCAGCATCGACGCCATGAATTCGCCTTATTATTATATTCAGCCCAACGACCTGATCCTGGTGAATCCATTACCGCAAAAATCTCTGGGAACTGGTACCACAGGCCTGCAGAGTTTGACGACAATTTTAACGGTAATTACAGCGCTTACTACCACAATACTATTGTTTATCCGGCTATAACTATGAGTGAAGAATTCGAAATAAACGAAGTTCAGAATACATTCGATTTTAAGGGATTCCTCTTTAAGTTGATTAGTTATTGGCCCTTATTCCTTTTTTCGCTGGCCATTGGTTTTGGTATTGCCTATTATATAAACGTTCGTAAGCTGCCCATTTATCGTATGGATAATATGATCTCCATCAAAGATGATCAAAACCCTTTCTTTACTACCAACACCAGCCTAACCTTTAACTGGGGAGGTACCACCGATAAGGTGAATACAGCTATTATTACCTTGCGTTCCCGCACCCATAACGAAAAGGTTGTGGAAAGGCTTCAATATTACCTGAACTACCGTGTGGATGGTAAGTACCAGCTTGTGGATGCTTATAAACGAACTCCTTTTATGGTAAAGGTGGATACGACAAAAGCACAGATCCTGGGTAAACAACTGCGAATCACTTTTAAGGATACGGTGAGCTTTACGCTTACTGCAGATTTTAGTGGGGGGATGCAAACCCTTCAGTATTACAAAGGAGATAAGGAAAAGATCCGAAAACATTTTGAGCCTCAAAATTTTGAAAGAGACTTTAGAATTGGAGAGAAGATAAATCTACCTTTTTTCAGTGGTCAGTTATTACCCAATCCCGACGTACAAGTGGTACCTGGCAGAGTATATTACCTGAATTTTATCAATTTCGACTCGGCAGTGGGGTCCTTTTCCAGGATAGGAGTTCAACCGGAATCTAAAGGATCTTCGGTTTTGAAATTAAATCTAACCGGAACAAATAAAGCCAAATTGGTAGATTTTCTCAATGCCTCGGTCGAGGTATTAAGCGAGGATATGCTTGAACGTAAAAATCTTTTCGCTACCAATACCATAAAGTTTATCGACAGTAGCCTTCAGGCTAAATCTAAAGAATTGTTAGGGGTTGAAGATGAATTGAACCAATTTAAGAGCGAAAGTGAAATTTTCGACTTAAATACTGAAGGACAAGAGATCAAGACCAAGCTCAACCGATTTGATTTACTGAAGGAGAGATTGGAACAGGAACTTAACTACTATAAGATCCTGGAAGATTATTTGATCACTCGCTCAGATTATCGGGATGTGCCGGCACCCTCTGTTGCAGGGATCACAGAGAACAGTATTATTACTGGCGTCGGACGTATTGTAGCCTTAGCCGAACAGCGTAATAACTTGGAGTATTCGTACAAAGAAGGGGCGCCTGTCTTTGCAGATATAGACAGACAGATCAATGCGGTAAAACGGGTATTATTGGAAAACATTAACTCGTCCAAAGGTATAAAAAACAGAGAACTACAGCAGGTAAATGGCGATATAGGCCAGTTGGAGGCAGAGATACGCCGGCTTCCTAAAGAACAGCAGGAATTATTAAAGATAGAACGTCGCTACAATCTTAGTCAGCGCACTTACGATCTTTTCTTGTCTAAACTAAGTGAAGCCAGGCTGGTGAAAGCTGCCAACGTTAGCGATGTGGTTGTAATAGACCCGGCCAAGGATACCGGAGGTGGCAGGGTAGGCCCCAACACACGTCTCAATTATATGGTTGCAGGAGTTTTTGGCACCTTAATACCTCTTTTATTGGTATTTGTAATTGTCTTCCTGGATACCAAGATAAAAACCATACGCGATATTCAAAACCTCAGTAAGATACCTATACTGGGTACCATTGGTAAAAGTTTTATGGAGAACAACCTGGCCGTATTGGAGCAGCCAAAATCTGCGGTAGCCGAATCGTTCAGGGCCCTTCGATCCAGTTTACAGTTTATTTACAGAAAACGAGGAATTACCGGTGCTAAAACGGTCCTCGTAACTTCCTCGGTAAGTGGGGAAGGAAAAACCTTTTGTTCTATTAATATAGCCTCGGTCTTTGCACTAAGTGAGAAGAAGACCATCCTGGTAGGATTAGACCTTCGGAAGCCAAAGATCTTTGGAGATTTTAATATCAACAACAATATCGGGGTGGTGAATTACCTGATTGATGAATCCAGCCTTAAGGATGTCATTCAGAAAACCCAGTTAGAGAATCTCGATATCATCACTTCGGGGCCCATACCGCCTAACCCCTCCGAATTGTTGATGACAGAAAGAATGGACTCCTTAATAGATACTCTTAAACAGGACTACGACTATATTGTTTTAGACTCACCTCCTGTTGGGTTAGTGGCAGATTCCCTCGAATTAATGACCTATGCAGATGCGACCCTATATGTGGTTCGGCAAAATTATACGAAGAAAGGCATGTTCAATTTTGTGAACGATAAATATAAGAAAGGCGAGATAGCTAATATTAGCCTGGTGATGAACTTTTACGAACAAAAAGCAAAATATGGATATGGCTACGGTTATGGCTACGGTTATGGCTATGGCTATGGCTATGGATCATACAGCAACGGTTATCATGAAAACACCAGGAAACCCGGATTTATTAATCGTCTAAAAAAATTCTTTAAACGAAAGTAAACCTGCTGTGTGCCTCCTATGATTTTATCAGTTACGTATGTTCCTATGCTCACAAGCTCGCAACAAGTTTATAAAAGGATATTTGATGTCCTGCTTTGTTTGATAATTCTCCCAGTTGTTATTATACCAATGGGAATTTTAATTTGCATAGCTAGAGTTAGTACCGGGATGAATGGCCTGTTTAGTCAGATACGCATAGGAAAAAATGCCAGGCCATTTCGTCTATATAAAATAAGAACGCTTAAAGGCCTGCAGCACGAAAGCATTAGGGAGATCACAGAAAATAAAACAGTTTTTGGCAACTGGCTCAGGAAAACTAAGTTGGATGAACTGCCCCAATTATACAATATTCTTATAGGAGATATGAGTTGGGTAGGTCCCCGGCCCGATGTTCCTGGCTATGCCGATTTACTAAGCGGGGAAGACCGTATAGTTTTAAGTATTAGACCGGGCCTTACAGGACCGGCTACTATAAAATATAAAGATGAAGACAGGCTGTTGCTGGCGCAGGAAGATCCGCAGGATTACAACGACAATGTGATCTGGCCTGATAAAGTGGAAATAAATAAACAATATATAAAGAACTGGAGCCTTTTAAAGGATATTAAATATATACTGGCTTCTGTATGAAATTAAAAATGAAAGAAAATCCTACTATTGCGATCATTGGTTTAGGTTATGTTGGACTGCCCCTGGCTGTCGCATTTGCAAAGAAATATCCAATTGTCGGTTTCGACATCAACGAAAACCGCGTCTCAGAACTTAATAAAGGAGAGGACCATACCCTGGAAGTATCCAAAGACGAATTAGACGAGGTATTATCTCTTTCAGGAAATACAGGACTCAAGGTAAGCGCCAATCCTGATGATTTGAAAGCAGCTTCGGTATTCATCGTTACAGTTCCCACCCCTACCAACAAATACAATCAACCAGTGCTCACTCCTTTACAAAAGGCCAGTGAAACCGTAGGGCGAATTTTAAAAACGGGTGATGTGGTCATTTACGAATCTACCGTGTATCCCGGAGTGACAGAAGATATTTGCGTACCTATACTGGAAGAAGTCTCCGGACTCAAATTCAACCAGGATTTCTACGCCGGTTATTCACCGGAACGTATCAACCCGGGAGATAAAGAACATACCGTAACCAAGATATTAAAAGTAACCAGTGGTTCTACCAAAGAAGCAGCTACTTATATAGATAAACTTTATGCCTCGGTGATCACTGCCGGTACCCATCTGGCACCTTCAATAAAGGTAGCCGAAGCAGCGAAGGTGATAGAGAACTCACAACGCGATATCAATATCGCTTTTGTGAATGAATTGTCTAAGATCTTCAGGTTATTGGATATAGACACGCAGGATGTTTTGGAAGCTGCAGGAACCAAATGGAATTTCCTAAAGTTCACCCCGGGTCTGGTGGGCGGACATTGTATAGGCGTAGACCCATATTACCTGGCCCAGAAAGCCATGGAAGAAGGATACAATCCCGAGATCATCTTAGCAGGTAGACGGATGAATGATGGCATGGGGCAATATGTAGCCAGTGAAGTGGTGAAACTCATGATAAAAAAGGACTGTAAGGTGAAGAACGGAAATGTCCTCGTTCTGGGTATCACCTTTAAGGAGAATTGTCCCGACATCAGGAATTCCAAAGTGATCGATGTAGTTGAGGAACTCAATAAATACAACCTCAATGTGGATGTATTCGATCCCTGGGCAGATCCTTCAGAAGTAAAAAAGGAATTCGGAATTGAAGTTTATGGTAAAGTAGAACAATTGCAATCGAATTACGATGCCATAGTGTTAACCGTTTCGCATACTGCCTTTAACGATTTTGATATCGAAAAGTATTCGGCTACTCCATCGGTGATCTTCGATGTAAAAGCATTTTACAATAAGGATAAAACCGATGGGAGGTTGTAGATGTTAGTAGTTAGTAGTTAGTAGTTAGTAGTTAGGGGTTAGAGTTGACCCTTCGGGAGCCTCAGGGTCCCATAAACTACAAATTGAAGGTCACTGAGGGCTTGTCAAAAGGCAAGTGTCTCGAGGTGACCCTTCGGGAGCCTCAGGGTCCCGTAAACTACAAATTGAAGGTCACTGAGGGCTTGTCAAAAGGCAAGTGTCTCGAGAGTTGACCCTTCGGGAGCCTCAGGGTCCCGTAAACTACAAATTGAAGGTCACTTTGGGCGGGTCGAATGATGTAATGTGAGAATTTGTAAGGAAAAAGAATAAATCGAACAGATCCCAATGTTTGGAAAAATGTAATAGATGGGGAACAGTTAATCCTTTAAAAATGAATAATAATAGCATAAAGCCATAAAATATAAACGCGTTGCCAAATAATATATATCATACAAAAGATCTAAGTCAGTACAATTTCCTGGTAACAGGCGGAGCCGGATTCATTGGTTCTAATCTCGTGGGCTATTTACTGAAACATGGAGCCGCTAAGGTTAGAGTACTGGACAACCTTGCAACCGGATTTTCTTATAACCTCACCGAATTTGAATCTCACCCAAATTTCGAATTCATGGAAGGTGATATTCGGGATTTGGATACCTGTAAAAAGGCTATGAAGGGGATCGACTATGTGTCTCACCAGGCGGCTCTGGGTTCGGTGCCCAGGTCCATCAACGATCCCATTACATCCAACAATGTAAACATCAACGGATTCCTAAACATGCTGGTGGCTCAGAAAGAAAGTGAAACCGTTAATAGGCTGGTATATGCGGCTTCCAGTTCTACCTACGGGGACAGCAAGTCCCTGCCAAAAGTGGAAGATGTTATTGGGAAACCGTTGTCCCCTTATGCGGTCACCAAGCTGGTAAATGAGTTATATGCAGATGTCTTCGGAAAGACCTATGGTATACAGACCATCGGACTTAGATACTTTAATGTCTTTGGCCCCAAACAGAGCCCTAAAGGAGCATATGCAGCAGTTATTCCCTTATTTATGCAGGCATTAAAAGATGGGGTTCCTCCCACAATTAACGGGGATGGCGAGCAGACACGCGATTTCACCTATGTGGACAATGCGGTGCAGGCGAATATTCGGGCTTTCTTTGCTTCTGAAACTGCCGTGAACCAGGTTTATAATGTAGCGTTTGGCGAACGTATTAGCTTAAATACACTGTGGGAAGACCTGCAGCAGATCTCAGGAAAAACAGTAAAGGCCAATTACGGGCCTCCCAGACAAGGGGATGTAAGAGATTCGCTTGCCAATATTGATAAAGCCAGGAAACAGATGCAGTACGATCCAAAATATTCGGTTAGAGATGGACTGGAATTAACCTGGAAAAATTTTATTCAGCATGAC
Source organism: Flavobacterium sp. (assembly GCA_008501705.1). Taxonomy (GTDB): domain Bacteria; phylum Bacteroidota; class Bacteroidia; order Flavobacteriales; family Flavobacteriaceae; genus Pukyongia. Next base: position 16,960 of record QQUG01000170.1, read on the forward strand.
TAAAAAAGAGGAGAGTTGGTTATACGAGATCACGGCAAAACGCAAAATGATCGATCTGAATTTCAAGGAGATCTGGCGTTACCGGGACCTGCTCATTCTTTTTGTAAAGCGAGATATTACCACAGCCTACAAACAAACCATACTGGGGCCATTGTGGTTTCTTATCCAACCCTTGTTCACATCTGTAATATTTACCTTGGTATTCAATAATTTGGGAAATATACAAACCGGGGGCATCCCACCCTTTTTGTTCAACCTGGCGGGGATCACAGCCTGGAATTATTTTAAGATTTGCCTAACGGGGACTTCAAATACCTTCAGAAGCAATCAGAGCATTTTTGGTAAAGTGTACTTCCCAAGAGTGATCATGCCTCTTTCTATTACCATTTCCAATTTGCTGAAATTCTTTATTCAACTTTTAATTTTCCTGGGGTTTTATCTGTATTACCTCAACCAGGGGGCCGATATTGGAATAAATGGCAATATTTGGTTGTTCCCTGTATATATTTTAATGATGGCTATGCTGGGGCTGGGACTGGGTATGATCATCACTGCAATGACCACTAAATACAGGGATCTTACGGTACTTGTAGGCTTTGCAACTTCATTGCTTATGTATATGTCTGCAGTGCCCTATCCGGTATCGGAGGCACGTTCTAAATTCCCGGCCGCGGTGGCAGACTTTGTAGAATATAATCCCTTGACCCAGATTATCGAAGGATTTAGGTATATGTTGCTGGATACAGGCACATACAATCTAAATAGTTTTTTATACACCCTGGCCATCTGTATCATAATATTCTTTATCGGTCTTATCATTTTTAATAGAACCGAAAAGAGTTTTATAGATACTGTGTAGTAGTAAATGTTGCTTGTACAGATGCAGCAGTTATTCGAAGAGAAGGAAAACCAATGTTACAAGGAGAGGTAAATAATGAACACAAATTTTTCGTTCTAAGATCATGAGCAATAAACCAATACCGTTATTTTACTGGTCCTCGAAGATCTTCGAGAATAAGGTGTACGAAAACTACGGCGATCTGTTATCTAAATATATCGTTGAAAAGTTGAGTGGTCGTACTACGGTCTATTATAATGCCCCCAAAAGCCGGAAAAGACTATTTAAGCCCAGGCACTTGCTTGCCATTGGTAGTATAATGAGCTATGCCGATGGCCGATCTTATGTTTGGGGAACGGGGATCATTTCGAAAAACGATGTGTTTGGCAAAGCCACTTTTTGCGCTGTACGGGGTCCGAAAACCAGGGAACGTGTAATCCAACTTGGCTTTGAATGCCCGGAGGTATATGGCGATCCGGCGCTACTTTTACCACGTTTCTATAAACCCGTAGTAGCCAAAACCCATAAAATAGGGATCATCCCGCATTATACAGACTACGACACTGTGGCCCGCTGGTATAAGAACAGCCCCGGGATTAAAGTGATCAACTTGTTAAGTGACGACCTGGAAGCTACCACCAATGATATACTTAGCTGTGAAAGTACGATCAGCTCCTCTTTGCACGGTATCATTATTTCACATGCCTACGGGATCCCTTCTGTTTGGGTTCGGTTTTCCAACCGCTTAAGTGGGGACAATGTAAAGTTTGAAGATTATTTTTTATCGGTAGATTTAGTACCTTACACGGGTACTAATATTGAGCAGCCCCAAAGTGCCGCAGAACTTGAAAAACTAATAAGTAAGCAACAAAATGTAGTGGAAAGTTCGAAGCTGGAAGAAATATGCGATAACTTAAAAGAATCATTCCCCAAGCTATGAGTAAAATCATCTTAAAAGCCGTAGACATAAGCAAGCAATACCGGCTTGGTCTGGTAGGTACAGGCACCATTACCCATGACCTGAACCGTTTCTGGCATCGCATCCGGGGCAAGGAAGATCCCTATTTAAAGGTAGGAGCGGTAAACGATCGCTCTATCCGTGCAACCGAAGATTATGTATGGGCACTACGGGATATTAATTTTGAAGTAGAACAAGGTGAGGTATTAGGTATCATTGGGAAGAACGGCGCAGGAAAATCTACCCTCTTAAAGATACTTTCCAGGGTAACCAGTCCTACAACAGGGGTAATTAAAACCAAAGGAAGGATCGCCTCCCTGCTGGAGGTAGGTACCGGTTTTCATCCTGAACTCACCGGAAGGGAAAACATTTATCTCAATGGAGCAATTTTAGGAATGACCAGAAGCGAGATAAAGGCCAAGGAAGAAGAGATCATCGATTTTTCGGGTTGTGAATTATATATAGACACTCCTGTAAAGCGCTATAGCAGTGGGATGCGGGTACGATTAGGATTTGCGGTTGCCGCTCACCTCGAACCCGATATCCTGGTGGTAGATGAGGTATTGGCCGTAGGCGATGCTGAGTTTCAGAAAAAGGCGATTGGCAAGATGCAGGATATTAGCCAAGGAGATGGAAGAACAGTACTTTTTGTTAGTCACAATATGGACTCGGTAAAAAATTTATGTTCGAGGGCAATTGTATTAGACAACGGCTTAATTTCGTTTAGTGGCAATCAAAATGATGCGGTTTCATTTTATACCAAAACTCAACAGCAAAAGGTAAGGGACTTTATAGAATTCGAAAATAGAGGTAATGAATTTGCGGAAGTAAACTCGATTGGATTGAACAAAGGGTCATCACAGATTTTAATGACAGATGATTTAAAAATTGAGATCGAATTTACTTTACTACGTAATTCTACCAAACGAATTGATATTTCGATTGCTATATTGAATGATTCTGAAATTTTGGTAACCAATTTAGGAACAGGACATTTAGAAACTTCACCAGTAAAAAATATTATTAACAAAAAGCAAAAAATTGTATTTACTGCACATAGTCCAAATTTGAATACTGGTATTTATTCAATTGTGCTTAGAGTGGTCGAAAATATGGCAAGTAGAGCACAATTAAGAATAGACGATATAATAAATTTTGAAGTTTCTACACGAAACGATAGTGATATTTACCTTAGAACTAAAGGTGTTATTCAACCAAAATTAACTATTACAACTATTCAATGATAATTACTGATGAATTCGTTGTGATCAATTTTCCTAAGACTGGGAGCACATTTGTACGGAATACACTAAAACGAGTACATCAAAGTCAATCAATTCTAAATAAGCTTCTAATTGCGAGCCGGCTACAAAGAAAACCTTACTTTGAAAACTTGTGGTTGCCGAATATTAGAACTAACAATTCAAGAAGAAATAAATTAGACGAACACGGTGTATGTTCACAAATTCCGAGTAATCATTTGAGTAAGCAAATTGTTAGTGTAAAACGAAATTTATTCGAGCATTATATAAGCTCGTACGAATATGGAGATTGGAAAAAAGCTCCATGGGTGGAAGAGGAAATTCTGAACAATAAATTTGCAAATTATCCTAATCTAAGTTTTGAGCAATATGTCAATTTAATCCATGAGTTCAATCCAATGGAATATCATCCGAGAATTGGTCGTAAGCTAAATATTGGACCAGCCTCTTGTCAATTCCTGTTATTTTATTTCAAAAGACCATTTGATATCATAATTGATATTGATCAAGACTATTTAGAATTTAAAAAATATAAGGACGACATGTATCCTGTTCACTTTTTGGATCAAGCAAATTTAAACGAAGAATTATATAATTTTCTAATAAAATATAAATATCCAAAAAACAGAGTGAGTTTCATTTTGGAAGAAGGAAAACACAATACATCCACGCCCACTAATAAGTCGATGGATGATTATTTTACGGATAGTTTAATGCAAAAAGTAAAAGATAAGGAAGCCTTATTATTCAGTATATTTAATGATTATTATGTTTAATAAGGACAAAAAAAAGATTTTTTGTATCGGTACAGGTAAAACAGGAACAACCTCGCTTGCAATGGCTCTGAAAGATTTAAAATTTAAATTAGGAGATCAAATTTCTGGTGAGTTACTTTTAAAAAATTGGTATAATCGAGATTTTAAAAGTATTATAAAATTGTGTCATAGTGCCGATGCGTTTCAGGACATTCCATTTTCATTGCCATACACTTATATTGCACTTGATCAATATTTTAAAAATGCAAAGTTTATACTTACTATTAGAGATAATCCTCAACAATGGTATGAATCTATTACGTCATATCACTCAAAATTATGGGCTAACGACGAAGGCCCGCCCGATGCAAACCAATTAAAAAACGCCGCGTACAGATATACAGGTTTTGCGTACGAGGCACAAAAATTTATTTACGACACACCTGACGAAGATTTATATAATGAAGAATCTTTAAAGAATTTTTACGCTAAGCATATTCATGATGTAAGTGAGTACTTTAGAAGCAGACCAGAAAAATTATTAGTGATAAATGTTTCCAAGAAAGAAGACTACTTCAAATTTTGTAAATTTTTAGAAAAGGATCCCATAGCATCGTCATTCCCATGGGAAAATAAAACGGATTCATTATGATCCCTGTAACGAAAACATTTTTACCTCCACAATCAGAATATCAAGCTATATTAAATCGTGCCTGGGAAAAAGGGTGGATTACCAATAGAGGTGAATTGGTAATAGAATTAGAGCAGAAATTAAAATCTCGGCTATCCGTATCTAATATAGTAGCCATGACTAATGGCACATTACCCCTTCAAATAGCCATAAAAGCATTGAATATTATTGGTGATGTCATAACAACCCCTTTTAGTTATGTTGCAACGACTTCCAGTATAGTATGGGAAGGATGCAATCCTATTTTCGTTGATATTAATCCAGATTTTTTAACAATCGATGAAACAAAAATTGAAGCTGCTATAACAGAAAACACATCGGCAATTTTAGCCACTCATGTTTTCGGTAATCCTTGTAATATAGAAGCAATTTCAGCGATTGCTACAAAGTACAATTTAAAGGTGATTTATGACGCTGCTCATTGTTTCGATGTTGAATATAAAAACAACTCAATATTCAATTTTGGCGATATAAGCACATGTAGCTTTCACGCAACAAAATTATTTCATACCGGAGAAGGTGGGGCCATTTTCACAAATGACAAAATCTTATTAGATAAACTTTTTTATCATCATAATTTTGGACATAAAGGTCATGAAGAGTTTTATGGTCTTGGTATAAATGCTAAAATGAGTGAATTACAGGCCGCTATGGGATTAGCGGTGTTACCTTATATAGATCGTATTAAAGCCGAAAGAGAAATAGTAGTACTAAAATATACAAAGGCTTTTCAAACAACACCTTCAATTCAGCTGCCTAGATGGAGAAGTCATACCAGCAAAAACTTTTCCTATTTTCCTGTTATTTTCGAAAATGAGGAGATTTTAATCAAAGTTAATTCCTCGCTTGAAAACCACAATATCTTCGCTAGAAGATATTTTTATCCTTCTTTAAATAAGGTACCATATGTTCATTCTGTAAATACTCCGGTTGCTGAATCCGTTTCACAAAGGATTTTATGTTTGCCACTTTATTACGGGATGTCCGAAACAACGGTTAAGGAGATTATAGACATTATCTTGGAAGCATTATGAAGTTAGCGATAATGCAGCCGTATTTTTTCCCTTACATTGGATATTTTCAATTAATTCATGCGGTGGACAAATTCATTTTTTATGACGATGTAAATTTTATAAAAAAAGGATGGATTAACCGGAATAATATTCTGATAAATGACTCGGCATTCTTATTCTCCATTCCTTGTAAAAATATTAGTCAGAATAAGTTAATAAATGAAGTTGATTTATTTTTCGATAGCAACGAAAAAGAGAGATTTTTAAGACGAATTGAATTGGCATATAAAAAGGCGGATGAATTTGATAATTTCTTCCCTGTATTAGAGAATTTTATTCTAAATGACTCAAGTGTAAAAATCTCTGAACTGGCAATAAATAGTGTTATTTTAGTGTGTGAATATCTAAAACTAGATGTTAAATTTGAATATAGTTCAGGAACTCATTCCGATTCTATCAGCTTTGAAAAAGAAAAGAGAATACAGCATATTGTCAATAAAGAAGCAGCAGATATTTATATAAATCCAATTGGAGGAAAAGAACTTTATAGTAAAGAGGATTTTGAAAGTAAAGGATTAACGCTTCAATTTATAGAATCTGAAAATATTAAGTATAAACAGTATCATACTAGTTTTGTACCTTGGTTATCTATCATTGATGTTCTTATGTTTAATGATATAAAAGAATCAAATAAGTTTATTCGACAGTATAAGCTTATATAAAATATGAAATCCAAAAAGTACTTAAATATCGCAGAACATTACGAAGCATGTCTTGATAAGTATGGCGACACACATCGCGGTGTCGACTGGCCGAATGAGGATGATATGAAGGTCCGGTATCGTGTAATGCTGGATTTAATACAATCTAAGGAACCATTGAGATTATTAGATTTCGGGTGTGGTACAGCTAATTTACTTCAATATATAAATGATCATGATAAATTATATTCTCACATAAACTACGAGGGGTCAGATATTTCAGAGAAGTTTATTAAAGTGTGCAAAGATAAATTTCCAAAAAATTCATTTTATTGTTTTGATATAATGGAAGATAAATTTCCGGTGCCTTATAACTTCGATTATGCCATATTGAATGGGGTATTTACAGAGAAACGAGAGCTAACTAATGATGAAATGTGGGCATTTTTTTCGAATGTGATTACTAAGATATTTAATCATGTGGATAAGGGGATAGCATTTAATGTTATGTCGAAAGCCGTGGATTGGGAAAGAGAAGATTTATATCATTTATCCACTGATGCGTTAATTGATTTTCTTACAAAAAGCTTATCTCGAAATTTTGTAATACGAAATGATTACGGTTTGTATGAGTACACTGTTTATTTATATAAATAATTAGAATGGCAAAAGTTATAATATTTGGGACAAGGGATTTGGCTGAACTAGCGCATTACTATTTATCTACTGATTCGGAACACGAGGTTGTAGCTTTTACTGTGCATTCTAAATTCATGGAATCGCCAATATTTAAGAATTTACCCGTTGTACCTTTTGACAACATCAATGATGATTATTCACCCAGTGAGTATAATTTATTTGCGCCAATGATAGGCACAAAAATGAATCAACTCCGCGCGGATATATATAATGAAGGAAAATCTAAAGGGTATAAATTTATTTCATACGTAAGCTCTAAGGCAACCGTATTTGATAATGAAATAGGCGAAAATTGTTTTATCCTTGAAGACAATACCATACAACCATTTACCAGGATTGGTAATAATGTCATCCTTTGGAGCGGCAATCATATAGGGCATCATGGTGAGATTAAGGACCATGTTTTTTTTACATCTCATGTAGTTATGTCCGGACATTGCATAATCGAATCATATAGTTTTTTTGGAGTGAACTCTACCATCAGGGATGGCTGTCATGTCTCCAAAGGCACATTATTAGCTATGGGAGCATCGCTTACTAAACAGACAACTGAAGAGTGGGGTGTATATTTGGGAAATCCGGCAAAGAAACTGGAAGGTAAGAATAGTTTAGATGTTTTTTAATAATGAAGAATAATTGGATTAAAAAAGGCTGTATTTATAAAGTAGATGGTTCAAAATTATGGAACAAGACACATAGCCAGGTACCAGTAGTCGATATTATTTCTTCAAATCGGCTTAGAATTTATTATGCTACCCGTGATGAAGACGGAAGGAGCGGAACTAGTTTTATTGAGGTAAATTCAGAGAACCCACAACAAATAGAATATGTGCATGATAGTCTGATTTTAGAATTAGGTAAACCGGGGACTTTTGATGATTCTGGAATTATGCCAACTTGTATTATCAATAAGGATGGTTTTAAGTACTTATATTATATTGGTTGGACAACTAGGCACACAGTTCCTTTTAGTAATTCTATTGGATTAGCGATAAGTAAAGATGGAGGTAAGACCTTTTCTAAAATGTTCAAAGGTCCCGTTATCGGGCAGGGTCCTCTAGAGCCATATTTTACAGGGACTTGCGAGGTGATACAATTGAATGGTGAATATGTAGCATATTATTTAAGTTGTAATGGTTGGAAAAAAATAAATTCAAAATATGAACCTTTCTATAACTTAAAAATTGCTACTTCTAAGAATGCTATAGATTGGACCATAACAGGTAAAATAGCAATAAATTTAGAGGATAACGAAGGTGGAATTGCCAGTGCATCTGTCCTCAATCTGGGTGATTATTACGGAATGTGGTTTTCTGTTAGAAGCTCATCTGATTATAGAAATAATTTGGAAAATTCATACAGAATTGGTTACGCCGAAAGCACTGATGGCTTCAAGTGGAAAAGAAAAGAATCCAACATAATTCCCATATCTGAGGATGGATGGGACAGTAAAATGATAGCGTATCCTAATGTTATCACGACCGAGAGTAAGTTTTATTTATTTTATAATGGTAATGGATTTGGTAAAACAGGTTTTGGGTATGCGGAAAAAGCTATTACTTAATCTAAATCCAAGTAGTTTTATATGGTTCAAAAGTCAACAGATCCGTTCATCTCAATTTGGATGGTTACATACAACCATGCTAGATTTATCAAAAAGGCATTAGATAGTATCCTTACTCAAGAAACCAGTCATTCATTCAAATTAATTATTGGGGATGATTGTTCAACAGACGGAACTCAGACCATTCTAAAAGAGTATAAATCTAAATATCCGTCCAAAATAGAACTTCTTTTGAACAATGAAAATATAGGGCCTAGCGATAACGCTTTAAAGGTGTATGACAGTTGTAATGGAAAATACACTGCTATGTGTGAAGGGGATGATTATTGGACCGACAGCAAAAAATTGGAAAAACAAATAAAATATTTGGAAGAAAATCCAAATTCTGTAGGGTGTTTTCATAATTCAATTTGTGTTGATGAAAATGACCTGATAATTTCTGAGCAATATTTTAAGCTGAACCATAAAAAATCGTATGACCAGGAAGCTGTTATCAAAGAATTACATAGTACATATTCAACCGCATCTTTAGTATTTAGAACTTATGCACTAAAAAAAGAATTTGATTTTTTTAAGAAAAAACCATCTGATTTCATGCTTGATTGCGTATTGACAAACCATGGCAATCTGACATACCTGGAAGAATCTATGTCCGCCTATAGGATCCATTCAAGTGGTATTTGGCAGGGCAGTACATTACTTTCTAATTCAAAGATATCTTTAGAGCGATTCCTGAGATTGTATAATCATGATGAATACAGAAAAAAATATAAACGATATTTATGGTCGAAAATCCTAGAGCACTATAATCGCATAATTGCAATTAGTGAAGACCCCAAGGAAATAAAAGCGTATAAAGCGGCAAGATTAAAGTTCATCAATTTTATGGAATTAAGGTCTTATAAATACTTGCTTGGGAAAGTTTTCAAATCTCTAAGAAAAAAATCAAGGAGTATTGTTAATTGAATTCGATACTTTTATAAAATCTCCTAAATAGGTCAAGCGATGAAAAAAGCACTAATAACAGGAATCACGGGGCAGGATGGAGCATACCTGGCAGAGCTCCTCTTGCAAAAAGGTTATGAGGTCCACGGGATCAAACGGCGAAGTTCCTCCTTTAACACCGAACGCATAGACCACCTTTATCAGGATCCTCATAACAACGATGTGAGACTGTTTCTGCATTATGGCGACCTTTCCGATGCCATGAATATTACGCGCATCATACAGGAAGTACAACCCGATGAGATCTATAACCTGGGTGCCATGTCGCATGTGAGAGTGAGTTTCGAAACCCCCGAATATACAGCCAATGTAGATGGGCTTGGTACGCTTCGTATCCTGGAGGCCGTTCGATTGCTCGGCCTGGTTGAAAAGACCAGGATCTACCAGGCTTCCACTTCCGAATTATACGGCCTGGTACAGGAAACTCCCCAATCTGAAAAAACACCCTTCTACCCGCGTTCTCCATACGGGGTAGCCAAACTCTACGCTTACTGGATCACCGTGAACTATCGCGAGGCCTACAATATGTTTGCATGCAACGGTATTCTTTTTAATCACGAATCTCCCATACGAGGCGAAACCTTTGTTACCCGAAAGATCACCCGGGCTGCCAGCAGGATCGCTCTGGGATTGCAGGATACCTTGTATCTGGGTAACCTGGACGCAAGGCGAGACTGGGGCCATGCCAGGGATTATGTGGAAGCTATGTGGCTGATGTTACAACAGGAGCAGCCGGACGATTTTGTGATCGCCACCGGTGTCACCACTACCGTTCGGGACCTCGTTGAAATGGCATTTAAAGAGGTAGGGATCGACCTGAAGTTTGAGGGGAAAGGAATCGAGGAGGTTGCCAGGGTAACCAGCTGCGAAGATCCCGAGTATCAACTGGACAAAGACAGTATAGTTGTAAAGATAGACCCACGTTATCACCGCCCTACCGAAGTAGACCTGCTTATTGGGGATGCCTCCAAATGCAAAGAAAAACTAAACTGGGAACCCAAATACGACCTTGAAGCACTGGTGGAGGAGATGATGGCCAGCGATCTGGCATTATTTAAAAAGGACCAATACCTTAAAGGAGGAGGATTCGATACCTTACAGCGACATGAATAAGGATGCCAAAATATATATAGCTGGATACATGGGAATGGTGGGATCGGCCATTTACCGACTTTTGGAAGAACGTGGCTATAGGAATCTGGTGGTTCGTACTTCGTCTCAATTGGATCTTCGGGAGCAGGAGCAGGTGAGGGCTTTCTTCGCCGCAGAAAAACCTGAATTTGTATTCATGGCTGCTGCGAAAGTAGGCGGAATAGTAGCTAATAATACCTATAGAGCCGAATTCCTCTATGATAACCTGATGATGCAGAACAATGTGATCCATGAAAGTTACCGTCATGGAGTAAAGAAGCTTTTATTTCTTGCCTCATCCTGTATCTATCCAAAACTGGCACCTCAACCCCTGAAAGAAGAATACCTGCTTACCGGCCCCCTGGAAGAAACTAACGAGCCATACGCTATCGCCAAAATAGCAGGGGTAAAATTATGCGAGAATTATAACCGTCAGTATGGGTGTAATTTCATTAGCGTGATGCCAACCAATTTATATGGTCCCAACGATAATTACGATCTGAAGAATTCGCATGTTCTTCCTGCATTACTCAGAAA
>QQUG01000058.1 GCA_008501705.1 Flavobacterium sp.
GAGGTTAAACTTGTTGATTTTAAATCTTTTATAAACTTGTTTTTCCCGATTTATGTAAACCGATTTATGTCAAACTCTATGAATTGTCGATATATACAATATCTAAGGCCTATAGTATTAGCACGAGTTCGCTAAAACGATTTAAACTGATTTTGGCTAATCTAGAAAGGAGGAGACTTGCATGCTAAAAAAGAACATATCAATTATATATACAGCATCTATTATATATATATAACTTTTGAATTTGAAGCCGTTGTTTTACAAGTGATTTAAATGTTTCGTCAATTGAGTTGAGTTCAGTATCTATAAGGAAGAATTAGGGTTATTATAATAAAAGAGCCCTTCCGGAGAAGGGCTCTAAGAATACATAACCTCTAAATTATGATTCTCTAATCACAGCCATACTGCAATCAGGTCTTAAATTTCATTTAATTGTTGAAAACTGTAGTTTTCCCAGACAAATAGTTAGACAATGTAATAAAATCTAAACAATTTGCTCCAAAATTCCATCCTATTAACATTTTGTTTAGGAAGTAAGATCCGCCAAATATTTTCCAAATAACACTGCAAAAGTACATTAGCCTTCAAACTAATCTTTCGTTTCAAGTTTATCGGCGGTGATCCTTTTATCTCTGTTTGCAACTTCCCAAGCCGTCTGAAATATCAGGCGGGCTCTTTTCGCTAATAGTTCGTATTCGATCTTATCCGGCGTATCTGTGGGTTTGTGATAATCCTCGTGAACCCCATTAAAATAAAAGATCACGGGGATATTATTCTTTGCAAAATTATAATGGTCGCTGCGGTAGTAAAAACGATTCGGGTCGTTTTCATCATTAAATTTGTAGTCCAGTTCGAGCTGTATATATGTGTCATTAACTGCTTCCGAGACATCATGAAGGTCCTGACTGAGCTTATCACTGCCAATTAAATACACATAGTCCCCACCACCCGTTTTGTTGGGATCTATACGCCCTATCATGTCGGTATTGAGATTACAAACTGTGTTTTCCAGTGGGAAAATTGGATTTTCGGTATAATATTTAGATCCGTATAAACCAATCTCTTCCCCCGTAACATGCAGGAATAATATTGATCGTTTAGGGCCGTTTCCATCACGAACCGCCTGTTGAAACGCCTCCGCGATCTCCAGCAAGGCAACTGTACCACTACCATCGTCATCCGCTCCGTTATAAATATCACCGTTCTCTCGCATACCTACATGGTCGTAGTGCGCCGATAAGACTATAATTTCATCCGGTTTTTCAGAACCCTTAATGAACGCAACTACATTCTCCGAATCTGTTTTTATTCTTCTTCCCAGATAACTGGCAGGAATGGTCTGGTAGTAGTTATTCTCTTCTATAGGAGACTGTATGCCCTGGTCCATATAAAAATTTCGAAGATATTCGGCTGCTAATTTCTGCCCATCAGTTCCTGTCATTCGACCTTCCATTTTATCCCCGGCAAACGTATACAAATGAGTTTTTAATTCTTCCGAAGTAATGGTATTGGCATAATCAACGCGAGTTGATATCTTTTGAATACTCCTTGTTTGAGCCGAATTGCAGGAAATGGTTAAGACCGTTAAGGCTACGACGAGAAAACGTTTCATTCTAATTTAAATTTTTTAATGGCTAAATATACAGGAATGATGTTTGTGCTTTGTGAAAATTATGTGAAAATCGGTAAGCTGCACAGGAAATTCACTTAAAAATCATGAATAAATTATAATTGTGGAAGAAAAGGGGATTTTCCCTGAATTTTCACCAAATCATCTAATTAAACTTTTTAAAAGCCTAACTTTAGTTCACTCAAGAAATTAAGAATATATGGATACGTATAAAGTGGACGACAGTGCCAAACACGTGAAGATAGATGTAAAGGTAGGCACTACCGGTTCGGCCGAAACCCGGGTGTATCTGGATACCATTACCGCAGACAATCGCATATGCGAATCGGAGGATACTAGTAATGGAAATATCCCGGCCACCAAAGCAGGTATTAACAGGAAGTTATTTCTTAGAACACTTATAATCAACACATCGCTTAATTTCTCCAACATACCGGATTCTGCCGTGCAGGACGCGATAAAAATGACACATATCATCTATACACTGGATGGAGGACCACAAGGAGAGAAGCCCTTTAATAATCTGGACGCGATCGTTAATGATTCGGATATCTCCAGCGTTGAAATCACAAAACGAATCGAATTTGTATGAAAAAAGTTTGTACCATTTTCGCCATATGCCTTCTTCAATTCTCCTATGCCCAGGATGATAATGGAGATAATAAGGGAAAGGAAATTTCTTTCGACAATCTCGAAGTTCCTAATACGCCCGCTTTTATTCTCCTGGATGAAGCACCCACCAGTATCCAAAGACCTAACTCAACTCGCGCATTTGCCTTAGATCTTTTACAGGATGTCACCGAAGATGGCGTATTGGGGAATATTGCGGTGGAAGTAACTCCTTTTTGGATGATACGTCACACCAACGTTACTCCCGAAAAATACTATGGCATAATAACAAAGGAGGACGGTAGTATCTCTCAAAATTTCTTTTCTAAATTACGTCTGGCCTCGGTTTCGGCAGCCTATATGAAATCTGCCGATTCTATAACCAATATCAGTATTGGGGTTAGAACAACCTTGTTTGAAATAAAACGGCAGGACGACATCAAAGCTTATAAAGATGCTTTGTTACAGGCACAAAAGTATCTTAATAATTCTGCCAATTATATGGAGCAATACAATACCGAATGCAAAATTCCGAAACCGGAAAATTACAGAAGTGAAACAGCCTTTCAGGAGGCTATGCGCACCTATAAGGGGATTTGTGATAAACCGGAACCCACAAGACCTGAAGTGGGAGCGACCGATGAGGAAATAAAAAAATACCGTGCTGCGATCAAAGAATATAGACTTGCATGTTATTGCCCTCCCGATCCACGGGATTACGATTCGACCGCCCAATTTAACGCTGCTATGGAGTGGTATGAGGCCGGTTTGAATGCGTTCAGGGAAAAGAAGCGGAAAGAAGACGATTTCACAGCCAAGGACCTAGATGAAACTTTTAAGGAGATCACTAGTAGAAAGCCTTTGTTTGCGATCGACCTTGCAGCCGCCTATAACCAGAGATTCTTCGGAAACACTTTTAACGACAACACCGCCGGGAGATTCGGGATATGGAGCACCCTCACTTTGTCATCTTTCCTCGACAAGAAAAAAACCAACAGGGACTACTTTAATGTGTATGGCTTTGTTCGCTATCTGGACGATACCAGCCGGGGAGTCATTCCAGCTACTGCCGATGACCGATTTAACGCCTTCGATCTGGGCCTGAAGGGCGAGTTGGAATTCGACAAACTTAGTGTGGCCTACGAATATATCAATAGAAGTGGCGATATGGAAGGCTATCGTTCTGTGGGTACGATCCGGTATCAGCTTATCAATGATATCTTCCTCACGGGTAGCTTCGGAAATAATTTTGAAGAAACAGATGATCTCGTTACACTTTTCGGAATAAAATGGGGGATCAATGGCGCTCTGCAAGCTATCACCATCCCGCAATCTGACTGATTGAAAATCTGTTTCACTTTGATAAAATATTGTTAAACAGTTTTAATAAAATGGTATCTATTTCATATTTTCGTGCCCCGAAACCATGAAACAGCTCTCTCAGTACATATTAACTGTCCTGGTGATTTTCTCACTCTTCGCTCCAGCAGTGATCCCGTTTATTGATGATGATCGGGTAGACTTGATCGTACTTAATCCGGTCGAAGAGGAGCATAAACAAGACAATAAGTTAAAGAACCTCAAAGACCTGGAAGAGAAGCAGGTTTTCTTTGAGCGATTCAACGGAATGGAAAGTGCGTTTCTATCCCTTCAACAGAATTTAGATCTTCATTATCTGGATGATATTTCAGAATTTCATATACAAGTAAATTATCCACCCCCGGAACATAGGAGTTAGTTTATCAGCGAGCGAATAAATTAACTCATCTTCGGAGCTTTCCGAAGAAAAATCTATAACTATGTTCAAAAATTTAAAGAGCGACTTACCCGCCAGTATAGTCGTATTTTTCGTTGCACTTCCACTTTGTTTAGGGATCGCCCTGGCTAGTGGAGCGCCGCTGTTCTCAGGTCTTATAGCAGGGATCATTGGAGGAATTGTGGTAGGATCACTTAGTGGTTCACAAATTGGAGTGAGCGGTCCGGCAGCGGGATTGGCCGCCATTGTTCTAGCTGCTATCGCTACTCTGGGTAGTTTTGAGAATTTCCTTTTGGCTGTCGTGCTGGGAGGAGTAATTCAATTGATCTTCGGCATTTTGAAAGCCGGGGTAATTGGCTATTATTTTCCGTCATCGGTTATTAAAGGGATGCTAACCGGTATAGGGATAATCATCATTTTAAAACAGATCCCACATTTCTTTGGATACGATGCAGATCCTGAAGGAAATTTTGCTTTTCTTCAGGCTGATGGTGAAAATACCTTCTCCGGCCTTATACAGGCAGTTAAGTATATCAGCCCCGGATCCACATTAGTGGCGCTGGTAGGCCTTGGAATATTGATCCTATGGGAAAAGGCATTGTCTAATAAGGCAAAGATCTTTTCTTTAATCCAAGGTCCGTTAGTAGCTGTTATCTTCGGAATTATATACTTTGTGGTTACCGATGGAACCAACATTGGAATTGCTTCCGATAATCTCGTGAGCGTACCGGCTCCTGAAGATGCCAGTTCCTTTCTGGCGCAGTTCACCTTCCCTAATTTTTCGGAGATCTTAAACCCCCAGATTTGGGTTGTGGCATTCACTATTGCCCTTGTGGCCAGTCTGGAAACCTTATTATGCGTAGAAGCTACCGATAAGCTGGATCCTGAAAAAAGGGTAACACCCACCAACAGGGAATTACTCGCACAGGGAACAGGAAATATATTATCAGGACTTATTGGCGGCCTACCAATTACACAAGTGATCGTACGGAGTTCGGCAAATATTCAGTCTGGAGGAAAGACGAAGGCTTCAGCCATTATACACGGATTCTTCCTGTTGATCTCTATCATTATCATTCCTAAACTACTCAATAAAATTCCGCTTTCTGTTCTAGCGGCTATTTTACTGGTCGTGGGATATAAATTGGCCAAACCTGCATTGTTTCAGAAAATGTATGAGCTAGGTTGGAAGCAATTTGTTCCTTTCACGGTTACGGTTACGGGGATTATATTTACCGATCTGCTCATTGGCATCGGGCTGGGACTGGCCGTGGGGATTGTTGTCATACTTCTGAAAAGCTACCAGAACTCACATTTTCTACACATAGAGGATAAAAGTAACGGGATACATAAGATAAAAATGACCCTCGCCGAAGAGGTAACATTCTTCAATAAAGGTGCAATTTTAAAGGAGCTTGATAATCTGCCCGAGGATACCTATCTTGAGCTGGATGTAAGAAAAACACGTTATCTGGATAACGATATCGTGGAGATCCTCGAAGACTTTTCAGAAAAAGCCAAAAATCGAAATATCACTATAAAAATAATCTCCGAAAGGGGTGAGGTGGAAAATCCACCGAGCTACATTCAATTTTTTAAACTAAGACCTAAAACAACGTAAAAAAAACACTATGAAAGCACATACAAAAGAAACACAAGCAACTATGACTCCCGATAAAGCGCTACAGTTTTTGAGGGAAGGAAATGAAAGATTTCAGAATAACCTGAAAGCAAACCGAAATTTACTACAACAAGTTAACGAGACTGCAGAGGGTCAGTTCCCTTTTGCAACTATTTTAAGTTGTATAGATTCTCGGGTGTCGGCCGAACTGGTTTTCGACCAGGGATTAGGTGACATTTTCAGTATAAGAATAGCCGGTAATTTTATCAACCAGGATATTCTGGGAAGTATGGAATTTGCCTGTAAATTGGCAGGAACCAAACTTCTGGTAGTTTTAGGGCACACCAGTTGTGGAGCTGTAAAAGGAGCCTGCGACCATGCCCGCATGGGGAATCTAACTACTCTTATAAATAAAATAGAACCTGCCGTTTACGCAGTAAAGGAGCCAGAGGACAAATCTAAACGTAATTCTTCAAACCTGAAGTTTGTAGATGAGGTGGCCAAGGTCAATGTTGAAATGGCTATTGAAAATATCCGAAATCAGAGTGTGATACTTCGGGATATGGAGAAGGAAGGTAGTATAAAGATCGTTGGCGCGATGTACGATATTTCCACAGGAGGTGTAAGCTTCTACGATTAAGCAGTAATAGCCCGGGGTTCTCCCCGGGTTTTTTGTTTTATTCTGAAATACATAACTTTACGAGTACCCCATAGATCACTCTTATCGACCGCAAAAAATAAATTCTATGAAAAAACAGCTCTCCCTCTTGAGTTTGGTGATCGTGTCTGTCGTGGGTTTTTCGCAATCTGCACGGGTGCAGGTGATCCACAATTCGGCGGATGCTCTAACGGCCACCGTCGATGTATATGTAAACGGAATGCTTACCCTGGATAATGTGAATTTCAGGACTGCGTCTCCCTTTACCGATCTCCCGGCCGGGGTTCCCTTAATTGTTGGAGTGGCACCAGATGATAGTGTAAGTGCCTCCGACGCCTTTTATACCGAAACTTTTACCTTAACCGAAAATGAGACCTATGTGATTATTGCAGGCGGAATTGAAAGTGCCAGCGGATACAATCCCGCTCCTCCTTTCGATCTGCACGTTTTCGATATGGCAAGGGAAACTTCCATGGACCCTTTAAAGGTGGATGTGCTCATCTACCAGGGGTCTACAGATGCACCTGTTATGGACGCATACGAGACCGAAGTAGGACTGGGGCAGATCGTAGACAATATTGCGTATTCGGAATATCAGGGGTATTTTGAATTCCCTTCCGATAATTATACCATCGAACTTCGGAACGAGTCCGGAACCCAGCCACTGGCAGCCTATATAGCCGCGCTGGAATCTCTGGGCCTGGAAGGAATAGCCGTTACAGTACTGGCCTCCGGCTTCTTCGACCCGTCCCAAAATTCTAATGGGCCTGCCTTTGGCCTATATGCCGTTTCTCCCTTAGGTGGTGGTTTAATTCCGCTTCCGCCGGCACCGCTGGCCGTAGCGGATTTTAAAGAAGAGATGTTTCAGTTGTACCCCAATCCAGTCGATGATGTCTTAAATACCCATGGCGTAAATTTCACAGATTATACTATTCGTATTTCCGATATATCGGGGAGAATTGTTTCTGAAAAGTTCTATGAAATTGAAAATAATCGCCTGCGAGTAGATAGGCTCTCTTCGGGGATGTACGTGTTATCGTTATTCACCAAAGGCACCTTATCAGCTTCAGGGAAATTTATTAAGCAGTAATATTTCATTAAAAACCCGGAATCAACTTCCGGGTTTTTTGTAGGTTATATTTTGGTTCGGGACTGGTATATAACCGCGAACTCCTCCATTGGCGGTTTACCATTAACATACATGGCCTTGTAATTCAGAAAATATGCATTGTTCAATTTGTATTTTACAATCTGTCCACTGTGGTTCTTCATCCATATTTCCATTGAACCGAAAACCCGTCCTCGTCTCGCGGCATCTTCAATTTTTGCAGACCTGCCATCCATCCTCTTTTCCACAATATAGATCATATTTACGGTGCCGGAATTACGCTGATTGGCCGATTTAACATTGGCAGGCTGATAGTGAATGCTTTCAACATTCATATTGGCAGTTTGCTTGCTGGCCATAAGATCTGTCACCAGTAATTTTGTACTTTGGGCAGATGCGCCCATCGATATAAATATTACGCTCAATACGAGTACAATGTTTTTCATAATTAAATCCTTTGCTTCCCAACGAAGATATAATGACTTTTCCGTGGACGTATCTACGAAAACCTATAATATTGATAATTAGTAGTTTTCATGGATGGAAAATTATTTCTGAATTAAAATTTCAAAGTTTTAATATTTCACTTAGGGTATTTTCCTTCTGAAGTGTTCTATTTAAGAATTATTGCATAATTTAAAAGCATAAGTTGAGCGGTACGGAGGTGATTTAAACAGCCGCAATTGAATTTTTAAACTAAATTTGAGTGAATATCACTCCTATCATGAAAAAAATCTTTCCAAAGATCAAAAAATTACTCCTTCCATTTTTCGATACGAAAGCAGCCGGAGTGTATTTTATCCTGTTTGCGGCCGCGATCGGAATCGCTACTTTTATCGAGAATGATTATGGAACAAGTGCTGCACAGAAGGTAATTTTCAAGGCCTGGTGGTTTGAACTTTTACTGGTTTTATTCGGCCTTACTATTCTTGTTAATATATTCAGATACCGAATGATACCCATGCGTAAATGGGCAGTTTTAATGTTTCATGCTGCTATTATCATCATAATAATTGGAGCTGGCGTAACAAGATATTTTGGATTTGAGGGGGTTATGCATATCCGGGAGAATGACCGGGCCTCCAGTTTTTTATCTTCAGAGACCTATTTAAAATTCGATGTGCTGAAAAATGGCACTACTTACAGTTTCGACGAACCCGTACTTTTTGCGAGTCTAGGGAATAATAACTTTAACGAATCCTATTTAATAGACGGTAGTTTAATTACCATCGATGTAACCGATTTTATCCCAAACCCAAAGCAAAAGCTTATAACCAATTTAGATGGAGGAGTGCCGGTGGCTAAACTTGTGGTAGCCGGCCCCCGTGGCAGGGAAGAATATTTGATCGAAAAGGGGAGTACCCACCGTATTGGAGAAATGCTTTTCAATTTTAAAGATCAACTAATTGTGGGTGCGGTAAACCTTAGATTTATAAACGATCAGCTCCAGATCAATTACGACCAGCCTCTCGTACAGACAGTTATGGCGACCCAGCAACGGGATACGATCGTTTTTAACGGTGAGTTTAATTCGTTGGCTTTACGCGCTTTATACTCGGATGGAACAAACAATTTTGTCTTTTCAGAATTTGAACCAAAAGCCTCACTCGAGATGGTAAGCGAAGATCCTAAGGTTAAAAATGAAAGCGTTACCGCCGTGGCTTTAAACGTTTCTGTAGACGGTGTAACGCAAGAGGCCCTGGTATACGGAAACCGCGGCTTACCGGGAAACCCGGTGACGCTGAACTTTGATGGGCTTATAGTAAAATCGGCTTACGGCGCAAAGGAAGTAAATGTTCCTTTCGCTATTAAACTGAACGATTTTATTATGGAGAAATATCCGGGAACCAACAGCGCTTCCTCTTATGCCAGTGAGGTTACCCTCATCGATCCGGCGGAAAATGTGAATATGGATTACCGTATTTATATGAATAATATCCTTAATTATAGCGGTTATCGGTTTTTTCAGTCTTCTTTCGACAGGGACGAGAAGGGCACCTATTTAAGTGTAAACAGTGATTTCTGGGGTACTTTGATATCATATATTGGTTATGCCTTGCTCACCCTGGGTATGATACTCACCTTCTTTAGTAAAAACACCCGCTTTCATGAAGTTATTCGTAAAATAAAAAAACTGAGAGCAAAACGCGGAACATTCATTTTGCTGTTGCTATTGTCTTTAGGGTACAATTCTTACGGACAGGCCTATAAATCTAAAGCAGTATCTAAAGAGCATGCCGAAGCCTTCAGCAAAGTGGTGGTTCAGGATTTCAAGGGTAGAATGAAACCCATGCATACCCTTTCCAGAGAAGTTATGCGAAAAGTTTCCCGTAAGGATAACTGGGATGGTTTAACTGCAGACCAGGTCGTACTAGGAATGTTCGTAAATAAGCAGGACTGGTATGATGTAAAAATGATTAAACTAGGTAAGCATAAGAACGTTCAGAAATTATTGAATGTGAACGGTAATTATGCCTCTTACAAGGATTTTTTCAATGAAAAAGGGGAGTATAAACTCAGGGATGAGGTAAGAAGAGTATATGCATTAGAACCGATAGACCGTGGAGTGTATGCCAAGGATCTCATGAAAATTGATGAGCGACTAAATATCATGAGTATGTTATTTTCCGGTAGTCTGCTTAAGATCGTACCCACTCCAAACGACCCCAATAATACCTGGCAGGCCTATAACAATCATAACCATTCGGTAGATGATGGCCATAATCATTCCACTATTGCCGATAATTTTTTCAATGCCTATGGAACCGCGCTTAAGCAAGCCACTAACACCGGTAACTTTGAACATGCCGGCCACCTACTTGGAGAATTAAAGTCTTTTCAGCAAGCTAAAGGAGGTCCAATTATGCCTTCCGAAGCTAAGATTAACACCGAAATTCGTCTCAACCAGATGAATGTCTTTACTCGTCTTGCCGGATTCTATATGATATTAGGTCTTTTCCTTCTATTCTTCTTGTTCCTCTCGGTTTTCAAACCAAACTTAAAACTAAAAAAAGTATACTGGATCTTGTTCTCTCTAATAGCCTTAGGCTTTATTTTGCACACCATAGGGCTGGGAATGCGATGGTATGTCTCGGGTAGGGCACCCTGGAGTAATGGGTACGAATCTATGATCTATATTGCCTGGACTTCCACACTTGCGGGTGTACTGTTTACTCGTAAATCCTTTGGAGGGCTAGCAGCTACCATGGTGCTGGCAGGGACCATACTTTTTGTGTCTACTTTAAGTTTTTTAGATCCGGAAATAACACCTTTAGTGCCTGTATTGAAGTCGTATTGGTTAACCATCCACGTCTCCCTGGAAGCTGGAAGTTATGGCTTTCTTATGCTGGGAGCGATCATTGGATTGATCAATCTCATTTTACTCATCTTCATTACACGAAAGAATAAGGATAGAGTGAAGCGCATCGTACAGGAAATGACCTATATCAGTGAGCTAACTTTAATAGGCGGACTTTTTATGGTAAGTGTAGGAACTTATTTGGGCGGCGTTTGGGCGAACGAATCCTGGGGTCGTTACTGGGGTTGGGATGCGAAAGAAACCTGGGCGCTAGTGACCATTCTGGTCTATGCCTTTATTCTACACATGAGATTGATCCCGAAATTAAGAGGCCTGTTTGCCTATAATCTGGCTACGATCTTCGGTCTTGCATCGGTTATTATGACCTACTATGGTGTAAATTATTATTTGTCTGGGCTTCATTCTTATGCCACCGGGGATCCAATTCCTATCCCGCAATGGGTGTATATTGTGGTAAGTTGTATCGTGCTTATTAGTATTTTAGCCTATATCCGTAAACGAAAATTCCCGATAATATCTTAATGAGACTATTCGATCACAACCCCATCTTCAAGGATCAGATCATATCGGTAGCCCGCACCAAAATCTTTATTTAAAACTACTTTTGCTCGCATGGTAACAGTTTTGCCTTCAGGAACAAAGGTATTGGAGGTAATAACCAGGTCGAAATCGTTTTTACTCCCGTCTTGCAAATGGATCCAATTTCGTTTCATAATATTAGGGTTGATCTTCACACATTTCCCGGTGATTTGGACGGTTTTGCCTTCGTAGGCTGTAGGATTGGCTACCAACTCGGCAATTTTAATGCTTCCTTTATGCTGAATAACCTCTTCGGTATGTGTTGGTATATTTTCTTTCTGAAGGGTTTGTTCCGCTTCCGATGTGAAATCTGCAGACAAAGTCCCTGTGTTGTTACCGTGATCCTCTGCCACGAGGCTGGAAACTAGAAAGATCCTGTCGAAGACCCGGTTGTATTCTTTACTTTCGAAATTTGTTTTCAGTAATCCATTCCTGTAGAAATAGGTGCTTCCTAATTCTATCTCCTGCTTCCTGGCTGCGATCCAGAATTCTTCTCCTCCCTCGGTTACCTTTAAATAAACATACTTGGTGGCAGGAAGTATTTCCTTTACAACTACCTTGTGAAGGTCTTCGGTAAAGGATGTTCCCAATTGAGAATTCGCAGGTTGGTTTCCCTCATTTCCTTCAGAAAAAATTCCACTCACATTCTCATTTGTATCTGCTTCTGTCTGCGCGGTGATCACCTTGGGTTTACTATTGCAGGATATTACAAAGGCTGCGCACATAGTAATTAGTATAAGCTTAGATTTTTTCATAATTATTTTTTCTTTTTACTGTAAAATCGTTTTGTTAATCGCGTATAAAAGCGATAGTTATTCTCAACATCAGCCTGTGATAACTCTCCCGAAAAACTTAGTTGCCAGGTCCTTGAGATGCGGTAATTCAAGGTAGCTCCTATGTAATTCAAGCCCTGGTCGTCAATATTGTAATCGTAGCTATAATCGGCTCTTCTAAAATAGACTTCTGTACCCAATTTATTCTCAAAAAACTCTCTCGAATATCGAATTGAGTAGATATTACTGCTAAGATAGTTAGAAGAGTTCATATTATATGAAACATTTATTCTGCCGCCGATCGTGGGAATTCTGGATACCGTGGCGTACGCATAAAAATTATCCGATTTGTTTTGATTGTCGCTTCTAAATCGCCTGCTATAGCTTAATCCTAACCATAAGATCTTAGCGGGCCTAACATTAATACGTGTTCTTATTCCTTGTCTTGCCAGGTCGTCATTAAGCAGTTGTTCAATTTCTGTCTGAAAGGTTTCGTAGTATATAATTCGTTTTCGGGAGTCGTAGGAAACCATAATATTAGCTGCCCTGCTTATTCTATATCGAGCCGAAAGATAAAGATTGGTTAATCTGGTCTCATTACCTGTATTTCCGAAGATATCCATCTCTGCCGATCCAAATAAACTTAAATCTGAAGCTATGGTACTAAAATGTTGTAAGAATATATAGCGACGATCTGTTGCTCCGGAATTGGTTTGTTCCATCGCACCAAGGGTAGTTTCGCTATAGAATTCTTTAGTATTTGTTTGTACACCCACATAGCCACCATATTGCAACAGATCCGAATTAAAGCCGTAATCCTCGAAATCCGGCCGATAACCGCCCATGGCACCTACATAAAAATCCCCGAAATATTTCTCAACCTGCAATCCGTCTATCGCACCCACCGTAGATGCCTTTTGGTTTATCTTTCTCCCGGCCGTGACAGATAGGGAAGGGGTAGCGTCATACCGCAGATTGAGATTGTATATATTGAAGATATTCGTTCTACCGTTGTACCTGCTGTCGGCTGGCGTGATAATGTTTCGATAAGTAAGGTAAGATTCTATAGAGAATTTCGAATCGCCCAGATGATTGGCGTTCATGGAAAATCGTGTCCTAAACTGATGGCGATCCTCCCGGAGCTCTGAAAAAGTATTATAACTGGCTAGAGAGACCCGGCCACGAATATTCTCGGTATAGATGGATTCTTTCTTAGTGTCCAAAGTAGTGGGTACTATAACCTCAGCGGGCAGTATTTCCTCATCGGGCTCTGTAACTGTAGGTTCAGTGCCCGGTTCCGGCTTTGTTACAACCATTACATAGGTAACCACATCTCCGGTCTTTACAGCACAATTGTTTAAAACAATTGAAACAACTGAGGTAGAAGACTTATCTGTAACTTTTAGGCAATCGGTTCCAGCCAATTGTAAACTCTTACCAATCTCAATATCCCTGGTATCGTCAAATTTTACGTAAACATTGTTTGAAGTCACAAAGGAAACGGTTCCGTTAATGGATTTGTCCTGCGCTAAAACCACCGACGTAATCAGCAACGATAAAAATATGTATGCGTGTTTAAATTTCATAAATCTTTGCCCTCGATATTAAGGATTTGGGTGACAGGCAAAACAGGCATTGCTTTCGTACACATAACCCGATACTTCATCATGTTCATCGTCCATATCGATTTGGGTATGACAGGTTACACAAGTGAAAACTGCATAATTACTTGAATTGATATGACAGTCTATACATTGATTCCACTCTCCTTCATGTGCTCCGGAATAGATCGGGAAATACATAGAGTCGTGGTTGAAAGTTGCCGGCATCCATCCGGGATTAGTGGTATGACATGTTACACAATCTGTGGGGAATTGTGCTGCTGAATGGTTTGGATTAGTAGTAGCGTTGTAGTCGTCCATATGGCATTCAAAACAATCGGTAGGGGTTGTGGTGTAATTACCATTGATATGGCAGGAGGCGCACTCCTGGATATCATGCCCCAGCGTTAACGGGAAGAAGTCATGGTTTAGGACGGCAGGCATCCATCCCGGGTTGGTAGAATGGCAGGTAGCACAATCTGTAGGGAAATTTGCTGCCTGGTGATCCGGATTGGTAGTGGCATTGTAATCATCGGCATGACAGGCAAAACAATCTGTGGGGGTATTAGTGAAGTTTCCATTTATATGACATTCGTTACAATCCTGGATATCGTGGCCCAGTGTTAATGGGAAGAAACCATGATTAACGGTTGCAGGCATCCACCCCGGATTGGTATTATGACAGATCACACAATCTGTTGGGAAATTCGCCGCCTGGTGGTCGGGGTCGGAGGTAGCATTGTAATCGTCTGAATGGCAAGCGAAGCAATCAGTAGGCGTATTATTGAAATTTCCATTGATATGACACTCGTTACAATCCTGTATATCGTGCCCAAGGGTAAGCGGGAAGAAATCGTGATTCAGGATAGCCGGCATCCATCCAGGCGCAGTTGTATGACATTCGTTACAGTCTGTTGAGAAATTTGCTGCCTGGTGATTGGGATTAGTAGTTTGAGCATAATCGTCCATATGACAGGAGAAGCAGTCGTCGGAGATGTTTGAAAAATTGGTCACATCATGGCACCGGCTGCAATCCTGTATATCATGTCCCTGGGTGAGTGGAAAGAAATCATGATTTATACCATCTGAATCCCACCCGATACTTAACGGACTGTGACACTCGAGACAGTCTGTGGAGAAGCCTGAAAGAGCGTGATTGGGATTGGTAGTTGCCATATAATCATCGCGGTGACATTCAATACATTCGTTCCCAATCGGGTTGAAGATGAGTGAGCTTTCGTTACTATGGCATTCTATACAGCTAAGGTTGGTATGGGCTCCAATAAGCGGAAATCCGTTTTGTTCGTGAAGTTCCGGGATGTTAAATACCAGCCAGCTTTCCGAATTGTGACAGCGCATACAGTCGTTTCCAACAGATTGACTGTGCACATCCAGGTGACACGACATACAGTCTGTAGTGGTATTCTTGAATGTTAGGTCTGTATGACAAGCTTTACAATCGGCTGTGCTGTGGGAGCCTTCAAGTTCAAAATTAGTAGAATTATGATCAAACTGTAATGTTTCGTAATCGATCTGCCATCCATTAGGATTGTGGCATTGCCCACAGTCGATCTTAAGATCGTTGCCATGAGGCGATTGCGCGAGCAATGGTGGAAGTGCGAACAGCAATATTATTGTAAATGACAATCGATACATTCCAGTTTGTTTAATTTATACAGAATGGTGGTTTCTCCATTCTCGTCACGAATTTCATGGCAAAGTGCACAATCAATTTCGGCATGACGTCCTTTCAATGGGAAGGCCGTACTGTTATGGTCGAACTTTTTCGGAAACCAACTATCCGTAACATGGCATATGTTGCAATCCGTTATTCCATCTATGGCAAACAGCTCATCATGCACATTTTCATGGCAGGATGCACATTGATTCTCTAAGTTAGTAAATTTTTGAGATATAATTATTTCATTTTCAGAAGTTTCGAAATGACACGATCGGCAATCTACTTCCAAATGCTTCCCTTCCAGGGGCCAGTTAGTTATATTATGATCGAAAGAAACAAGGCTCCAGGCATCATTTACATGGCATGTAGTACAATCCTGGTTGGGGTAGTAGTTGGCACTTATATAACTCTCATGAAAATCCTCGTGACAATCCACACAGCTTGATCCAAGATCCACAAAGGTCCATCGATCGTCCTCTTCACTGATGTGACAGGCAAAACACGGAGTAGCCATATGTGCACCATCCAAAGGAAAAGAGGAAGTTTGGTGTTGTTCAATGGTGTATAGACTGAATTCGAATCCGTTTTCCAGGGAATGACATTCCACACAATCCGGACTTATTCCATTGTCTGCAAATTCTCCCTGGTGATAATCATTATGACATTTATTACATGCCGAGAAATCTATAGGGGTGGAAAAACGCTCCACATGACATTGCTTGCAATCCACTTCCAGGTGTTGTCCTTGCAGGGGATAGTCGGTAATGGAGTGATCGAAGAAATCCATGTCTTTTAGTGAAAGGAAACTGGATTCTACATGGCACTTGGCACAATCGGTACCGTACTTGCCGTCATGTTGATCTTCGTGACAGGCCACACAATTATTTTCTGCAATATTCAAATTGTCTTGAAAAACCGCCAGGGGATCACTACTTCTGTCATGACAACTAAAGCAATCAATGTTTTTATGCTGCCCTTTCAAGTTGAAATTAGTTATGTTATGATTAAACCGACCTTGCCCAATAAAATTTGAAAAGGATGTTTCGGTATGACATTCTTTACAATTACCTTTTAATTGATTGTTGTGAGGATCGCTGTGACAGGCCTTGCAATCTGCAAAAGGAATATCCCCGAATTCCTGGAATTTCACGCCGTTTCTGGTAGTTATCTTATGACATTCCGCGCAGTCCACATTTAGGTGCTCTCCTTTTAGCGGATAGTCGGTCTTATTGTGATCGAAATTCAGTACTGGTTTGAAAGCATCCATGTTGTGACAGCTAAGGCAATCGTTGGGTAATGTATTTTGATGGAAATCGTCGTGGCAGGACAAACAAGCATCATCCAGTCCTAAAAAAGTTCCACTACGTTTTCTGATATCGCTATTAGCGATATTATCGGGCATATGGCACTGCTTGCAATCCACTTCGGTGTGTTTTCCTTCCAGCACATAGCCCGTTAGGTTGTGATTAAATTTGTTTTCATCAAAACGAACCATATCGAACTTGCGTCCGTGGTGTTCGCTATGACATTCGAAACAATCCTTGTTCCTTACTCCGGAACTTGCATGATATCCCTTATTATTAGTGAGCAATGATTGAATTTCCTTATGGCATTCAAGGCATTTCACATTAGAGACCTTCTTCCCTATATCATGGCACATCGTACAGTTGGTTAATCCTTCCAGGTTGGAATGCGCCGTTGTGAGATCCCCGGGAGATATCTGGCCATAACTATTTGTTACAGCTAGTAAGATGGGAAATATGATATGGATTATCCGGTTTCTCAAACCATATATTTCCAGTTTAATTTGTTTTTGTTAAAAGAACCGACGTCGTTTAAGGTCCCTTCTTTTGTTATAAACAGTTAACTTTAAAATTACCCTACTTAAAGTTAACCATGTTTTTTCATAATATAACCAAAACGCTTGGTTATTTTAATTCCCGGCTTCTCTAAAAAGGCGGTTGGCAGTATCCCTCCTGCGAAAATATACACCAGGTCATTTTTAACTTGCTGGACAATTTCGTCTCCGTCTGTTTTGATCATACAGTGGGAATCGCTAATAGAGACCAGGTTGGATGAAAACATAAGATTTACCTTTCCTTGTTCGTTCGCCTTGGTTATTCGCTCGCGATTTTTTGGTTTACATCGCGTAAGAGTGTCGGTTCTAACCAGTTGTCGCACATTATTGTTGTCCATGAGTAAGAGCGCAGCCTCTATAGCAGAGTCGCCACCACCAACTACTACGATTTCCTTACCCGAAATGCGTTCAGGTTCGAGTAATCTATAGGCCACTTTTTGTGATTCTTCTCCCGGAATATTAAGTTTCCTGGGGCTTCCACGTCTACCGATAGAGATGAGCACATTATTGCTAATAAATTCATCACCATTTGCGGTTACCACTTTAAAGGTGTCGTCTGCCTGGGGTATGATATCCACTACCTTGCAATTTTCTTTGATCTCTATATCGTGTTCGGCTATAACTTCATTCCATAAGTTAAGTAGCTCATCTTTAGAGGTATCATACAATTTCACCTTACCATATAGCGGTAAGTTCATTGGAGATGTCATAACTATTTTCGAGCGTGGAAACGTATATACAGTTCCTCCCAGGGAGTCTTGTTCCAGCGTAAGGCTGGTTAATTTGTGCTTCTTGCATGCCAGGGTTGCGGAGATTCCTGCCGGACCTGCGCCAATAATAATCACATCGGTTACGCCACTCTGGTTTGGTTTTTTACTTTTTACAATACTATCGATAGCCTGCTGACCCTGTTCTACGCTGTTTCGAATAAGCCCCATACCTCCAAGTTCTCCAGCGATGTAGATACCACGGATATTGGTTTCGAAATTCTGATTCACATGCGGCAGATCCACACCCCTGGTCTCGGTCCCCATTCGAAGCGAAATGGCTTCCACCGGGCAGGCATGGAAACAAGCACCATGACCAACGCAATTGGAAGAGTTAATTAGTGTAGCTTTCCCATTTGCAATACCAATAATATCTTTTTCGGGACATTCTGAAACACAGGCTGCACTGCCTATGCAAGTATTAAGATCGATATATGGGTGAAGCGATACCGGCTCGAACAATCCTTCCTCTTTGGCGATGGCAACTTTCTTTTCTGTCTCCAGCGTATTCTTCTTTAATTTCCGAAGATAAAAGTATACGATAGCAGCACAGAAGATAAATACGGCGCCATAAACTATGATATTTTCTATAAGGATTTCCATTAAAAGATCCATTTATATCCAAATGCCAGGGTGACGGCAACATGAATAATTACAATTACCAGCATGATCAGCGCAAAGGGTAAATGTGCCACGTGCCAGTATTTAAAAAGTTTTTGCATGGTTTGCAGGCGACCTATCTTTCGGCTAAGTGTTCTTTCGTTCTTTAAAAGTTTCAGTATTGATTTTCTCTGACCCTTTGGTAATTTACTTTTTTGCAATGCTTTCTTTAACTCTGATAAGGATACTTTTTCACTCGAATCTTCGTCATTTTGGGTAAAACGTATAAAGAACTGTATAGTAGGAAGGTCGAGTTTAAATTTTTCACTTAATACTTCCGAAAGGTCTGTTTTCATACCCTTCACCTCCTGAAGACTAAGTTCTCTACCTTCGATGGTTCTGGGGATCTGAATGTAAATAAACCGGCCAATAACACCACTAAGTACGACGGCTACCATACTCCAGAAGGCCACCGAGACGATTCCGCCAAATTTAAAGGCAGTATGGAACAGCACCATGATAGGGCCGAGCGTACAAAGGAAAATATGAAATTCGAGTAAGTATTTGAGACGGAGAAACTTTGCCATGAAATTATAGCGTTTTCTGGCTATATAGATGCTTACACCAAACAATATCATAAGAGTTCCTATAATACCCAGACCATGGCCATAGGCACCACTTGGCTTGAACCAATCATGCTGAGGGTGGTAGAATCGTTCTTCCAGTGGAGTCTGATAATACGTATAGCCTGTGTATGCAAGGTAGATGGTTACCAGGATCACTACAGTAACCATGGTACCAATGTAGGTTTTATGTACGGTTTTCTTCAATTTCGTTTTTCAATTTGGGATAATACGTTATTAACATACTCAAGTAACGCAACTTTGCTTGTGCTCTGTATATCGATTTCGGTAAAATACTAATTAATATATAAATAAGAATGTATTATTATTATCTACAGTTGGACCTAAAGCGAGAGTTTGCCTATTTACGTAATAAACAGCTAAGTTTCGGATTACCCTACCCATAAACATGTCGAAATACCATTTTCAAAGCACTATATCTTCTTTATCTTCTGAAATCAATATATCTAAAAAAGCGTAGGTAGCTTTTATAAACAATTGTTAAACAAAATTTTCATTATTGTTTTTTTGTAACTTTGTAATTAGCATGAAACAATTATTCCATAGAGTATTATCATTGTTTATGGCGTTTGTAGTACTTTTTTCTACAATGTCGTTTACCGTCAATATGCATTATTGCGGAGATACTCTTATAGATACTGCTATCTTTAAAAAAGTTGATGGATGTGGAATGGAGATGGATAAATCCTCAATCGAGGGTTGTTCCATTACGAAGAAAAATTGCTGTGATGATGAGCAGGTTTTTATCCAGGGTCAAGATGAATTAAAGATATCGATTGACCATATTTCCTTTGAGCAACAAGTATTCTTAACTTCCTATATTTATTCTTATATAAACCTTTTTCAGGGAGAAGATAAAAATGTAATTTCTTTCGAGAGATACAAACCACCACTCGTCGTCAAGCAGATCTACAAGATCGACGAATCCTATTTAATTTGATTTTTAAACAGTAGACTATTTTATCCTATGACTGCAATGTCGTTAGGATAATTTATCGCGTTCCTGTCTGTAGACAGGTATCCGGTGTTTTCTTAGCACTTATGTCTAATTGTTTTATTAATCAAGTCAATGTTAAATAAGAGCATCAAATTCTTAATAGAGAATAAACTCGTTGCAGTTCTGCTACTCGTTCTATTTGTAGGATGGGGAACAGTAAATGCACCTTTCAACTGGGATATTGGATTTCTACCTAATGATCCGGTTGCAGTAGATGCCATTCCTGACATAGGCGAAAACCAGCAAATTGTTTTCACCAAATGGGATGGTCGTTCACCACAGGATATAGAGGATCAAATTACCTATCCATTAACAACGTCTCTGTTAGGAATACCAGGAGTAAAAACCATTCGTAGTTCTTCTATGTTTGGCTTTTCTAGCATCTACATCATTTTTGAAGAAGATATAGAGTTCTATTGGAGCAGAAGTCGTATTCTCGAAAAACTCAATTCCTTACCTAGTGGTCTATTACCCGATGGAGTAAATCCTGCGTTGGGACCTGATGCTACGGGATTAGGTCAAATATTTTGGTACACTCTTGAAGGTCGCGATGAAGATGGAAATGTTACCGGTGGTTGGGATTTACAGGAACTACGAAGTGTTCAAGATTATTATGTAAAATACGCCCTGTCTTCTGCAAGTGGTGTTTCTGAAGTAGCATCCATTGGTGGTCATGTTCAGGAATACCAAGTAGATGTGGACCCAGAATTAATGCGTCAGTATAATATTGGGCTGAATCACATTGTGAAAGCTGTAAAGGAAAGCAACCGGGACATTGGCGCACAAACATTGGAAATAAACCAAGCAGAATATTTAGTTCGTGGCCTGGGATATGTGAAATCAATTTCAGACATCGAAAATGCCGTTGTCGTTTCGGAAGATTTTACTGCTATTAAGATAAAAGACATTGGTAAAGTTTCACTCGGCCCATCAACCAGGAGAGGTTTATTAGATAAGGAAGGTGCAGAAGTTGTTGGTGCTGTGGTAGTGGCGCGTTATGGTGCAAATCCAATGGAAGTAATCAATAATGTAAAAGAGAAAATAACCGAATTAAGTGCGGGATTACCTTCAAAAGTATTAGCAGATGGCAGAACGTCGCAATTAACTATAGTGCCATTTTACGATAGAACAGAGCTGATACAAGAAACATTAGGTACGCTAAATGAAGCGTTGACTTTGGAGATTCTTATAACCATACTGGTAATAATCATTATGGTATTTAATCTTAGGGCTTCTGTCTTGATTTCAGGGCTTTTACCAGTAGCTGTTTTAATGGTGTTCATAGCCATGAAACTCTTTGGTGTAGATGCCAATATTGTTGCTTTATCTGGTATTGCTATTGCTATTGGGACCATGGTCGATGTTGGCGTCATACTTTCAGAAAACATCATTAGGCATTTAGATGAAGATGATGGAACACAATCCATAAATACAGTAGTCTATAACGCAACAGCCGAAGTCTCCGGTGCAATCGTTACCGCAGTAATGACCACGATTATCAGTTTCATACCGGTGTTTACGATGATCGGAGCAGAAGGAAAACTGTTTAGGCCATTAGCATTCACAAAGACTTTCGCATTAACAGCATCCATTATTGTAGCATTATTTTTAATACCACCGTTTGCTGCATTCTTATTCCGAAAGAAAAGACTAAAAAATACTTTTAAATATGTTTTAAATGGTGTTTTAATAGCTTTAGGTATCGCTGCAATTATCTATGGGTATTGGTTGGGGTTGATATTGATAGCTTTTGGAATCACTGCACTACTGAATCTTCAAAGTAAGATAACCGATAAGGAATCTAACCTTATTAATATCATTATTTCAGCATCAGCAATCGTATTCCTGTTAGCCGAATATTGGCGACCCTTAGGCGTAGATAAAAGTATATTCTGGAATCTCATTTTTGTAAGTATTATTTGCTTCGGTTTATTGGGTGTTTTCTCATTATTCATTAAGTATTACACTCGTATTTTAAGGTGGTGTTTAGCCAATAAACTACTGTTTTTATCCATACCTACAGCCATTGTGATCGCAGGGTTTTTCATAATGAGAAACACGGGTAAAGAATTTATGCCATCTTTAAATGAAGGTTCATTTTTACTAATGCCAACATCAATGCCCCATGCTGGTATAGAAGAGAATAAACGGGTATTGCAGCAATTGGATATGGCTGTTGCCAGTATTCCGGAGATTGAAACAGTGGTGGGAAAAGCAGGTCGGACAGAATCTGCTCTAGACCCGGCACCTTTATCTATGTACGAAAACATTATTCAGTATAAACCAGAATTTATGCTGAATGAAAATGGGCAACGTCAACGCTACAAAGTAAATGATGATGGCTTGTATGAATTAAAAGATGGTAGTTTCATTGCAAATCCGAATAACTCCGAAAATGTCACTTTGCGTAAGGTCAGTAGGTTTCAACTGATCGAAGATGACAATGGAGAGTTCTACCGTAATTGGCGACCAGAAATACAGTCACCAGACGATATATGGAATGAAATCGTAAGTGTCACTAAACTACCAGGTGTCACTTCAGCACCGAAACTTCAACCTATAGAAACCCGATTGGTGATGCTTCAAACAGGAATGCGTGCTCCCATGGGAATCAAGGTAAAGGGTCAGGATCTAAAACAGATAGAAGCGTTTGGTGTACAATTAGAGGCCATTTTAAAACAAGCTGAAGGCGTAAAAGATGAAGCGGTCTTTGCAGACCGTATCGTAGGTAAACCTTATCTGCTCATTGATATTGACAGAGAGAAAATAGCACGTTATGGTATTTCCATTGATGATGTACAGAACGTATTAAAGGTCGCCGTAGGTGGAATGGTCTTGACACAAACTGTTGAAGGCCGCGAACGTTATGGAGTGCGTGTGCGCTATCCAAGAGAATTACGAGCAAATCCAACCGATTTAAAACAGATCTATATTCCGGTTGAAAAAGGCAGTCCTGTGCCTTTAAGCGAATTAGCAACCATAAGATACGAACAAGGTCCCCAGGTAATTAAGAGCGAAGACACCTTTTTAGAAGGTTATGTGTTATTTGATAAAATGGATGGTTTTGCAGAAGTCAGTGTGGTTGAAAATGCACAAGCCTTAATTCAACAAAAGATAGATAGTGGCGAATTAGTTGTACCAAAAGGCATTAATTATCAATTCACCGGAACTTATGAAAATCAATTAAGAGCAGAAAAAACCTTATCGGTTGTTGTGCCTTTAGCATTGGCCATCATTTTCTTGATTCTGTATTTCCAATTCCGTTCCGTTGGAACATCATTAATGGTATTTACAGGTATTGCAGTTGCATTTGCAGGTGGATTTTTAATGATATGGCTCTATGGACAAGGATGGTTCTTAAACTTCAACTTCTTTGGTGAAAATCTACGCGATCTATTCCAGATGCACCCAATTAATTTGAGTGTTGCGGTTTGGGTTGGGTTTATTGCACTTTTCGGAATTGCCACCGATGATGGTGTAGTTATGGCAACTTACTTAACGCAAACTTTTGATCGAAACACTCCAGAGAGCAAAAAACAAGTTAGAGCATCGGTTGTAGAAGCAGGTGAAAAACGTATTAGACCCTGTTTAATGACTACAGCCACTACGATTTTAGCATTGTTACCAATACTTACTTCCACAGGACGAGGTAGCGATATTATGATACCAATGGCAATACCGAGTTTTGGTGGAATGCTCATTGCCTTAATCACCTTGTTTGTTGTACCGGTATTGTACAGTTGGAAAGCGGAAGTTCAACTAAAAAGAACTACAAAATGAAACAGATAAAATCACATATGCGAATAGTCTTTATTATTTGCGCCTTATGCTTTGTTTTCAAAGGAAACGCTCAGCAATTAGAGACTTTAATTAATGAAGCCTTAGAGAACAATCCTGAGATTCAAAAGTTTGAGCTTCAATACAAAGTCGCTTCCGAGAAAGTGAACGAGGTAAATACACTGCC
Source organism: Flavobacterium sp. (assembly GCA_008501705.1). Classification (GTDB taxonomy): domain Bacteria; phylum Bacteroidota; class Bacteroidia; order Flavobacteriales; family Flavobacteriaceae; genus Pukyongia. Next base: position 24,166 of record QQUG01000058.1, read on the forward strand.
TAATACCGAATTAGGTTTAGGCTATTTTGTAAGTGAGCCTGAAACCCGAACAGGGGCGCAACGTTTTAAGGTATCGGCTAAACAAATGTTACCATGGTTTGGAACCATTACGTCGAGAGAAAATTATGTGAGTTCATTGGCGGAGGCTAAGTTCGAAGACATTGTGATCGCAAAGCGTAAATTAATGGCTTCGGTATCACAATCCTATTACAATTTGTACGCAAACAAGGCGAAACAAGAAGTTTTAACCGAAAATATCAATCTTTTAGCAACCTACGAGACACTGGCCCTAACATCTGTTGAGGTGGGTAAGGCATCTGCAGTAGATGTATTACGATTGCAAATGCGTCAAAATGAAATGCAACAACTAAAAGAAGTGTTGCAACAACAATTTTTAGCCGAACAAACCAAATTTAATAACCTATTGAATAGGGAAAATGATGTTACGGTTATGCTAGTGGATAGTTTGATAATACCTTCAGAAGACTTTGAAATCGCTTCTGAAAATTTAGCATTACATCCTGAATTGCTGAAATACGATAAACTCTATCGATCAGTTGAGCAGTCAGAATTGTTGAATCAGAAAGAAAGCAGTCCTATGATTGGTTTCGGTTTAGATTATATCAATGTGGCGGAAAGACCAAATATGGATTTCAGTGACAATGGAAAAGATATTGTAATGCCAATGGTTTCAGTTTCTATACCAATTTTCAATAGGAAATATAAATCCCAAACCAAACAAAATGAATTTCAGCAGCAGGAAATTACAGCTCAAAAGCAAGATCGTTTAAATACGTTGGAAACCCTTTTAGACCAGGCTATTAACGACCGAATTTCGGCAAGAATAAGTTATGCTACTCAAGCCAAAAACTTAAAGCAAGCAAAAGATGCAGAAGATATTCTAGTGAAAAGCTACGAAACCGGAATTATTGATTTCAATGATGTTTTGGATATTCAAGAATTGCAACTAAAATTTCAAATGAACCAAATAGAATCTATAAGGACCTACTATGTGCAGAGTACGATCATTAATTATTTAATTCAGTAACTATGACACATACATTCTTTATAAAGAACATGGTTTGTAATCGTTGTAAACTCACGGTTTTACAGCTGTTGAATACAAATGGTTTTGAAGTTGAATCTATTCAGCTTGGAAAGATCATAGTGGTGGAAAATCCAAATAATAATTATGTGGAATTTGAAAAGGAGTTGAATGATTTAGGTTTTGAACTCATTAAAGACCCTTCGAAAGCATTAGTTGAAAAAATTAAAATTGCACTCATACAACAACTGGAAAAAGGAGATAATGAAGTAGTACTATCGAAGTTGGCAGATGACCTAGGTAAAAACTATGCGTTGTTGAGTAAAACGTTTAGTAGATCGGAAGGGATGACACTTGAAAAGTATTTTATCAACTTAAAAATAGAGAAAGCAAAAGAGTACGTTCAACTCAATCAGTACAATTTTTCAGAAATAGCCTATAGTCTAAACTATAAAAATAGTAGTCATTTAGCGAAACAGTTTAAGCAGGTGACGGGAATGTCGATGACAGATTATAAAAATTTACATAATGGAGACAGAAAATCCTTGGATGAAATTGTGTAAATATGGGCCAGAATTAGATAAGTATTACGATGTAAGTCCTTGTAATTTAGCCTAATAAATCTTAATTTTTTAAAAATGAAACATTCATATCACATACACGGAATGACTTGCAACGGATGTCGCAGTCACGTGGAAGAAACGCTCTCTAAAGTGGAAGGAGTATCCAATGCAAGTGTCGATTTAGATAAGGCTGAAGCTACTATTGAAATGCACTCGCATATTCCGATGAAGACTTTTCAAGAAGCTTTAGAAAAGGATGGTGGCAGATACAGTATTCATAAACATGGAGAACATCATCATCATTCAGAAGAAAAAAAGAAAGAACAACCCAAAGGCAAAGGCACAGGTACATTTTATTGCCCTATGCATTGCGAAGGGGACAAAACCTATGATAAACCTGGTGATTGCCCTGTTTGTGGAATGGATCTGGTGGAAGAACAAAATCTATCATTAGTTTCAAAAGAACAATGGACGTGTCCTATGCATCCGGAAATTGTGAAAGATGAAGCAGGTTCGTGTCCTATTTGTGGGATGGATTTAGTACCCATGCAACCCGATCTTTCGGCAGAAGAAAAGACCTATAAAAAACTATTAAAGAAGTTTTGGATCGCCACAGCATTCACATTGCCGATTTTCCTAATTGCAATGAGTGAAATGGTTCCAAATAATCCCTTGTATAAGATCGCGGAACAAAAATCCTGGAACTGGATTCAGTTAGCCCTATCACTTCCTGTTGTATTCTATGCTACATGGATGTTTTTCGAGCGAGCATACAGAAGTATTAAAACGTGGAATCTCAATATGTTCACACTTATAGGGATAGGAGCCGGGGTTGCCTGGGTATTCAGTGTAATTGGGATGCTTTTCCCGGATGTATTTCCAGCCCAATTCAAAGCACACTCCGGAGCTGTTCATGTTTATTTCGAGGCTGCAACGGTAATTCTAACCTTGGTGCTATTAGGTCAATTATTAGAAGCTCGTGCACATAGTAAAACGAATTCGGCAGTAAAAGAGCTTTTGAAATTAGCACCCAACAAAGCAATAAAAATTGTGGATGGTGAAGAAATTGAAGTCGGTATTGACGAAATAGAGCTTAACGATAATTTGAAGGTAAAACCAGGCGATAAAATTCCTGTGGACGGCGTCATTACAAAAGGAAATACGAGTATCGACGAATCGATGATTACCGGTGAGCCAATTCCTGTAAACAAGTACGAAGGGGATAGCGTAAGTAGCGGAACCATCAATGGGAATCAAGCCTTTTTAATGAAAGCCGAAAAAGTAGGAAGTGACACCTTGCTATCTCAGATCATTCATATGGTGAATGATGCCAGTAGAAGTCGTGCGCCTATTCAGAACTTAGCCGATAAGGTGTCTGGTTATTTTGTGCCAATTGTAGTTGTCATTTCAGTGATCACTTTTATTATTTGGTCAATTTGGGGGCCGGAACCCTCTTATGTGTTTGCGTTGGTGAATGCTATCGCAGTTTTAATCATAGCCTGTCCATGTGCATTAGGACTTGCCACACCGATGTCTGTGATGGTGGGGGTGGGAAAAGGTGCTCAAAATGGTGTATTGATCAAAAATGCTGAAGCCCTGGAAAAACTAAACGCGGTAGACACCCTCATTATTGATAAAACAGGAACAATCACCGAAGGAAAACCAACCGTAGAAACTGTTGGCGCTTTTAGCGATGCATTAAGTGAAAAAGCGGTGCTACAATACATCGTTTCATTAAATACAAATAGTGAACATCCTCTGGCAGAAGCGACCGTTAAATACGGAAAAGAGCATAATGCTGAAATACTAAAGTCTGAAGATTTTAGTGCTGTTACAGGAAAAGGAGTTGAAGCTAAAATTGAAGGCAAAAATGTAGCATTGGGTAATCCTAAAATGATGGAGTATGCCAAAGCAGATATTAGCTCTTCAATGAAGGATGAAGCCAAAACCTTTCAAAAACAAGGTAAAACAGTTTCGTATTTAGCAATAGATAATATTGTTGTTGGCTATGTGGTTATTGGCGATAAGATAAAAGAAACAAGTGCCCAAGCTATTAAAGCACTTCAGGATAAAGGTATTGATGTGATAATGCTTACTGGCGATAATCAGGACACAGCACAAGCCGTAGCATCAGAATTGAACCTGGCAGATTTTAAAGCCGGAATGCTACCAGAGGATAAACTGAAAGAAGTAGAAAAATTACAAAAGAGCGGAAAAGTAGTTGCTATGGCGGGTGATGGGATTAACGATGCACCAGCATTGGCTAAAAGCGACGTTGGGGTGGCTATGGGGACCGGAAAAGACGTTACTATAGAAAGTGCAATGATTA